>JBDTAE010000339.1:0-39741 GCA_039924785.1 Gemmatimonadaceae bacterium | reverse complement strand
GGGGGAATGGCCGTCAACCGCTGGCGCGCCGATGCCACGCGCGACGACACCGGCCAATGGATCTACCTGAGCGACGTGACCACTGGTCACGCCTGGTCTGCCACACATCAGCCCACCGCGGTTCTTGCCGACACGTACGACGTCACCTTCGCAACTGATCGCGCCGTATTTCGCCGCAAAGACGGCGACATCGAGACGCAATTAGAGATTGCTGTCCTCCCGCGCGACCGCGCCGAGGTCCGCGTGGTGACCGTCACGAACCGGTCGGACATGCCGCGCGACGTCGACGTCACCAGCTACGCCGAGGTCGTGCTCACCGATCCCGACGCCGATCGCGCGCATCCAGCGTTTCAGAATTTGTTCATCGAGACCGAGTGGGTGGACGCGAACGCCGCGCTGCTCGCGAGCCGTCGCCCGCGATCGGCCAAAGAAACGCGGAAGTGGTGCGCGCATGTCGTAGCGACCGGCCCGGAACGCATCGGAGAGCTGAGCTACGAGACCGATCGCGCGAAGTTCGTCGGACGCGGACGCTCGACACGTTCTCCGCGAGCGGCCGACCTCGGTGCGACGCTGAGCGGAACCGTGGGAGCGACGCTCGACCCCATCGTCTCGATTCGCGCCCGCGTACGCGTCGAACCGGGACGCTCGGCAAAGGTGGCGTTCACCACCCTCGTCGGCGAAACGCGCAATGAAACCCTCGATTGCGCCGGCCGGTATGGCGATCTCCACGCGTCCGAGCGCGCGATCTCGCTTGCGGGCACCGAGGCGCAGGTCGAGCTCAGGGATCGCGACATCACGCCCGCTCAGGCGACGCTCTTTCAGGAGCTCGCCGCCGCCTTGATCTATCCGAACGAAGAGCTGCGCGCTTCGGCGTATGAGCGCGCGGAAAATCGGCGCGGGCAGCCGGCGCTGTGGGCGCACGGAATTTCCGGCGACTGGCCGATCGTCGTCGCGACCATCGACGACGAGGCTGGCTTGGATACGCTTCGCCATTTGCTCACCGCGCACGAATATTGGAGAACGAAGGGGATCACCGCCGATCTCGTGATCCTCGATACGAAGGCCGCGAGCTACCGGCAGGACTTTCAGGACCAGCTGCATTCGATCGTCATCGCGTCGACGGAAGGTTTCGGGCTCGACAAACCCGGCGGCGTCTTCATTCGGCGAACCGACGTCATATCCGATGAGGATATTCGAATGCTGCGCGCGACGGCGCGCGTGCAGATCGTTTGCGACGGTGCGGATCTGAGCCTCCGCGCACCCTCGTTGAGCTTGTCGGACGAGCGCGCTGTGTCGGAGGCCCCCGGCCGTCTCATTACGCCCGCCGCGCGGCCATCCGCCGGCTCGGTTGCGCGAAGCACGGCACCGAACCATGAAAACGGATACGGCGGGCTCACGTCCGACGGAGCCTACGAGATTCGTGTCAGCGGCGGATGCGTTCCGCCAGCACCGTGGATCAACGTCATCGCTAACCCGAACGCGGGGTTCTGCATCACGGAACGCGGCGGCGGATTCACGTGGGTCGAAAGCAGCTACTTCTATAGACTCACGCCGTGGCACAACGATCCCGTGTCCGACCAGCTCGGCGAGGTGCTGTACCTCCAGGACGACGAGGACACGAAGCGCCATCGGCATTGGACGCCGACGCCAGGTCCGTCCGACTCTATCGGCGATTCTGACCACGAGTACATCGTTCGACACGCTCCGGGGACCACGACGTTCTCACATGAACGCGACGGGATCACGACCGAGCTCGCGGTTGGCGTACCGGTGTCGGACGCGGTGAAGATCTCGCGGCTCCGGATCACCAACACAAGCGGCCGCCCGCGACGACTCACGCTCACGAGCTACGTCGAACTCACGCTCGGCGCGCAGCGGGAGCATACGCGACATCAGATCTTCAGCCGGCGCGACGGTGCGACCGGCGCGGTATTCGCCAGCAATTTCTTCGCGGACGATTTCGCGTCACGCGTGGCGTTTTCGTCGATCAGCGAGCAGGTCACGAGCTACACCGCGGACCGCGAAGAGTTTCTCGGCCGCAACGGTGATCTCTGTTGCCCCGCGGCGCTCGAGCGTCCCCGGTTGCTCGGGGCAACCGGCGCGGGGATCGATCCGTGTGCCGCGCTGCAGTGTTCCATCTCGCTCGCGCCCGGAGAATCGCGCGATGTGATCGTGCTCCTCGGCGCTGGAGGCGGCGACGACGATGCCAGATCTCTCATCGCACGCTATGGAACCGCGGAACAGGCGAACGCAGCGCTCGATGAGTCCGTCGGTGCGTGGGAGCGACGGTTGTCGACGATCGTGGTTCGCACGCCGGCACCGGAGTTCGACGCGATGGCCAACCGCTGGTCGTTGTACCAGGCACTCAGTTGCCGGATGTGGGCGCGCTCCGCGCTGTATCAATCGAGCGGCGCGTTCGGTTTCCGCGATCAACTGCAGGATTGCATGGCATTCGTATATGCCGAACCGGGTGTCGCACGCGCGCATTTGCTGCGCTCCGCGGCGCGTCAGTTCACGGAAGGCGACGTGCAGCACTGGTGGCACGAGCCGAGCGGCCGCGGCATTCGCACGCGTTTCTCGGATGATCTCGTGTGGCTTCCGTTCACCGTCGACCATTACGTGCGCGTCACCGGCGACACGGGGGTTTGGGATGAACAGATTCCCTTCCTCGACCAACGCCCTCTCGAACCTGGCGAACACGACTCCTACGAAAAGCCGGCCGTGACCGCCGAGACGGCCACGCTCTACGCGCATTGCCTGCGTGCGCTCGACCGCGCGTGCACGACCGGGGCGCACGGACTTCCGCTCATCGGCGGCGGCGATTGGAACGACGGAATGGATCGCGTCGGGATCGAGGGCAAGGGCGAGAGTGTGTGGCTCGGATGGTTTCTGGTCGCGACGCTGCGTCGCACCGCCGATCACGCGGCGGCCAGAGCGCAAGACGACGTCGCCGCTCGTCTGCGGCAGCGCGCGGACACCTATACGATCGCGATCGAGCGCGACGGGTGGGACGGCGCGTGGTATCGCCGGGCGTTCTTCGACGACGGCACTCCGCTTGGCTCGTCCGCGAATGAGGAATGTCAAATCGACGCGATTGCGCAAAGCTGGTCGGTGATGTCCGGCGCTGGCGCCCCGGATCGCATGCGTCGCGCGATGCAGTCATTGGGTGAACGGCTCGTGGATGGCGACGCACGCTTGATCAAGCTACTGACGCCACCATTCGATCACATGACCCACGACCCCGGATACATCAAAGGGTACGTTCCCGGAGTTCGAGAGAACGGCGCTCAGTACACGCACGCCGCCGAGTGGACGGCGATGGCCACCGCGCTCTTGGGTGATGGAGATCGGGCATTTGAGTTCTTTGAAATGCTCAACCCCCTGACCCACAGTCGGTCGTCGGCCGATGTCGAGCGATACAAGGTGGAACCGTACGCGGTATGTGCGGACATCTACACGGCGGCGGGCCACGTCGGGCGCGGGGGGTGGACGTGGTACACCGGCTCCGCGAGCTGGAACTATCGCGTCGCGATCGAAACGATTCTCGGATTCACAAAACGCGGCAACGCGCTGACCATCGAGCCGTGCGTTCCGGCGACATGGAGCGAGTTTGGGCTCGACTATCGTTTCGGCAACACCATGTACGCCATCGAGATCAGAAATCCCGCTGGAATATCCGGGGGTGTGAGCCGCGTCGAGGTCGACGGCGCGGTCGTACCCGCTCACACCATACCTCTACGGGATGACGGCGTGCGCCATCAGGTCGTCGTGACCATGGGTCGCTAGCGGCCGAACGCCGTACCACGGTTCTTGAATAGGCGATTTGTCGTGGCGGGCTTGCGGAGCCGCCAGACCTCTGCCATTCTAGGGCCGAACGTGCGGGGGCGATGCGGCTCCCCTCACTCAAGACTTGGCCCGCGACCAAAAAGGCGGCGGGCTGCTCCCGTGAGGTGGTATGCCGAACGCCATTAGATTCTTGTCGAGTATTGCCGCAGCCGCCGCACTCGCCGTGCCGGGACTCTTAGCGGCACAGCCCACGTCGCAGAGCATGTCGATTGGCGGAGCCCAGCTCGCGGCGCCGCGCCCCGATATCGTTCGCGCCGATGCGCCTCCTGCGGGTTCTCACTTGCCCGATCCGTCGCTTGCGAACACGTACAACTTCACGACGCCCGACGGAATCAATTTCAACGGTGTGGGCAACTTCATCATTCCCGATCCAGACCTCGCGGGCTACATCTTCTCGTGCACCGCGTCGCGCATTGGCCTCCGGTCGCTGCTCATTGCCGCGCACTGCGTCACCAACGACAACACCGGCGCATTGCTCAGCACATCCGGCTCCGCGTTCGCGCGCTTCCTCGGCCCCGGCTCCGTCGAAGGTTCACCAAACTGGTATTACACGCCCGACGCATCGCAGATCGTCGTGAATCCGCTCTGGGACGGCTTCAATAATCCGGCGACGTACCTCGGCACCGACGTTGCAGTTATCGACTTCGCGTCGGATCTGCCGGATTGGATTCCGACCTACGAGCTGTACACCGGTATTCCGCTAGGCGCGCTTGCGACGAACGTCGGTTTTGGCACGTACGGGGGCGGCACTGGCGCGACCGGTTTCGATTACGGACGCCGCTGGGGGACGAACGAGGTCGATTACATCGCGGGCGACCACGCGTACGACGACTATCTCGACATCTACACCGATTTCGACGACCCCGCGGGAAAGTTTGACACCCTCTGCGTGCTCGGCATCGTGTGCGACACGGGCCTCCTCACGGAAGCTGCAACGTCGGAGGGCGATTCAGGCGGTCCATTGTTCGTCGACGGCAAGATCGCAGGCGTGACGTCGTTTAGTACGTACGTGTGCGCCCCCGCGTCCCCGCCGGGAACGTGCGTGCCGTTTGTCGCCGATCCGGCTCGCCCGTTCGACAGCTTCGGTTCGCTGCACGCGTTCGCGCCCGTCTTTGCTAACGCGGATTTCATCGAGACGTCGATTACGCCGGAACCCGCGTCGATCATGTTCACCGCGACAGGCCTGATCGGACTCGCAGGGTTTGCTCGCCGCCGGCGGAAAGCATAAGGCAATGCGCGATGGACTCGGCATGGCTAGCCACGAATCAATACATCGCATTGTCGAAACGATGAGTGCCCGACACATAATATTGCAGTTCGAAGTCGTCATGCTGTCGGGCTCCGGATGGTTGTCGAAACTCGAGACACAACCAGACGGAGGCTTATGCAAATTTCACCAGTAGGCGCCATCGCGACAGCGCGGCACTCCAGCACCGCGTTCCGAGTTTTGGCGACGCAAGCGGCGCAAGTCGCCCCGCGCGAATGGCCGAAGGACACAGTGGAAATCAGCGCTGCAGGCGCAAAGGCAGCCAGCGGTGATCGCGACCACGATGGCGACGCTCAGTAGGGCCTCGTAGCACGAAACGCCGCGGACCCAGCTGAATCTTGGCGCAGGGTCCGCGGTTTTTTTCGTCCGAGATCCGCTGAGACGAGGACGGACTTTTATCGCAACCGGATCGTCGCACGCAATCGTCGCCGCGCCGACCGATGCCGTCGCGCGCGCAACCTCTGGACGATTCCAGGTATCGGCGCGATTCTCCTGCTTCGAACCCTCACCATCGGTGCTGCCTCATGACCAAGCGAATCAACCGCCGCGATTTCCTCGGCGGAGCCGCGATCTCATCACTTCCCCTCATTGCCGGCTTCTCCCCAGCGGCGACGAGGCATTTCGCGACCCCGGAAACGGTAGTCGCGGATCGTTCACCCAGTGCGATCTCGGCCGCCGCGATGGACGACGACCTGCTCGAGGTGACGGTGGCGAAGCTGCACAGGCTGTACGACGCCAGGAAATACACGGTCTCCCAGGTCACGCATTGGTATCTCGACCGAATCAAGCGATACAATCCTGTATATAGAGCTCTCATACACGTCGACACGCGGGGAGCGCTGGCGACCGCCGCCGCCCTCGACGGCAAAGGCAAGGCGGGCGCGAGCGGCGCGCTCTGGGGCGTTCCGATCGTCATCAAGTCCAACACGAGCGTCCAAGGCCTCGTCACGAGCGCGGGGTGGTACGGCTACCTGGTCCCCGGCCTCGAACTGATCGCCCCTAAGGATGCACACGTCGTCGCAAAGCTCCGCGCGGCCGGCGCCGTCATCCTCGCGCAAACCAACATGCCCGACTTCGCCGCGAGCGATACCAACTTCAGCACGGCGTACGGCCGAACCGGCAACGCCTACAACGTGCGATACAGCCCAGGCGGATCGTCTGGCGGAACCGTCACCGCGGTCACGGCGAATCTTTGCGTGCTCGGGACCGGTACTGACACGGCGAACTCCATCCGGATGCCGGCTGCAACGAGTTCTGTCGTCGGAATTCTTCCCACGCGCGGACTCGTCAGCATCGCCGGCATTCAACCGCTCGATTGGCTGCGCGACAACACCGGCCCCATCGCCCGCACGACCGCCGACGCCGTGCTCGCGCTCGACGTCATGACCGGAGAGGATCCGCTCGATTTCAGAACGAAAGGAACGGCGTCGCTTCGCCAGAGCGGGCCGTATGTCAAATATCTAAACCCGCGTTCGCTAAACGGAAAACGGTTTGGTGTGCCGGCGTTCATGATGGACGCGCCCGGGGCGTCGGGATCGCCGGGCGGAACGCCGCTGCAACCAGAAACACGGGCGGCGTTCATGAAGGCGCTCGACGGTCTGCGCAGCGCTGGCGCAACGGTCGTTCTCGACGACACGCTGCTCGATGCGAGCTTCAATGACGTCTTACGAACGATGAGTACACGTCCGTGGGTTGGTGAAGGCACCGAAATATTCCTCCGCGAATTCGGCCCCAAGTACTATCACTCAACCGCTGAGTATGCGATCGCAGTCGGTGCACAAATGCCCGCGACTGTCCGCGGCGCGACCGATGCCGGCGGTCGGGGTCGGGCGGGCGACGCGCCTGCCCCCGCCCCGCAGCCGGCACGTCCTGTCGCGAGCGATCCAACCGCCGAGTCGACGTTGTGGGAGCCGCAACGGCGCGCGCTTGCCGCGTACGAGGCCGCGCTCGACAAATTTCATCTCGACGGTCTCGTCTATCCCGCTATCCAGATGCCGCCGACCGATGAGATCGCGGAGCTCACCGCGGGCGGTCGGATCGGCGGGCCGCACAGCAAGACTGGGTGGGTCAACGAGATTTGCGTGCCCGCGGTGTCCGTTCCCGCGGGGTTCTATGAAAGCGGACTGCCGTTCAACATCGAGTTCTCGGCTCGCCGCTGGAGGGACGGCGATTTACTCGGCTGGGTGTTCGCATACGAACAAGCAACCAAGGCGAGACGGCCGCCTCAGCTACGGGCTTAACCGCCCCATCACTCCGTCATCCATCGTTTTTCCCGTCATCGCACCGACGGCGATCTTCGCGAGAGACACCATCTTCCCGTGCTTGGTGTCCCAGTAATAGCCGTCGCGCGGGATGACGCGGATCAGTGTGATGTCGGGGTCCTCCTTGCCGTTGGTGAACCACGTCTTCGCGAATGGATTCCAGAGCTCGTCGATCTTGCGCTGGTCGCGGAGGATCTCGGCGGAGCCGTCCAGCGATAGATATTCCGATTTGCCGCTGACCGAATAGATGAGCTGAACCTTCTTGTGGTTGTCGATCTGCTGGTTCTTGGTGCTGTTGCGTTTGCTCATGAACCAGAGCGTCCCGTCGGCATCGACGCCCTGCGTGCCCATCGGGCGCGGATGGATGCGCCCATCTGTCGTAAACGTGCAGAGCATTGCGATCTCATGCTCTGCCACGTGTTTGATTTTGTCGACCGCTTCTTGGCTCGAGAGGTTTTCGACCGTTCCCATCGGACTGCTCCAGTTTGAGATAGGCAGAGAACTGGCAACGGTCGTGCCCCGCTTGGCGGAGAGGAGGCGCCTACGCACGCTTCCGCGCCCTTTTGCACGTTTGGAGAGAACGAGCCTCGTCGCCTGTGCGTGTTCGGATGTTTGCATCGCTCGGCGATGCGTCGTCTGCTCAGCTTGAATGGAGCACACTCGGAATGACCGCGATGCCTGCCTCTAAGCCATCCGAATCCCAGGCGGAGCAACATTAGAGTTCATCAACAATTGAGATTCGCACACGAGTAAACTCATATGGCGTGCCGGCGCTTCTGGCGTTACTATTCGGGACGCCCACCGTCGTTCGCGTGTACCCTCGGTGAGGGCCCGCGGTTCGCAAACATTTGGGTCGATGCACGAACAACTCGCATCCGTATCTTCTCAGGATTTCGCCGACGGTGTCGCCGGCGCGCTTGTCGCGGTCACGCCCGCCGGACACCTCCTTTACTGGAACAAAGGCGCCGCACCGGCCAACACCCTCGGAGCCATGCGCGTCTCAGCGAACGAAATCGGAAGGTGATTCCCGCCGCCGTACCCGGCGACGGGTCAATGCATGGCAAACCCATTCGTATCCTGATGGTCGAGGACTCGCCCACGGACTCCAAGCTGATCCTGCGCGAGCTCAATCGTTCTGAACACGAAATTGTTTGGACGCGGGTCGAAACGGCCGCCGAAATGCGCAACGCCCTCGAGACGAAAACATGGGACGTTGTCCTGAGCGACTGGTCCCTCCCCACCTTCAGCGCGCTCGAAGCGCTATCGGTGCTGCACAGCACCGGCACGGACATTCCATTCATCATTGTTTCCGGTACGGTCGGCGAAGATACGGCCGTACAGGGTATGCGGCACGGAGCGCACGACTATCTGCTGAAAGACCGGCTCGCGCGCCTCATCCCCGCCATCGAGCGCGAGATCCGCGAGCACGAAACACGTCGCGCAGGAAAACGCGCCGAGGAGGCGTTGAAGAGAAGCGAAGTTCGTTTGCGGCGGCTCGCGGAGTCCGGCATCATCGGAATCGCGGTTGGCAAGCTGCTGGGTCCCATTCACGAAGCAAACGACGCATACCTCAGACTGATCGACGCGCACCGCAACGACCTCGAGGCCGGAACGATCGGCTGGGACCGCGGCACGCCGGCGGACTGGCAATCCGCGAGCGCAACGGCATTCGCGGAGCTCAAAAACACCGGCATTGTTCGACCGTGGCAAAAGGAAATCACTCGTCGTGACGGCACTCGCGTCCCAGTGCTCGCGGGCGGCGCGCGGCTCGAAGACGATTCCGTGATCGCGTTTCTCCTGGACCTGACCGAGCAAAAACATGCCGAGGACGCGCTCAAGCGCACCGAAGAACAGCTTCGCCACGCCCAGAAGATGGAATCCATCGGCATTCTCGCAGGCGGCGTCGCACACGACTTCAACAATCTCTTATCGGTCATTCTGAGCTACGCATCCATGATGGCGAGCGATCTCACACCGGGAGATCCCATGGAAGAAGGTCTCCTCGAGATCAAGAACGCCGGCGAGCGCGCAGCACAGCTTACGCATCAGTTGCTGGCCTTCAGCCGCCGCCAACTGCTTCGGCCGCGGCTCACGAATCTCAACGAAGTCGTCGCCGGCACCGATCGTCTGCTTCGGCGGCTGATCGGCGAAGATGTGGAGCTGATCAAGATCACGCCGCAGGGCATTCCGCTCGTGTACGTCGACCCTGATCAGATCGCGCAGGTCATCATCAACCTCGCGGTGAACGCGCGCGACGCAATGCCCAACGGTGGCAAGCTCACGGTGGAAACAGGTTCGGCATTTTTCGACGAAGCATATGCGGCCGAACACGTTGGGTCGCGCCCTGGTCCTCACGTGATGCTGGCGGTCACGGATACCGGCATCGGAATGGACCGCGAAACGCAGTCGAGGATTTTCGAACCCTTCTTCACTACGAAAGATGCCGGTCGGGGCACGGGACTGGGGCTGTCCACCGTTTTCGGAATTGTAAAACAGAGCGGCGGCAGCATTTGGGTCTACAGCGAGGTCGATCGAGGCACGTCGTTCCGCGTGTACCTGCCCGCCGCCGATCCCGATAGTGTTCCCGTTCCGGTCATGATTGAGACTGCCGCGACCAAACTCGAAGGATCCGAGACGATCCTGCTCGTCGAGGACGAAGAGCGCGTTCGCGCCCTCGCGACCATTGTACTGCGCCGATACGGATACACCGTGCTGGAGGCGGCGGGCGGCGGCGACGCGCTGCTCATCTGCGAACAGCACCCGGCGACGATTCACCTCCTGGTCACCGACGTCGTCATGCCGCGAATGAGCGGCCGGCAGCTCGTTGAGCGTCTCAAACCCATCCGGCCAGATATGAAAGTGCTTTACATGTCCGGCTACACGGCCAACGCCATCGTCACGCACGGTGTCATCGACTCCGACGTGGCGTTCGTTCAGAAGCCGATCACACCGGAAGTCCTCGCGCAGGCCGTCCGGAACGCGCTGGATGCCCCCGAACGGCCGGCCGGCGCCGCTCGATAGACGGTTCGGCGCATTGCAAATTGTAAGAGTGCTCCGCCCGCACACTCGACTCAACCTCGATTCGCGCTTGTAGGCAAAAGAATGTGGCCCAATGCCGATACTTTGTGCATGCTGCATCAGAGTTTCGACATCGAGCTCATTGCCGCGTCCGTCCTCATCGCGGCGTTGGCCTCATACGCCGCACTTGCCTTCAGCCGGCGTGTCGGCGCCATCACGGGCCTGTCCGGGATCGACCCTCGCGCAAAACGAGCCGAACACGACGACGCCGGCGCTACCGTGCGATATCGACAGATCGCCGAGGCATTGAGTGAAATCGTATGGACGGCGACGACGGGAGGTCAGATCGACTTCTGCAATCGCGCGTGGTTCGCGTACAGCGGACTGCCGGCGCAGGACATCGACGGCCTCGGATGGGGCCAGGCAATACATCCCAACGAAATCCAAGGTGTGCTGGCGCGCTGGAAAATCGCGGTCGCGACCGGCGACAACTACGAGATGGAATACCGGATTCGGCGCTTCGATGGCGAATATCGCTGGCATCTCGGACGCGCCACCGCGCTCCGCGACAACCAAGGGCGCATCGAAAAATGGCTCGGCACGGCCACGGACATCCACGAGCAAAAACGCGCTGAAGGGGCACTGCGCGATGGCCAACGTGTCCTCGAAGACCGCATCGCCGACCGGGAGGCCGAGGCGCAAGCGGCGACCAATTTGTATCGCCTGTTGGCGGAGAATGCGACCGATATGGTGTCGACTCATCGCGTCGATGGAAGCTTCGACTACGCCACACCGAGTTGGTCGGAGTTTACCGGCGTGCCGAACGACACACTGCGTGGACAATTCCCCGCGCTGTTCAGCCACCCCGATGATTACACCGTACTCCTGGCGAATTATCGGCTCGCGTTCACGGTCGATGAGCTGGTCACCACCGCGTGGCGTTGCCGTCGCGCTGACCGAAGTTACGGGTGGTTGGAGACGACAACCCGCACCGTGCGAGAACCCGAAACGCGTCGTGTGATGGCATTCGTGTCCGCGACCCGCGACGTCACCGAGCGACGCAAGGCCGAGGCGGCGATTCGCCAGAGCGAAGCGCGCTACCGCCAACTCCTCGAGCACGCCGCCGATGCCATCCTCATCGCGGATGGTGCGGGGCACTGCACCGGCGCAAATGCGCGCGCGTGTTCGCTACTGCGGCAGTCCGAGGAAAAGCTCATCGGCGTTCCGCTGCGATCGTTGTTCATCGCGAGAGAGGAAGAAACCGCGGCGAGACTCTCCGCGCTTGCTGTGGGCGACGTGATTCTCGCCGAGGACGTCGCGGTCCGCGGCGATGACACACACGTGCCGGTCGAGCTCAGCATCGGCACGCTTCCCGAGGGCGGATTGCAGGTTATCGCGCGCGACATCACGAACCGCAAGGAGCTCGAGCGACTCAAGAACGAGTTCATCTCCATCGTCAGTCACGAGCTCCGCACGCCGCTCACGTCGATTCGCGGTGCACTCGGCTTGCTCGCGAGCGGACGCCTCACCGACACGCCGGCGACGAGCGCGCGCATGCTCGACCTCGCGGTGTCGAACACGGACCGCCTTATTCGGCTGATCAACGACATTCTCGACGTCGAACGCATCGACTCCGGCGCCGTCGGCGTCGAGCGCTCGTGGTGCAATGCCACCGACATCGCGAGTCAGGTCATCGACGCCATGCGCCCAGTCGCCGAGCGGGCGGGCGTGGAGCTCAAGGCGAGCTGGTCGACGACGTTGGCGTGGGCCGACTCGGATCGTCTTACACAAACGCTCACGAACCTCGTCGGCAATGCAATCAAGTTCTCGCCGGCGGGGAGCACGGTGGAGATCAACGTAAGCTCCGACACGCGCGACGTACGGTTCGAGGTTCGCGACCGGGGTCGCGGAATTCCCTCGGACAAACTCGACAGCATCTTCGAGCGTTTCCACCAGGTCGACGCCTCCGACTCACGCGCCAAAGGCGGCACGGGCCTCGGCCTGTCGATCTGTCGTAGCATCGTCCGCCAGCACGGCGGCAAAATCTGGGTCGAGAGCACGCTGGGGCACGGAAGCACATTCTGCGTGACGCTGCCCCTTCCTCCGGCACCCAGACACGAATTGGCGACGCCGACGCGCGAGCGCGTGATTGTTTGCGACGACGATCCGGGATTCCTCGAGGTGATGACCGCAATGCTGGAGCATTTCGGCTATGCTGTTTCAACAGCGACTTCCGGGTTGCAGGCGATCGAGCTCGTAAAGGTGGCTCGTCCGCACGTCGTCTTCATCGACATGGTGATGCGCGGCCTCAGTGGGCGCGAGACGATCGAAGCGCTGCAGAGCGACGACTGCACGCGCGGCGTTCCAATCATCGTGATGAGCGGCGCAATGCCGCAGCAAGACCCAAAGCGTGTTGGCGCCATCGACTGGCTCGCGAAACCCGTCGAGGAGACTGCGCTGCTTCGCGCGCTCTCCCTGGTGTCGAACCCAATCCGTCATGAAACGGGACGTGTGCTTGTCGTCGAGGACGATCGCGCACTGTCACAGGTGATTGCCGCCACACTCGAGTCGCGCGGATACACGGTGAACGTGACGCACAACGGCGCGGATGCGCTCGCGTGCCACTTTGCCGTCGGTGCGGACATTATCGTCACGGATCTTTGTCTTCCGGACATGAGCGGGCTCGATGTACTCGAATGGATCCGCGCCGAAACAGATCCCGCCGGATTGCCGGCGATCGTGTACACCGCAGCCGACCTCGACATAATGATGCGCGATCGCGTGGAAGACGCTGGTGCGCTGATCGCGATCAAGGGCCGAACGTCGCCGGACGCGCTGGTCGACCTGGTAACGCGGCTCCTCAACGCCGAATCCCGCCTCGAGGCACTTTCCGTATGACGAAGACCGTGTTGATCGTCGACGATGACGAGGACGTTAGAGAAATTGCACAATTGTCCATCGAGCTCGGCGCGGGGTGGAACGTGATCGCCGCCTCGTCGGGCCTCGCGGGTGTTTCCCTCGCGGCCGCTGAGCAACCGGACGCGATTCTGCTCGACGTGATGATGCCCGGTCTGGACGGTCCGGCGACGCTCGATCGTCTCCAGAGCATCGCCGAGACGCGATCGATTCCGGTCATCTTCCTCACGGCCAAGGCGCGCGCATCCGATCAGGTACGGCTGGCGGCGCTCGGCGTGGCCGGTGTGTTGCCGAAGCCCTTCGATCCCGTTGCGCTCCCCGGACAGATCTCCGACCTGCTGGGCTGGTCCGATTGATGACCAACGGCAACGACAACGAGCCCGACCGCGAAGCGATCGCCGCGGGCATCGCCGCGATTTGGGAACGCACGCGCGGCACCGTGCTCACCCGCGTCGAAACGATCAACGCCGCGGCGTCGGCCGCTAATGAAAATTCTTTAACTTCGACAGCCCGGCACGCCGCATTTGCCGACGCGCACAAGCTCTCGGGGTATCCTTGGACGTTCGGGTTTGGCGGCGCCTCGAAGCTCGCGGCCGAAGCGGAAGGCCTGCTTCGCGGTGAAGAGCCGCTTCCCGCCGGCGCGATAACTCGACTCACGGATATCGCCGTCGAGCTCCAGCACCAACTGACGGCCGAGCGCGCCGCTTAGGACTGCGCCGTCGCCGCGGACTGAGTGGGCTCCCGCTCCCGGCTGAACTCCTCGCGCAGTTTGGCCGCGAGCAACGAGAGCTCAAAGGGCTTCTGGACGAGCGTCGCCTGCGGGATCGCGGCGCAGAGCGACGAAAGCGCCCGCTCGCTGTACCCAGACATCAACATCGCGCGAGTCCTCGGGAATTTCGTCTGAACGTGCGTCACGAGCTCCGCGCCATTCATCCCCGGCATGACGAGATCTGACAATACGAGGTCAATGCTTTCGGCGTTGTCACGCATGATGATGAGCGCGTCGCGGGCATTCTGGGCCTCGACGACGCGGTAGCCAAAGCGCTCGAGGCCGCGCGCGATGCCGTCGCGCACGATGCGATCGTCTTCGACAATGAGGATTGTCTCATTGCCGCCCGTCGTGCCGGCGGAGGCCGCAACCCCAACCGCCAATGGCGGCGTCTTGCCGATCGACATCGGCGCGTCGATCGCGGGAAACGTCATCGTGAACGTCGTGCCGACGCCTTTCTCGCTGTCGACGGCGATCGTACCGCGCGACTGGACGACGATGCCATACGTGGTCGACAGGCCAAGCCCGCTGCCAAGGCCGTCGCCCTTCGTCGTGAAGAACGGCTCGAACACGTGTGCTTTGACTTCGGCCGTCATACCGCACCCGGTGTCCGCCACGCGGAGCACGATCGACTCGCTCTCCGGTCCATCCTCTGTCGCGACTGTCAGCGTGCCGCCGCGCGGCATGGCGTCTCGCGCGTTGATACCGAGATTGAGAATCACCTGGCCAATCTGCGCCGGATCGATGAACACGCCGCGCGTCGCTTGGAGAGACGTGCTGATTTCGATGTCTGCCCCGAGGACACTTCGAAGAACGGGCAGCGTCTCACGGACAACATCTCCGATGTCGGACGGCCGCGGGTTGATAACTTGTCGGCGCGCGACGGTCAGCAGTTGACGAATCAATCCGGCCGCCCGATAGCCTTCGGCGCGAACCGCGCCGAACTGCGCACGCGTATCGTCGCTCACGCCGGCCGACTCGCATGCGAACTCGATGCCGATCAGCATCGACGTGAGAAAATTGTTGAGATCATGCGCGACTCCGCCGGCGAGCTGCCCGATCGCCTCCATCTTCTGCGCCTGCGCCAGCTGCGCTTGCAACTGGGTCTGCTGGGTGACGTCGCGGATGATCGACGAAATTCCGATGCTGTTCCCCGCTTCGTCGTAGATCGGCGACAGCGTCAGCGACACGGAAATGCGGTCGCCCCTCTTGGTCAGACGCTCTGTGAGGAGGCCCGTGACCGGGCTTCCCCCCACGATAGCATCGAGGCGAGCGCGGGACTCCTCGATCAGGTCCGCGGGCACGGTGCACATCATCGATTTCCCGAGAATCTCTTCTGCCGTGAACCCGTAGACTCGCTCCGCCGCGCTGTTCCAATGCGTGACGATGCAGTGTTTCGTCATGCAGACAATCGCGTCACTCGACGACGCGACGATCGCGCTCAGCCGCGCGCGCTCTTCGAGATCTCGCATTCGGCCGGTGATGTCCGTCGAGACGCCGATGAAGCGCATCGCGTGGCGGGCCTCTCCCTCGCCTTCGAACAGATACGTGCCGCGCGTCGAGAGCCACACGATGTCGCCGTTCGGGTGCACGGCGCGGAACACCGCCTCGTACTTGCCGTCGCCACTCGGCGTTCGAGCCAGTTCGATCGCGCGCTTAAACGTGGGCCGATCGTCGGGATGCACCTGCCCGATCACGCGATCGAACGTCAGGGCGACTCCCGGCGGCAGCCCGAAGAGGGTCGCGGTCAACGGACCGGCGACGATGCGATTTGTCGGCAAGTCGTGATCGATCGTCCCGACGCGCGCGGCGTCGAGAATCAACCGCAATCGCGATTCGCTCTCGACGAGCGCCGCCTCCGCGCGTTTCTGCACGTCGATGTTGGTCGCAATGCCGATGAGGCCGGTCACGCCGCCGCGCGCGTCGCGCGACGGCTCGCCGCGCGCGTGAAACCAGTGATAGCTGCCATCGCGCAGGCGAAGCCGGAAATCAATGTCGCAGTGCGCCTTGTGGATGCGCGCCGTGCGGAGCGCTTCACTGAAGGCCATCCGGTCGTTGGAATGAATCGTCAACAGCCATCCACCTTGCAGCTCGGCTTCCGTTTTACCGGTCAGCTCCGCCCAGCGCGGCGCGACGAGTCGCGTCCCGTCGAAGTTCGTTCGCCATACGATGCTCGAAAGACCGGCCGCGAGGTGCCGGAATTGATCTTCGTTGATCCCGGGGGCGACTTCGATTGCGCGAGTCTGGAGCGGGGTGAGGCTGGAAACGGTCATCGGTTCGAGGCATCGTTGTTGGTAGAGGTCTTCTCAGAAAGAGTATCGGCAGTGCAATGACACGCAGCGTAGGGAGAAATCGAATCTCCCACGGCGGAATCACGACACAAACCATTACAGTTTTGAAATGCACGGTGCACGATGGCACGACGCGCGACGCGCGACGCCGAACTCGTCGGCAGTGATGGCGCGGTTACACAGCAGGTAGACCGGCTCGGGACGAGGCTGCAGCGGGACCGAAGGAGGCTGGCGGCTGAGACTTGGTACTGCGAACGAGCGGATCCAACCCGATGAATCGGGTCCTTCAGCTTGGTCTTACGTCGACCCCGGCCTCGATCAGACAGAACCCTGTCCCGCGCTGCGTCTCGATCCGCACCGGAACTTCGGCGATCTCCAGCTTTTTTCTCAATCGATTCACCTGGACGTCCACAAGGTTCGACCCGGGATCAAAATCCATTCCCCAGACGTCCTTCAGGATGTCGGGTCGCGTGACGACGACGCCGGCAAAGCGCATGAAGTATTCGAGAAGTGAAAACTCTCGCGGCGACAGATTGATCGGTCCGCCGTGTCCCGTGACTTTGCGCTTGAGACGATTGAGCACAAGCGGTCCGACCACGAGTTGCTCAGGCTCGCCCGACTTGACGCCGCGGCGGATGAGCGCGCGCACGCGCGCGGCGAGCTCGCGGTTTCGCACGGGCTTTACAGTATACTCATCAGCCCCGGCGTCGAGCGCCTGCACGATCGATGTCTCGCTCGCGTCGGCGGTGAGAATGAGCACCGGCGTCATCACCCCGGCGCCGCGCAGGTCGCGAAGCACGTCCAGGCCGTGGCGATCGCCCAGCCCCAAGTCGAGCACGATGCCGTCATATTCGCTGGATTGCGCGCGGGCTGCGCCTTCCGTGCCCGTTTCGACGTGCTCGACTTCGTACCCCTCAGACACAAGGAGGGCTTTGAGCAGCCGGCCTATCCCCGCATCGTCCTCGATTACAAGAATTTTCATAATTGTGCCGGGGTGGTCCTGCACCCATAATACACGAGCCGTCATACCGAAATTACTTTTCGTGGCCCCTCCGTCGCTACTGCTGCCGCTCAAAGAGCGAGAACCCGCCCCGGCCGTATGAGCTCGGGCGCGGCCCAGGCTATCGTCGATGCGTCAACGGATGCAATCGTCTCCGTGGACGCAGCGCAGCGCATCGTGCAATTCAACCCGGCCGCGGAACGGCTGTTCGGCGTTTCTCGAGCGGACGCCATCGGGCACCCGATCGAGAGATTCGTCCCGGCGCGCGACCGGGCAGAGCACGCCGTCCAAATCGAGACGTACTCGCGCACGGGCGCCACCCGCCGCTCCCCGGTTCATCCTCCCACGGTCATGGCGCTCAAGGCCGACGGAACGGAGTTTCCCGTCGAGGCCACGATCGCCCGAACGACCGTGGACGGACAGCAGCTCCTCACCGTCTTCGTCCGGGATGCAACCCAGCGCCGCCAGGCGGAAACACAGCTGCAACGGGCGCGGACCATGGAAGCCGTCGCCGGACTCGCGGCCGGCGTCGCGCACGACTTCAACAATTTGCTGATGGTGATTCTGGGAAATCTCGAGCTCATGGAGATGACCCACGGCGATGATTCACTCGTGAACGGGTTCGGCCACGAAGCCAAAGCCGCCGCGGAACGAGGGACCGCCCTCGCCCGGCAGTTGCTGGCGTTCGGTCGAAAATCGCCCTTGCCCCGCCAGCCCGTCGACGTCAGCGCCGTCGTTCTACGAAATGAAGAAGCGCTCCGCCGAGCCGCCGGCAAGCATTGCGCGCTCGAGATCATCGTTCCCGAGGAGCCGTGCGTTGTCGAGTGCAACACGCCACAGCTCGATCAAATGCTCCTGAATCTCGTGACCAACGCACGCGACGCGATGGCCGAGGTCGGCGCGATTACCGTCCGCGTCGACTTGATCGAGCTCGGCGACGCGGACGAATCCCGATGGCCGACGTTGTCGGCCGGCACATACGTTCGAATCTCGGTGAGCGACACCGGCGCAGGAATGTCGGAGGAAGCACTGCGCCGCGCGTTCGAGCCGTTCTTCACCACGAAACCCGCGGGCCACGCCACCGGTCTTGGCCTCGCCGCGGTCTTTGGAATCGCCACACAGCTCGGCGGCGCAGTCGACGCCGACAGCAGTCCCGACGCGGGAAGCACGTTCACGGTGCTGTTGCCGCAGAGCAATAAGCCGGTCGCCGACGATTCGGAAACCGCGACCACCCATCGCCGGCGCGGACATGGGATGGTGTTGCTCGTCGACGACGAAGCCGCCGTGCGAGCGACGATCCGCATGATCCTGGCGAAGAACGGCTATTCGATCATCGAAGCATCGAACGGGAAGGAAGCGCTCGAGGTCTATCAGGAACGTCGCGACGGCATCGACCTGGTGCTCAGTGATTTGCGAATGCCAGAGATGGACGGGCGCTCGCTCGCCGCGGCACTTCGAGACATCGAGCCGGACCTTCCGATCTTGCTGATGTCGGGATACGACGATTCAGAGCAACCGTCGCCGGGAGCAGACGAGGGCGAGACATTTGTGCTGCCGAAACCGTTCACTGCGCCCGCTCTACTCGATGCGATCGCCAAGCGTCTCGCGTAGCATCTGGCTTAGCAACAGTCAGCCGCTGACGCGTCCCGCCAATAAATGTCACCGCAAGCGCCTCGCGCTCGCGGCGACAGCTGTCAAATCGGTACCGCATGCCACACTTATCTTCCTTCCTCTGACTCGGCCGCGCCGGTACGATTCGTGAACGCTGCCATCAAAGACGGCGTGACGGCGGCAAGATGCGCGCACAAGCTGCGCGCTTTGTGCGCGAACTGTCCGAGTGTCGTCCGACTCACACCAGTGGCGGATCCGTCTCGCGCATGGGATGTCGGTGCTTTGCCAACGCCTGCATGAACCGATCGCCGATACTGCCGTCGGCTGATTCGGAAACGATCAATCCCTCGTCGGCTTCCGCGTCGTCATCGTAGGAAATTCCTACCGCGTCGAGCAGCCGCGTCGATTCACCGAGTACGAGCATCGTCTTGCTGTGCCTGAATGTGTTGACGACGAACTCGCTCGTGTGACCGTCGCGCATCAGCGCTTGAACGCCCTCGTCGCCAGCCGGAAAGATTACGGCATCGAATAGAACCGGCGCCGAGTTTTCCATCGATGCATCAGCGTCGATCTCCACGCCATCGGAGCCGACGTACGTACCAAGCCGACGCCCAACGAAACGAGGTACTGCGCCCGCGGCCGTGAGCGAGCTGTGGAGCGCTGCGAGTGGCTTCCCGATTACCCCGTCCGCCACAAGAATCGCAACCTTCCGCGTTCGAACGCCCACACTTCCGGGAAGCGCCGTGAGCGACAGCGGCGCTGAGACATCCACCTCCGGTCGCTGAGGATTCTCTAACACGCGCGGGAGCGCCTCTGGCAGTTCCATGCCAAGACCGGTGGCGACCTGCTGAGCGAGATCCTCGTCGACATTTCGCAGCGACGCGAGCATACGGCGGCGAATCCCCGGCACGGTCACCTTGCTCAGCTCGAACCGAAAGCCGCCGACGATATGACTTTGCTCCCACTCAGTCTGGCTGTTGTAAAAGAGCGTGGCTTGCGCATAGTGTTCGGCGAATCGCTCTGGCTTGCCGCGCAGTTTGTCTTCATGGACGGGCCCCGGAAACGAAACGAAGCCCTTCGCGCCGGCCTGGAACGGGCATCCGCCGGCGAGTGAGTTGGGCTCGTACGCCACACGACCGCGTGCGATCGCTTGGCGGTGTAGTCCATCCCGCTGGTTGTTGTGCACTTGTACGATCGGCGCGTTGATCGGGATCTCGTGAAAGTTCGGACCGCCGAGCCGAGTGATCTGCGTGTCGACATATGAGTGAATGCGGCCAGCGAGCAGCGGATCGTTCGAGAAATCGATCCCGGGCACGACGTGAGCGGTGCAGAACGCCACCTGTTCCGTTTCGGCAAAGAAGTTGTCCGGATTTCGATTCAATACCATTCGGCCAACAGGCATGACGGGGACCAGCTCCTCCGGCACGATCTTCGTCGCGTCCAGGATGTCGAAGCTGAACGCGTCGGCTTGCTCTTCAGTGATCGTCTGGAATCCCAACTCCCACTCCGGGTATTCCCCAGCCTCAATGGCTTCCCAGAGGTCACGACGATGGAAGTCCGGATCGGCGCCGTTGATCTTGAGGGCTTCGTCCCACACGAGCGAATGCGTGCCCTGGACCGGCTTCCAATGAAATTTTACGAATACGGATTCGCCGTCTTCGTTGACGAGCCGATACGTGTTCACGCCGAAGCCCTGCATCATCCGGTAGCTGCGCGGAATCGCGCGATCGGACATGACCCACATCATCATGTGAGTCGATTCGGGCATGAGCGATATGAAATCCCAAAATGTGTCGTGCGCCGACTGGGCCTGCGGCATTCCGTGATGTGGCTCAGGCTTCACCGCGTGAACGAGATCCGGGAATTTCATCGCGTCCTGGATGAAGAACACTGGAATGTTATTGCCGACCAGATCCCAGTTGCCTTCGTCCGTGTAGAACTTGACCGCAAAGCCGCGGGCGTCTCGCGCGGTATCGACCGACCCGCGCTCGCCCGCCACCGTCGAGAAGCGCACGAACACCGGCGTTCGTTTCCCCGCTTCGGCGAAGGGTGCCGCGCGCGTGAGGCGCGTCATTGGCTCGTAACACTCGAAGAAGCCGTGCGCACCCGATCCTCGGGCGTGTACGATGCGCTCCGGGATCCGCTCGTGATCGAAGTGTGTGATCTTCTCGCGAAGAATGAAGTCTTCGAGCAGCGTGGGCCCACGAAGACCAGCCTTTAGCGAATTCTGATTGTCGCCAATTAGAACGCCTTGGTTGGTCGTCAATGCTTTGCCTGTAGAATCGACCCGCACGCGACCCAACGGTAGGACGAGCGGATTGACGCCCGTGATGGCGTCGCCACTGCCGGTTTTGTCTGAGGCGTTGCTTTCGCTCAGAGTGCTCGAGCCTACGTCGGGCGACGGTGACTCCGCGGAGTAGCCGGTCGGCGGTGAGATTGCATTATCACGACCGAACTCGCCGGGCTTGTTCGTGTTCACCGGAATCGACGAGACGAGCTGCTCAGTCTCGGCGGCCTTTCGTGCGAGTGGATCGTTGGCGGTATCGGACGACGGATGCGACGGACCGCTCGCGGTGTTTCGCGAAGCTGCCTTCGCCATGGGCGCTGACGCTTTCTTGTTGGGCATTGGCTTTAGGGAGAAGATGCGAGCGGTTTCGCAAATCTCATTCCGAGTCGTACCCGCGCTGCGCGGGCGGTGACACTGCTACAGCGAGGCCTGCCTAGCGTCGTACAGCTCGCGCTCGGTTTACGCTGGAGTGGTCATTGCGTATATCCGCTTCGACAGTCTGACGCGCGTGGCGGAGTCGGAGTTGGAACGCGTTGTCCGTGACTTGGCGGCCGCCGTCGGTGCGGCCGAGTCCGCGCGAAAACCGCTTGCGGTGTAATCAAACAGACGCGCGGCTTATCGAGCGCACCGCGAGCGTAAATCGAAATGTGGCGAATCGGAACGGCGGGTTGGAGCATCCCAAGGGCCTGGCAGAACGCGTTCTCCTATCCGGTCGAGGCGGACGCATCGAGTCCGGACCGCGCCGCGGCCAGCCACTTGGAACGTTACGCGCGACGCTTCTCAGCGGTGGAAATCAACTCTTCGCTCTATCGACACCACCGGCGCGCAACGTATGCACGCTGGGCTGCGGCAGTTCCATCCGACTTTCGCTTCGCCGTCAAGTTGCCGCGGACGATTACTCATGATCAATCGCTCGTCGGTTTCGATGCGCCGCTCGACGTGTTCCTCGAGGAAGTCACCGGTCTCGGTGATCGGCTTGGGCCGTTACTTGTTCAGCTGCCTCCCTCCCTAGTCTTTCACCACGACGCCGCCTCTGAATTCTTCGCGGGAGTGCGCGCCGCATTCGACGGCGCGGTCGTGTGTGAGCCACGTCATACCACGTGGTTTAACGATGACGCCGACGCGCTGGTTACCCGGTATCGGGTGGCTCGCGTGCTAGCCGATCCGGCGTGCGTGTCGCGCGCCCTCGTCGCCGGCGGCTCGTCGGCGCTCGTGTACGCGCGTCTCCATGGGTCGCCGGATATGTATCGATCGACGTATAGTCGTGCGTTTCTCGAAACGATTGCGCAAACGTTAATCGCCACGCAATCGAACGAGCGGCCAGCGGAGACGTGGTGCATCTTCGACAACACAACCCTGGGCGCCGCCACCGGCAACGCGCTCGACCTGCAATCGATTATCGGACCAGAGGCGGACCAGTCGAATGCGCCATGAGCATCCTGCAACGACCTCGCCGCTACTCCGCTACGCGAGCATATAGGCGGTCACGCATCCAGCCGATATCGGTACGCACCTCGTCAGTCGACCGCGATTGAACGCGCGCGATTTCGTCGGCACTATACCCCTCCACCGCGGACAGCGTGAACGCCCTGCGCTTCAACGGCGGTAAATCTGCAAGGAGATTCATCAACATTCTGTCCTCCGCGTCGGGACTGAGGCCCCCGAGCAGTTCGCTCGGCTCCGCACCCGGCAGCAACGTTTCAACGCTGAGTAACGCCGGGGCTCCCCAATGCGGTCCACTGCCCGCGAGACGTTCCCGTCTCGCCGCGAGACGCTGAATACGTTGGGCTTCATCCTCCGCGGAACCGCGCACTACCGCGGCATCGTTCACATATTCATCCAACACTTCTTCAAGAACCGTGATGAGCCATTCATCGATGGCGCGATCGCGCGGCCTGTCTCCAAAGCCACTCCACGCGCGCACCAGTGTTTCGTCGAGAACGTCGGATACCGTGACCGCGCTGATTTCGGTTGCCCCCGCGCACTCCGCCGCCGCAAGTTCGCGGTAGGCGTGATCGCGCGCGTGGCGCAGCAGCGGTCGAAAGACATCGATGAAAGAAACGTCATCGCCACGCGCGTGATCGAGAACGAGAAACCCGGTCGCGCCAGCGATGTCCCGCTGGCGCGTTCGGCGTCGTGCCTCGACGGCCTCGGCGCGCGAAATCTCGGTCCGCCGGCAAAGCTCGCCCGCGAGCCAGCCGACCGCCTCTGTAAAGGCGAGATCCGCCGTCGTACCCTCGCCAAGTCCAACGAGTGTGTTCCCGGGCAACACAAGAACAACACGCGCTTCATGGTGGGTCCCACACTGCCGAAGTCGCAGGCGCAGCGCACGTTGGTCAAAAGGTGCCCGGCGAAGCAATTTTTCAATCCGTCGGAGCCCCGCAGACCAGGCCTCCGTCCCCAGCGGACCATCCGTTGACCACGGGTCAGCCGTCGTGTCGCCTCGCGCGATCAGACGTTCATCGGTCCCGCCACTTGAAGGGAGTCTATTCATGGAAACCCACCAGTGAAAGGTCGTTTGTCGAGAGGAAATGATTCGCTAGTTCTTTGAACGCTCCTGGTCGCGGCCAATCGGAATCTTTCGGGCCTGTGCGGTCGAGCTCTTCGGAATGCGAATCTCCAGAAGGCCGTTCGTGAACGACGCTTCAATCTTTTCGCTTTCGATGTGCTCCGGCAGCCGCACGGCGCGACCAAACGCGCCGGTATCCCGCTCCATCGCAAAAACGCGCGTCTCGCGGGCGGGCTCCATGGAAAAGCTGGGACGCTTCTCGCCGCGAATCATGAGAACGTTCTTTTCAATGTTGAGGTCAACCGCCTCCGGTTCAACCCCAGGTAACTCGACGATCAGCACGTACTCGTTCGCCCGCTCGGCGAGATCGATCGCCGGCGTCCAGTAGGGCTCGGCGGCCGGAGAACGGTCGCCGAACAATTCGGCGAGGACCTGGCTGCCTGGCATCATTCGGCCGGCGGTGTGTGAGAGACTACGGTCTGTGAGCATTGCCCAACCTCCTGTGCGTGAACTGTGCATGAGTGGTGAATGCCGCCACTGTGGACGGCGCGCCCACGGGTACGCAGCCCGCATGCCGCATAAGTTTGCCATTTTGACAAATGGGCGCGGTCCGGTTGTCGGTGTGCACTGTCGAATTAGCAGCTCCACTCCAAGTGACCAAGGGGCAGAGTCGTTTGTCACTGCGACAGATTCGACGGGCATTTTGGCGTATTCTCGCGGTACCGTGGCGCGCAATGGCGCGGTGCGACGGGTCCAGCCGCGCCGTCTCGCGCGCATGATGCGCAGACGTGACCGTCACGAGCGAGCGCGGGGCGGGGCATCATTCTTCCTGTGGCTGGCGGGCGCGCCGCTTCCCGTCGTTTCGGATGGAAGATACGCCTTCGCGGGAGAACAATGAGGCTTCTATGACAACGCAGAACGTTCGGCCGGCCCGCTGCGTCGAGCGATCCGGTGTCATGTGCGAGCTGGGCCAAGGCGGCTTGCCATGCCCAACGTGCCTGTATTGCTTCGGCGCGAGCGGTCGCGAGCGCGCTCTGTGCCAACATCACGTCGACGATGGTGCCGACGCCCTGTCGATATCGTCCAAGCGCCACGTCGGCGGATTGCGTCGCGCTGGCCAACAAGTCGTTTCCGGCAGACACGCGCTCCGTCATTGCGGGCGCTATTCGACGCGAACCTCTCCAATCCAACCAATTGACGCCCCGAAACATCGACGGCGCGAACAAATCTTGTCGTCATGGCCCGCCACAAACCGCCTCGTTTTTGTTCGAGTTCCGGCATTCTGCGAGTCGGTTGGCTTGACGCTTGCCAAAGCGTGTGCCCGCGGGATCAGCCCGCATCAAGCGACAGCGAGGTCCACGTGGCACACATCAATGACATACCCGACGCAAATTGGGATCCGATCACCGGCGCGCTTGGTGCACATCCTGTTGGGACAGGAATTGGCGCCACCGGGGGCGCAGCTGCTGGCGCGGCAATCGGTACCATGATCGGCGGACCGCCCGGCGCACTGATCGGTGGGGCAATCGGCGCAGTCTCCGGCGGCCTTGCCGGCAAGGGCGCCCCCGAGAAAGTCAATCCGACGGTCGAAGACGCCTACTGGCGCGACAACTATCACACGAGGCCGTACGCGGCGGCCGACGTCGGCTACGACGCGTATCGGCCGGCTTACCAATACGGATGGGAATCGCGCGGCAACTATGCGGGCCGAAAGTTCGACGACGTCGAAGGCGATTTGGCGTCAGGCTGGGACAAGGCCAAGGGCGCATCCAACTTGGCGTGGACCGATGCGAAAGAGGCAACCCGCGACGCGTGGCACCGCGTGGACGGAAACCCCAATACGTAAGGTGTGTTGTACGGGATGGTTTTGGCGAGCGCCTCGCCCTTCGTGCCGAGGCGCTTCGTTTTTCGGCTCGGCGTCCGCGATTCGCGTCGCCGTGCGCTTAGCATTTGCTCATTGTCACGCAGCGCTCAGCTGTTTGCTTGCGAATTGCCGTCCTTTCGTCGACCGTGCTCAGGAGATTCTCGTCAAACTTGAGCGTTTCCTCATGCCCGGCGGAACAGCGGGTGCGATTCCTGCAACGGCGCTCCGCATCGCACAGCACTCCGGCACGCCAACCTACCGACTTAAGGTGACTCACATGGAAGGAAACGCGAACACCGATACGCTTCACGTCTATGACACGCAGCCGGGCTCGGCCGATTCTGGGGTCGCTGACACTCTTCGCCACGCGGCCTCAACGGTTTCGGAGAAGGGACATGACGCCCTCGTCTCCGTCAAGGACAAGGCCGCGGAAGTGCCGGGTATGCTCGCCGACAAGCTTGAGGCGGGCGCGGATTCGATTCGTCCGGATCACCTTCCGGCCACCGCGAGCGGTCCGGGAAACCTCGTCAATAGCTCGCAGGTCGCGAAAGCCACCGACTCGCTTGCGAACGGAATGCAGGCCAGCGCGGACTGGCTCCGCAATGCAGATCTCAACAAGATGCGCGACAGCATCGAACAGCATGTGAAGGACAAACCCGCCCAGTCACTGCTTATCGCGCTCGGTGTTGGGTACATGCTCGGCAAGGCTGTCCGTCACTAGGACCGATCATGCCGCACACAACCGATGAAAGATCCGTTAGCGAACTTCTCCGCCAGGTGGCGGAGGACGGTGCTCATCTGGCGCAGCGAGAGGTGTCGCTCGCCCGCATCGAATTTTCGGAAGCCGCTCGCGACCTTGGACAGGGAACGGGCTTGGCCGTCGGCTCAGCGCTGCTCGGCCTTCTGACTGTCCAGATGTTGATGTTCGCGCTCGTGCTCCTGATCGGGGCCGAGCTCTTTAACGGGCGCTGGTGGATGGCGGCGTTGGGGCTGACGATTGTCCTCGGCGTCGCGAGCGCGATGTTGTTTGCGCGTGCCAAGGCGCTGTTATCGCCGAAGAATATTATGCCTCAGCAAACACTTGCGACTTTAGGGAGAGACACCGATGCATGAGTCCACGGACGCAGTACGCGCGGACATCGAAGCAACGCGGGCGCGAATGTCGACGACGATAGCTCAACTGGAGAAGAAGGTGGACGTCGCGCAGAAAATCAGGGACAATCCGTGGCCGGCGCTGGCGATTGCGTTCGGGGCCGGCCTCGCGTTGAGTGCGTCGAGTGCAGGGAGCGCGACCGCGGGCGCGGCACAGCGGACCACGAGTAAGGTCGCGTCTGCGCTCGATGACATTCTTGCGACGACGGTTGCCGGTTTTGCCGTCGCGTTCCAGGGTCGAATCGATCAGGCGGTTCACGGACTGGTCGCATCGATCGCGGGCAAGAATGGCGCGAATCAGGTGGCGAGTCCGCCGCCGGTGCGGGCCGATTGACGTCGTCATCGCGCCTGTCGTGCGCCCACAATGGGTCGATTTCTCAGTCGCGGCTTGCTCGTCTCTGCGTCGCGGACTCGCCGAGACGAGCGCCGCGTAGGTGGCTGATCGACTCGATGAAACGCGACGCGACCGATGGAACACCATTCCCACCCCAGAGAGGGCGCCGGCCGATCACCGTCCATCTGCAAGCAATACGCACGCCCGGTTCGGTGGCGATTTGCGCGCGGCGTGTCTGGGTTGCGTTCGATCTTCCGCCGCAGATGCGTCACGTACACCCGGAGGTAGTGCGACGGGCTGCCGAACTCACGCCTCCACAGGCCGTCGAACAGCGCGGCACCATTTTGCAGATCCCGTAGATCGTCGCCGGCACCGGCTGCCGTCGATGTGGACGCAAAGCACAACGCCAAGTCGCAGCCATTCGACGCTGAGACGGTCGAGTGGCGCACGGCATGGGTAAAGGAAACAGACTCTAATGCACGGCTCCGTTTGGGCCAATTTTCGCCACTTTCTCGAAGGTCTCTTCGCCCTTGAATTGAACGATGAAATCAAACCGCGGGAAAGATCGTCCGACGCTATGCACATGAGCATGAGCGAGCAAAGCGGCGTTCATCTGCTGCGAGTACTGATTGACGAAGGGTGGTGCGCGCGCAGTGAGCTGGCCGGTGAGTTGGTCGTGTCCCCAAAGCAAATTGATGCATACGCGGATGGGCGCGCCGCAATGCCGCTTGATCGCCAGTTGTGCCTGGCGCTCTTCGTCGTGGAGACGATCCCCGCTCTCGTCACAATCGGTCGGCAGCTTCGCGAAGCCGTAGCCGCGCGCATGTCGGTCAAGTCGCCGTAGCGAACCGACGATGCCTGAGCAGGAAAATTGCCCGACGAGACAGTCGGCGCCGTCAGCTTCGAAGAAACGGTACGCGCACGTCTATATAGTTGGAGACCAGCGGTGCTACCGGCGCGATTGCTCCGGAATGATGCCTACCGCATCGTCGAAACGAGCGCGATCGGGTAATCGATCGTTCGCGTGTGCCTCCGAATACTGTGCTGTAGCTGTTCGCGAGCGCGGCGAGATTTCCCAACGGAGATGTCGACGAGACTGTCCGGCTGTCTCCCCGTGAGCTTGAGCGAATCGCATTGTGCGACGATCAGCGAGATCGGGGTCGGAATGCTGGCCTTCGCAAAATTCGTCAATGCGACAGCCGCCACCTTCTCGCTCGAGCATCGCGTCCGGAGCGGGTGCGCTTCGTGCACCACTATTCGACGGCGCGAACAAGTCTTCGCCGTCACACCCCGCGGCAAATCCACCTCGTTTTTGTTCCGCATTCCGCATTTTGCAGGTCGGTTGGCTTGGCGTTTGCCTAGACGTGTGCCCGCGGAATTAACCCGCATCAACCGACAGCGAGGTCCACGTGGCACACATCAATGACCAACCCGACGCAAATCGGGATCCGATCACCGGCGCCCCTGGTGCACATCCTGTTTGGACAGGAATTGGCGCCACCGGAGGCGCAGCTGCTGGGGCCGCAATCGGCGCCGTGATCGGCGGACCGCCCGGCGCACTGATCGGTGGGGCGATCGGTGCAGTCTCGGGCGGCCTTGCCGGCAAGGGCGCCGCCGAGAAAGTCAATCCGACGGTCGAAGACGCGTACTGGCGCGACAACTACCACACACGGCCGTACGCGAAGGCCGACCTCGGCTACGACGCATATCGCCCGGCATATCAATACGGATGGGAATCGCGCGGCAACTATGCGGGCCGAAAGTTCGACGACGCTGAAAACGAGTTGGCGTCGGGCTGGCACAAGGCCAAGGGCACATCCAACCTGGAGTGGACCGACGCGAGAGAGGCAACACGCGACGCGTGGCACCGCGTGGACGGAAACCCCCATACGTAAGCTGTCACGTAGCGGACGGTTTTGACGAGCGCCTCGACCTTCGTGTCGGGGCGCTTCCCATTCGGCTCCGCTTTCACGATTCGTGTCGCCGTGCGCTTAGCAACGCGTCGCTGCATCGCGCGCCACTCCGGCGCGCCAGGGTTAGCTTCATTCATCCAGTTACCTAAGAGGCTCCATGAAGGTTCGTTCAATGACACTCCTGGCTCTGCTCGCACCGGTGGCGGTGTTGACGGCACAGGGATCACCGAGTCAAGGCGCCGACGTCTCGATCGGTGTTCGCTTCGGAACGCTCGGCATCGGCCCGGAAATATCGAAGCTGGTGACGCCGCACATCGGCCTCCGAGCCGGCATCAATTTCTTCTCGGAAAGCCATACCTTCACTGAATCCAACGCCAACGTCGACGCGACGTTGAAGTTGAAGGCCTTCACCGGGCTTGTCGATCTCTATCCGGGTGCGCGCGGTTCATTCCACTTCACAGCTGGCATCATTACCAATCCGCTAACTGTGACTGGCAGCGGGACGCCGAGCGGCAACATCACGATCAACAACCACCAGTACACTGCCGCGCAAGTCGGAGCGATGACGCTGACGGGCGAATGGCCCAGCGCATCGCCGTACGTGGGTCTTGGTTTCGGGACGGCTGCGGCTTCGCATTCGGCATTTCACTTCGCGTTCGACGTCGGTGCGGCGATCGGCAAGTCGACCATCAAGTTGGCATCGGCAGGCGCGGCGTCCAATTCGACACTACAGTCAGATCTGACTGCGCAGGCTTCGACGATTCAGAATAAGGTTCCAGTCTATCCGGTTATTGCGTTCGGGCTCGGGTATCGCTTCTAGCTCCTCTTCAGCAGGATTCCGAGGACGCATGGCGTCGGAGATCTTCTAGTGAAACGTGATCTCCCCGCCCTGCGCCAAGGAAATTTCACGAACCGTTCGGTTCATTACGTCGGACATGCACGCCGTCGCGCCACACGATATGGTCACACGTGAAGTCCCTCACGAGGTCCGGCCGATGCTGTTGCGACAATTGATTCTCACGTTCTCCGTTGCCACGCTAGCAAATGGCCAGGTTACGACGCGGGGAACCCACCGTTCCGTCGCCGCCGACAGCGCCGCGATTGTCGAGATTGAGCACGAATGGATCGCAACGCGCGATTCGACGACGCTCGACCGTATCCTCGCCGGCGACTTTCAACATCCGGTCGCGGCGGGAGTGATTCTCAGCAAGACGCAGCACATCGCGTGGGCGGTTGCGCATCCGTTCGGGAGCGGTCCGCGTGCCACGTTCGCGTCATTGACGGTTCGGGTGTTCGGCGACGCGGCCCTTGCGACCGGATTCGTGCGTATACCCGACAGCACAGGGGCCGAAGTGGGTCGGAACGTGTTCTCCGACATGTTCGTCCGGCGTGCGAATCGTTGGCAGGCGGTTAGCGCGCAGGAAACGGCGGTCCCGACATCAAAGCGTTGATGATTCTATAAATAGGTTGCGCTCGACGTCATGAGAACCTCCCTACGATGCAAGTGCGAGCTTGCGGTCGAGGGGGCCGGACGTCAAAACGGCGTTGAGCTCGGCGAGCCGTTCGGAGAGGGTCGCCACAAGAGCGTCCGCGCTAGTGAGATCACCGTCATGCGTTGCCTGCTCGAGGACCTGGGCCGCCGCCGCAACTCGATGCGCGCAAATCGCGCTGGCCGACCCTTTGAGCGCATGCGCCGCATGTTCGAGCTCGCGACCATCCGTTCCTTTTGCCGCACAGCGAATACGCTCTAAGTAATTTGGCGCGTCGTGTTGAAACAGAGTGATGAGCTCTCCAATCAGGGATTCATCATGCGCGGTGTTCTCGCGCAGCGTGGCAAGATCGAACGCCATGTCCGCAGCCGCGCCTCGCTCCGCCGCCCGCGCCGTCACTGCCGCGGTCACGCGGTCGAGCTCCGCCATCAGTTCAGGGGCGCGAAGCGGCTTTGTGACGTAACCGTCCATCCCCGCCTCGATGCACTTTTCTCGATCGCCCGACATTGCCCGCGCCGTCAGCGCGATGATTGGAAGATGCTCATCGTCCGCCTCACGCGACCGGATCAAACGCGTGACCTCCAAACCGTCGAGCTCCGGCATCTGGATGTCCATGAGAACGATATCGAAGCGTCCCGGTGCCCACGCATCAATCGCTTCGCGACCGTCCGTCGCGACCGTCACGACGGTATTCCGCCGTGCCAATAATGCGACGGCCAAACGTCGATTGACGGCATTGTCTTCCGCCAGCAACACGCGAAGCGGAACCAAGGATTCATTCACGGGCTGCGGTAGCGCGGCTTTCGTGATGGCCGGGACTTTCGGGTGCGCGCCAGCGCCGACCCCGTCGGCATTCCCCACGCTCGATAGCATGTTGCAGATCGAAGCGCGCAGTTCGGCGGAGCGCACTGGCTTGGTGACATGGAGCTCAATGCCCGCGTCGCGGCACCGTTGGACCCCTTCATGAAATCCTGAAGAGCTGAGCATCATGATGGTCCGTTTGCACCAGCCGTCCGCGGCGCGAACGTGGCTCATGATCCCGAAGCCGTCCATCTCGGGCATTTGCGCGTCCACAATGAGCAAACGAAAATGCGGTGGCCCCGGCGGCTCGCGGCGCAGGAGACCCAACGCTGCGGAACCGCTCGCGACCACCGTGGGGATCATCCCCCAACGGGTGAGCATGTTCTCGAGGATCAAGCGGTTTGTCGCGTTGTCGTCGACGACGAGCACCGGGACGCCCGTCAGATCTACCGACGCCGTCTCCGCTGCGCCCGGCGGAAGCGCGGCGATGTCAAATGCAAGTCGCACATGAAATGTGCTTCCAACATTGGGCGCGCTTTCGACCCAGATATGACCGTCGAACAAACCAACCAGTCGCGTCACGATCGCCAAGCCTAGGCCCGTGCCACCGAACCGGCGCGTGGTCGACGAATCCGCTTGCGAGAACTCCTCGAAGATCGTTTCCTGCTTCGCTCGCGGAATGCCGATGCCTGTGTCCCTGACACTGAGCAGCAGCGTCGCCGTTCCCGCCGTGGCCGATTCGACGGATGCCTCGACGACAACCTCACCCGTCTCGGTGAACTTCACCGCGTTGCCGACCAAATTCGTGATGATTTGTCGAAGGCGCGTTGCGTCGCCGAAGACGCCGGCGGGCACGTCGGGGGCAATCCTCAGCGCGAGCTCCAAGCCCTTGCTGTGCGCGCGCAGCGTGAGGGTGCTCAGGGTCTCCTCGAGCATGTCCGCCAAGCAAAATGCGGTGTTGTCCAGCTCCATCTTGCCTGCCTCGATCTTCGAGAAATCGAGCACGTCGTTGATGACGCTGAGAAGCGCCTCCGCGGAGCTGTGTGCGATCTCTAAATACTCTCGCTGATCGCTTGGCATTTCGAGATCGAGCGCCAGCTCCAGCATGCCAAGCACGCCGTTCATCGGTGTGCGAATCTCATGGCTCATATTCGCGAGGAAATCACTCTTCGCCTGGCTCGCCGACTCGGCGGCCTCGCGCGCCCGCTCCGCCGCCTCTCGAGCGGCAACGTGTGCCTCGGCCGCCTCACACGCTTCGGTGACGTCCATCCACCAGCCAACGATCTCCACGGGAACGTCGTTGTCGTCCGACACCAGCTGCGTCTCGGTGTGCAGCCATCGATAAAGACCGTCCGCGCGGCGAAGACGGCACACCTGCGAGTCGCGTCCTTGATCGATTGCGTACCGGCGCCCCGCTTCGAGCACTGGCGCGTCGTGTGGGTGGATCAAGCTTAAGTAAAACTCTGGTTTATCAATGAACTCTGATGCTGAATATCCAACGTGTTGCAGGACGTTGCCGCTCATGAACGTCACCCGCTGAGGCGTCTCGAGCGAGAGGTTGAAAACCACGGCCGGTCCGGACGAAAGCAAGTGGTTCAGTCGCGCCGCGAGGTGCCGCTGGTCACGTTCGCCGTCGCGGAGGGTCTGTGCGTTCGCCTCCTGTGCGGCCGCAACATTCGCGAGCCGCTCTGTCATTTTGCAGAATCCCTGGTGAAGATCCCTGATCTCCCCAACGGCGCGCTGTTGGATTGGAACGGCAAGATGCCCTTGGGATACCCCTTCCGCAGCGGCGGTGAGATCGACAATTGGAGTAATGATCCGCCGCGAAACGACCATCGGAGTGCTCGCCGACATGATGACGACGAGCAAGGCGATTGAACCGAGGCCGATTTCGATGGCATGGGTTCGCGACCTGATTGCGGGGACATCGCGGTCGATGAGTTTTCCGGTCAGGGCAATCCGAACGAGCAGATTGCTCTCCGACCCGACGACCAACTCGGCGTTCTCCAACACGTGCCGTTCTGCGTCGAGGCTCTCCCGCAGCGCAGCCGTCGTCGCTGCGTCGAGGTATGCTGCGTTCGGCTGTCGCCGGCTGAGCGTTTCTAGCGCGGAAATCGAGTCTCGCGCTGCCTGTACCTGTTCAACTCGGGCCGCGAAGGTCGCTTCCGATCGGATTGTCGCACCCAGGAATGCGACCAATAGAACTGTTGGCGGTGCCGCGAGCAGAAATAGCAGAGATCTTAGTCGCATAGTCGGACGAGTTGATGGCGTGCGCAGGAATGGCGCTGCCGGGCCCGCGGAGGTGTCCTAGGGGCGGGGATGCGAAAACGGACGGCCAATGCACGTAGCATCGGCCGTCGCTTCACAAAACGTCATCGAAAGGACTCTTCGGGAATTCAGTGCTCGAGCGGGATGCGTGGCTTCCTAGCGCACGATCGAGTTTCCCCGGTCATGTTTCCTCGCAGCCGGTCGAAACTCTAGAGAAATCATTAGAGGGAATTGACGTGACCAACTCGCTGCATCCGATGACTGGAACGCTCGAAGCACCGAACACCGCGACGGCGAGTACTATCGCGCAGCAATTCGCACCTGGCCAACTGAAAACTCACCTCGAAACGTTGCTGGCATCGAGTTGCGCCGCGCTCGCCACGGACTACGCGGAGAACGCCTACGACGCGGTTACGCTGCTCGACTCCATCGTTCGTCCGTCCGAACGCGTCATCAGGCGCGTTCCTCCCAACGCACAGCGGATCCTTGCGATCGCGCGCGACGAAACCGCCGACGTGGAACAGCTCGTGATGCTTGTGGCCTTCGATCCCGCTGTGATCCGGGGTCTGCTCCGACTCGCCAACTCGAGCATATACGCACGGCCTGGCAGCAATCCCTGCGTGTCAATCGCCGACGCGGTCCGCCGCGTCGGCGCCGGCGGTGTCGAAAGTGTCGTACTCCGCTGCATGGTGGAAGCGATGTTTTGTCAGCCAGGAGGCGCTCATGCACCCGTTGCCGACGTCGTCTGGTCACATATGGTCCGCACCGCGGGGATCGGTCGCGCGCTGGGGACGGCCTTTTCGGCAAATCTTGACGAAGCGTTTCTCTTGTCGATGATGCACGACGTCGGAAAGCTGATTGTGTTCGATCGCATCGGCGCGCTGAGGACGGCGCAGCGCCGCGAGATCGTCCTGCCGCCGGAATTCTTGTGGGCAACGTTGCGCGTCGTGCACGAGGCGCTTGGCGGATTGGCCGCATTGGAATGGGGATTGGGCGAGGTAGCTGCGAGCGCAATCGCGTCGCATCATCGGACCCAGGTCTTCGCCGCCAGCGACCGCGAGAGCCAAGTCACGTACCTAGCCGAGTGCGTCGACATCGCACGTACGAAGGGTCGTCCTCTGGCCCTTGGGCAGTGGGCGGCAAACGGGTCGCTGATCGTGGGACCAGAGGCAATCGAAGCTGCTCTCGCAAAGGCCGCGCGAGCCGATGGTGGGTGAAGAGTCGAGCTTTATCAGCGGCCTGATTCGAGAGTGTTCCGGTTAGTTAACCGCGACGGGAACGTCCAGTGATGCCGCGAGACGCCGTCGACTCGAAACCGCATTGACGGCGGGAACGATGGATGCCGTGCGCGATTCGTTCACTTCGAGCTCGGGATCAGCCGCGAGTATTTTTCGTGGCTCGGCAAGCGTGATCTGATTTGCCATCGGGATCGTTGATGTACGCGACTTTGCCGAAAGCGCCTTTGAAAGGGAAATGTAGGGCGTCGTACGTGCAGACGGAGATATCTCTGTCACCATTCGCGGGCGATCAGAGATTACTCCTGCGCTCGCTGCTCCCCGTCGAGATAACGATCCACAAATTGGCGCGGTGTGACGATCGTAATCCCGCCCCAGCCGTTCACCCGGAGCAAATGCGTATCGCCGGTGATGATCAGCGGCACGTGGGCTGCGATCGCGCACGCCAGCAATTTGTCATCGGCAGGATCGGTCGAAACCTGGCCCGGGAGATCCGGCGCGTCGATGATGGTTGCCGGTTGCGTGACGAGCGCCAGAATCGAGGCCAGAGGCGTGTCGATCGCTCCATACCGAAGCGCAAGGTCGGCACCGCTCTCGTAATATTCGGCGAGGATGGCGGGCGAGAGCACGATCTCGAGATGATCGTTCTGCCATGCCGCGATGGATGCGGCCAGGGACGCCGCCGAAGAAGATTCCGACAGCAATACGTTTGTATCCACGATAGCGCGCCGCGACGAGGGCGGGACGGCGCGCGAGGCCGGAGCGATCACGAGCGGATGACTGCTACTTGCTCGGCCTCCGAGCGCGGCGGCCCCTTGCGACCGCCTCCGTGATGTCACTGCGGCGCATTCCGTTCCGCTTCGCGGCCTGACGGGCCTGCTGCACGAGGGCCGTGAAATCGCGCTTCGCAGGCGCTTGGAGGAGTTTGAAAATCACGACATCCTTGTCGGCCCAGCACCACGAATTGCGCCCCGGTCTTGAGTCCGAGCCGCAGGCGAATCTCCTCAGGGATGACGACTTGTCCTTTGGATGACAGCGTGGTCGTAGCCGCATCGCTCATGACCGACTCCAGTGGGGTCTTACCAGTAAGATCACTCAGCCGGGCGTCAAACAAGCCGGCGGCCACTCCCTCACGCAAATTCCGGTCAATCGTCTTCTATCATGAAACTTCAAGCTTCCGCTCATTCCAAGAACAGTCGTGGAAGCGGCCTGCCCGCCACCTTCTCCGGTGCGAGCGACAAGATCGTTCAGGGTTCCTTGCTGCACTCCAACTTGATACCCACCAGCTGCACCGAGGCCCGTCGACGGTCCAGCGGTTTGAAATAACATGAAGTCACCCGACGAGTGCATCGCGATTCCAGCAGCTCCGTTGAACCCCTTGTCGCCAGCGGCACCCGCAGTTGAAAACGTAAAGGTCGCGATCTTACCTTCTTTGGTACATGCAGGATCCTTCGGATCAGGACACAGTCCAAACGGGTCATCGAAATTGACGGGGTCCCCGCCCGCAAACCCATACAGATTCATCCCGCCGGCGAGCCCGATGGGGTCTTCTTGCGTGAACGAACCCTATCGCGGATCGTACCCATGATTCTCGCTTCATGAGCATCATCGACGCTCAGTCGACAGTATCGAACCGCTAGCCAAAGAGATCTGAGTGCGATCCGGCACGGACAAACACAATGTCCGTCTCACCGGAGTAGTACCAGATCAGCAGAAAGTCCGGCGCAACGTGGCACTCCCAATGACCGTCGTATCCGCCGCGTAACTGATGGACTCGGTACCGTGCCTCTAGCGTTTCCTGCGCCGTGAGTCGGGTACTTACTCGGTCGAGCTCGTCGACGTCCCACCCGCGCTTCTTCGCCCGCTTTCGATCCTGTTTGTACTGCCCAGTGAATGAGGGCGTCAGCACGCGTCAATCGTCGCTATCGAGGGCAGCGAGCAGCGCGGCGGCATCCTGCGCGCGCGTGAGCCCCACGCCGACTTCTGCGTCGCGCATCGCGCGGAGCGTGGCGACATTGGGCAAGGAGATCTCGAATGGGATCGCGTGGCGTCTGACGATCTGCTCGTAGTAAAGCGTGATCGCCGTGGTGGCATTGAGGCCAAGTTCAGACAGAACCCCTTCGGCTTTCTCCTTCAGCTCAGGCTCGACGCGAGCGCGGACCGTGGCGGTTTTCGACATGAGTACCTCCAATACGACGAAGTATGTAGCCCAGATGCGCTACACGCAAGGTGAAAAAAGGTGGCTGCGGCAAGCGCTGCCGCCCCAGGGTGAACCAAGGCTAAACCAAGGCTAAACCCGCTATTCTTTCCGTCCCGTTCGCCTGAGAATAGGCGCGACGATGAATCCAATTCCCGCAGCAGTGCGAACGAAGGCGTCGTGAGCGGGTTCGGATGCAAAACAGAACATCCATTGTCGCTCCGGCGACACATAGCGCCAAGAGCAGGATCGCTGCGCGACGCTCGCCACCGCCGGCGACCCGCGCGGAGCCGCTTGCGAGGTTATTCCTTGGTGGACGGCTGGATCTCATGACGGACCGCTGCCTCTCCTAAAAAGGGGGGCTTCGTGCCAGCAGATAGACAAGCAGACGCGGTTAGTAGGGAACAAGAATGCGAACACGATGAAGAGCTTTCTGATATTTCACATTGGAAACGTCCTGCTCGCACGCGGCGGGTCGCCGTTCATGACGCGTGCGAGATCACGGCTGATCACCAGGCCCAGGCCGACCCCCCTCGCGCGTATTTGTGAGCGATCGATTCGCAGGTCTTCCATTATAGGAGTCTGCACTCGGTCAGGCTACAAATTTCCGCCGTCTCACAAGACGCGCCCTTGCTCCGAATGACGTTGCAACTCGGCCGCAAGAAACGGCGCGGTACGGCTCCGCTCGCAACCCGCAACTTCCAACGGCGCACCCTGCGCCACGATCTGCCCGCCCGCACCGCCGGCGCCCGGCCCAATGTCGATCCCCCAATCGCTCGCCATGATCACGTTGATGTCGTGCTCGACGACGATCATCGTGTTCCCGGCTTCAACGAGCCCGTGGAGATGAGCGATCAATCCTTCGACGTCCGCGGGATGCAATCCAGTCGTCGGCTCGTCCAGCACGTACAGCGTCGCGCCGCGCGATGTTCGCTGCAACTCGGTCGCGAGTTTGATACGCTGCGCTTCACCGCCCGACAACTCAGTCGCGGGTTGACCAAGCCGAAGGTACCCAAGGCCGACTTCATACAACACCGTGAGTGAGCCAGCGATGGATCGCTCCTCGGCGAAAAACTCTCGCGCCTCATGCACGGTCATGCGCAGCACGTCGGCGATGTTTCGTCCGCGATATGTGATCTCTAACGTCGCCGGATTGTATCGCGCGCCATGGCACGTCGGGCACGGCGCGTAGACGCTCGGCAGAAAGAGCAGCTCGACGCAGACGAATCCTTCGCCCTCGCAGTGCGGGCATCGTCCCTTCGCGACGTTGAACGAGAACCGGCCGGCGTCGTACCGCCGCGCCTTCGCCATCTTCGTCGCTGCAAACAGCGCGCGCACGCCGTCGAACAACCCGGTGTAGGTGGCGAGATTCGACCGAGGCGTGCGCCCAATCGGTCGTTGATCCACGCGCACGAGCCGCTTGATTCGCTCCATGCCAGACACGACGCGGCCGCTCGTCTCGACTGGTGTCGTCGCGTCCAACGATTCGCCGGGTTCGTCCGCATCGGCGGCGCGGTGGCCGAGTGCATTCGATACCAGTTCCACGAGTGCTTGGCTCACGACGCTGGATTTTCCAGACCCGGATACTCCCGTGACCGTAGTCAGCACGCCAAGCGGAAACGCCACGTCCAGCTTTGAAACGTTGTTGCGACTCACGCCGGCAAGCCGGAGCCACTCCGATGGTTTGCGCGTTGAACGCGGAGGGGCAGCCGCTTCGCCAAACAGAAATCGTCGTGTTGCAGAGTCCTCGACTGCCGCCAGGCCGGCTGGCGGACCGCTGTACAGCACGCGCCCGCCGTGTTGCCCCGCTCCAGGCCCGACGTCGACAATCCAGTCTGCCCGCCGCACCACGTCGAGGTCGTGCTCGACGACAAACAGCGAATTGCCCGACGCTTTCAATTTCTCTAACGCCTCCAGCAGAGCTCCGGTGTCTGCCGGGTGCAGGCCGGCCGACGGCTCATCGAGAACGTAGACGACGCCGAACAGGTTGGATTTGACCTGTGTCGCAAGGCGAAGACGCTGGAGCTCGCCCGGTGAGCGCGTCGGCGTGCTGCGGTCCAGCGACAGGTAGCCGAGTCCGAGGTCGAGCATCACCGACATGCGCGACAACAGGTCTTCGGCGATCCGCTGCGCGACGATTGAGCGCCCGTCGTGCTGCTGTTCGAGATCTCTTACGGATGCCGACGTCCCCGAGGCGGATGACCGCAGCAGCTCCGCGGTTTCCTCGATGGGTAGCCGCGATAGTTCGGCGATGTCCAGCCCTTCATACGTTACGGCGAGCGACTCGCGCTTGACACGTTTCCCGTGGCAGGTCGGACACGCGGCGCCTTCCATGAACGCCGCCACGCGGCGCTTCATCAACGCGCTCTGCGTTTTCGCGAACGTGTCCAGCACATACTTTCGCGCGCCGGTGAAGGTGCCAAGGTAGTCGGGTTGACGCTTTCGCTTGATGGCTTGCCGCGCCTCAGCGATGGTGCTTCCGGTATACACGGGCACCTGCGGCTGTTCCGCCGTGAAGAGCAGCCAGTCGCGCGTCTTCTTCGGCAGTTCGCGCCACGGAACATCGATGTCGATGCCGAGCGTCGTGACGATGTCCCGGAGATTTTGCCCTTGCCATGCGCTCGGCCACGCGGCGATGGCTCTTTCGCGAATCGTCAATGAGGGATCGGGCACCATCGATCGCTCCGTCACCGCATACACGCGCCCTAAGCC
>JBDTAE010000338.1:0-5409 GCA_039924785.1 Gemmatimonadaceae bacterium | reverse complement strand
GTTACATGTAACCTGGTCTTGGCGGGGCGATGTCGCAAGCCAAGCATGGTTGAACGGCAAAGCAGGGTGGCAATCGCCTGAGTGGCGTTCAAAGCAGGCGAGCGCCGCCAATTTTCCGTCTGCGTGGATTTGCCTAAGTTCGAGGCTGGCGTGATGAAGCGCCACGCTGAGTCTCCTCTGGACCCACTCGTCAGGCCTGTTCTGTTGTCCAGTCTTCGACGGAGAGGCCCGGTACGCGCGTCATTTGCCCGAGGTTCGCTGTGACCAGAGTTCCTTCGATTGCCAGTGCATGGGCAGCGATTGCGGCGTCAAAATCCTCGATGCGTTTCCCTGTCCGTTCAAGCGCTGCCTTGATGTTTCCGAACGCTACACTCACCGCATCCGTCCAGTCCGCCCGCGGAATCTCCGACCGGATGATGGCAGCGCCGCGCTCCAGGTCGGTGCGTCGACGCGATCGGGGAAGGCGCGAGATACCGTATGCGATTTCGGCGAGTACCGGATGCGGCACGACGACTTCAGACCGGTCCAACTGTCCGAGCCGCTCAATGACACGCTGGTCGCCGCGCATCAGCGCCGATACGGTATTCGTGTCGAGGACGTCAGAGCGAGAGGGGCCGCTTGCTGCGCCGCGCCTTTCGAATCTGGGTGCGAAGCTCGTCGACGGCGCTCGCGGTCTCTGGCGAGACGGTCGATAGCGACTCGAAGAATCCGGGAGCCCAGCCCGCGTTTGGAGCGAGTTCGCGCTCGAGGGCGCGCACGATCAACCGATTCCGGCTGGAACAAATAGCCAAAGCGCGACGCACGATCTCGTATCGCCTCGGTGGCGAGCGCTTGTTCGGCCGCACTCGTTGCGCAGTTCGCGGCGGGTAAATTGAGCCGGTGGCGCACCGCGCCACCGGCTCGACCCACAATGCTGTGATGTGAAACCCAACCTCGGCAACGCCCGCGCGCAGGCGCTAACCCGAGATTCTAGAACTACGCAGCCAGACCTGCTCCAACAAACAGCCCGACCGTCCAACGCCCGTTGATGGTTCTCACGGGCCCGGCACCGATCATCGCTCGCCGGAAGTCGATGAGTCGATGCTTATTTGCCGCAGCCGCCTCCGCCCTGCAGACCTCAGGCGACTGCCCGACGTGATCAAACCGCACCGACGCCCAGCGCGGCGATGACGTCCTGATTGATGCTGATCGAATGCCATGCTCGTCGGCCGACGAACACGATACCCGCGCATCAAAGTGAATCGGATCGATCGACACACGAATCGCCATACGAGCCGAATCGGGCGGGTCCGCCAGATCGACGACCGCCGAAATGGTATATGGCGTTTGCTGAATGTTGAATGTTGCGTCTCGCACGGTCGGCGTTGAATCACGCCGACTCGGCACCACGGCGGCAACGCGTAGCGAGTCGCGGACGATGCGCGCAACGTTGCGGTTCGTGGCCGCAATGTCGCGTGCGCGGTCCCGTTCGGCGATGACGTTGCTGGCGTGCAGCGCCGCGCCTTGGGTTCGAGCACGTTCGACGGCGAGGCGGTGCTGCTCGATGCACACCGTGCCCACGAGCATGACGCTCAGCAACGCAACGACGCATAGGGATGTGGTTCGAAGCATCCTTGACCTCTACAGTTGTGGTTGTTGGTGATGGTGATGGTGGTGGTGAATGCGGCGACGATCGCGAGACCCTCGTACCTAGATCCAGCTGATGATGACGCTCGCGAGAGACACCAGCGTCCAAGAAATGAGTCCTGTCAACATAGAGACCTCGTTTAGAGAAGTGTGATCGCGCGTTCTTCAGCGCGTGAGTTTGAATGGTCCCGCGTGCGGCGTGCGCATGTCGGGATCGGCCTGCTCGACGACGCGTCCGTCGTCGAGCACCAGCCAGGTGTACCCATTCGTTCATCGCGAATCGTTAAACCACTCCACCGCCCAGTCGCCGCGCGACGAATCGTCGTAATGGAGCATGATGCCCCCGCGAGGCGCGGCGAGTGGTGATTGGAGCACGTGCGAATGCCGGCGATCGTCGACGAGGAGTCCCGGAATTGGTGTCATCGGTATCTCAATCGTTTCGGTGATCGTCGAACTTCGACGGCTCCGTGTCGTACACATCCCCCGTTCGGCGCGCACCGCCAACGCTGGCGCGGCCGAGCAGGGTCTTCGCGACGTCCAACACCTGTTCCGGCTTGGCGCGCTCGAGCGCGCCGAGGATCGGTAAGGCGAGGACAATCGCGATCGCCAGCGTTGCGTCGGGCCAGCCCGCAATACCGGCATACCAGATCTGGCGAAGCATGCCAGCGGCAAACGCGAGCACGATCAGCCGCCTCATGGAGAAGACCAGTGGGACGTCCACTGACATCGTCTTGAAGACGTTCTTCTCGAGCAGCGGCGTGAGGACCACGAGCATGACGGTTCGCGCGACGTGACGACGGTGTGTCATATGGTGTGTCATGCCGAATGCTCCAACTGTTCGAGACGACGTTCCGTGCGCGAACGCCAGCGGGCCGTTGCCGCGCGTTGTTCCGCCGAGAACGACACGACGTGATCGATCGCGTCGAGACGGCGTTCGAGTCGCTCGAAGCTTGCCGCCGATTCCGCGCGGTGAAGCTCGAGCTGCGCACCGACGTTGTGTTTCGCGTTTTCCATTTCCTGCCGCCACACGCCCAAGCGGTACACGAGTACCGTGAGCGTGCCAAGCACACCCGCGGCGCCGATGAGACGCGCGCCGCTGTCGAATCCAGAGCTCGTGGGCGCGACCGACTGCAACGCGCCGGCCCAGGCGAGGAAAGGCAAGAAGACACTGCGCACGATCAGCTCCTGGCCCGATACGGGTCCGAACCATGGCTGTCACGAAATCGAATACGCGTGGAACGGCCCTGCACGATCAACTCGCTGCCGTTGGCGATGGCGAGGCAGCGCGCGATGGCGACCGCCTTGCGCTGCGCGATCGGCGGGACGAGGTGCGTTCCCGTTCGCTCCTCGGTGATTGAGAAGCCAGCGCCGCGCCGGACGACCCAGACGTTGGGTCCATGCTTTGGCATTGAGACTCCTTGAAAGAGCGGATTACGCGGCCGGCGTCGGCGCCGGCGGCGTGGCGGGTGGCGTGGCTGGCGAGGACGGTGCAGGCGCCGGTGAGGGTACGGGTACGGGTACGGGTACGGGTACGGGAGCAGACGCCGGCGCTTCCACCGGCGCGTTCGCCGCCGCATCGATGGATGTGCTGGCGATCGCGGGTGCCTTTCCGCCGATACGCTTGGCGGATCGCCACTGCGCCAGCACCGCGAGATTGCCGGCAATCTCGGGCTCAACGAGCGAGTCGAGCACCTTCACCGCCTGCCGGCCGCGCGTTGCTTCGGCACTGAGCCCGGTCGTCGCGCCGGACTGCAGGTTCTTCGTGGCGCCGCGGTTGGTGATGCTCGTGTTGAGCACGTCCGCGGCCGTTTGGAGCTGCGCAAGGAAGTCGGCAGGAAGGCCCGCATCCGTGAACGTTTTGCTGTACCCGGCGGCGGCGTTGTGCATGGCGCCGGCCCACGCGATGAGCGTGCGAGAGGTGCTGTTCCCCGCCGGCATCTTGAACGCGACGAATTCCGGCGTTTGCCGCAGTTGCGCTGCGGCGACGGTGGCGATCGGCCGCATGTTGTTGAGCCGGAGCGCGTTTCGGAGAACGCGTTCGCGCGCCGTCTCGGCGGCGCCGACCCGTTTCGACGTGGTCTGGTTGACGGCGTGGCCGCTGAGATTCGTCACGACGTCGTCGAGGACTGCGCGGTACCCCGACTTATTGATCGTGCCGAGTGTGTCGCCGTTCACGTCCAAAAACCGCTGGACGCGCAACAGCATGTTCAGGTCTGTGGCCTGATTGGATTGCATGTACTGGCTCCTATAAGGAAGTGGTGTGGACGCAGCGACCGGCGTTGGCGGGCGTGACGTCCATCGGATTAGCCGACCAAAAGCGTCGGCGTATTGGCGTAGGGAATCGGAGTTGTGCGGCGCTGAGTCGGAACAGCACCTCGGGACATCGTTGCGCGATCGGATCTTGTCGGAGTGGTGCGTTCGCGCATCGGCGTTGGAAGCGCGCGGATCAGAGTTGTCTCACGTCGGAGCGGAGTGGCCTCACCGCGTCGATGTAGTGCCTGGTGTCGCCGTTGGATGCGCTCCCGATTCAATGACAGCGACGACAACTGGGTGTGTGACTTCAGACCGTGAAGAAACGCGGCGTCAACGCCCTGAATCGGTGAATCGCCATTGACCGCTGCTTGTTGAGCGCCGCCTTCCGTCGGATGACGTCGGCTCGCCGTCGCGTCGGCGTCGTGAATCGCGACGCCGCGGCGGTGCGCTACGCCATGCCAGCGCCCGTGCGAGACGTCATCTCCGACTGAAGCGATCTCGCCACGCACCGCCGCCTCGTGGCGATTGACCGGAGATGTCTGTTCAACGATCGGCGTGATCCCGCGGTCGATCGGTGTCGGCTGACGGAGCGTCGGAGGCTTCTCGCCGCCGGTCGGCGTTTCGTGATGCTGCATCGTAGGCGTGTTGATGGCGAAAGGGATGAGCTGCGGCGCGACCGGCACGAACTGCGCGGCCTCATCTCTATATCCGCAATGGACCTCGATTCACACACCTCGCCACTCACGATTCGTTTTTGTGGTCGCTTACGCGCTTGGTGTGACGAGCGGTATGACGCCAGAATGACGCTGTCATGCTACTCTCGCTCCGCGAGAGTCTTTTCTAATGAAGGGCAGGAAATGTGTAAAGAAAATTCGCAGGTGTGGGAAACGACGGTCGTTGCGGATTAGTAGTAGATCGTTTTTCACACGCATGGATGCAGGGCTCCCACCCTAACAGGCCAACTCAATGTCCACGACTCCCAGCCCAGCCGATGTTAGTGACGACGCCACCCTTGTACGCGCCGTATCGATTGCCCGCCGATACATGCGAGCAACCCTTTCCGCCGATGCCGCCGACGACATCGCTCAGGATGTCGCGCTCGATGTGCTCATGCGGATGCGGCGCGGTAAATGGCACGTCACGCCGCAGACACTTGCACCACACGTGAAACGCATCGCCCGTCAGCGAGCGGTCGACTTACTGCGGCGGAGTAAGAGTCGCGCAAAGAGAAATGCTGAGCACGGGCGAGAGATTTCGGAGGGGACGCACGCGTGGATGCGCCCGGATCTGGCGGCCGAGCAGCTGCACCTCGAGAAGCTGCATGAGACGATGCTCGATGAGCTCCCGAAGGCCAGCCGGCTCGTCTACATCATGGTTCGGCAAGATGGATCGACGTACGATGCCGTGGCCGAGGCGTTAGGAATCTCGGTGAGCGCCGTGAGTCGGAGCGTCGTGCGAGCGCAACGGCTGCTGCGCGAGGGGTTGGCTCTGCACGAGATCAACGCACCCCGCAGCCGTAAACGATCGAAG
>JBDTAE010000337.1:0-6912 GCA_039924785.1 Gemmatimonadaceae bacterium | reverse complement strand
AGAAATCAACGGGATCGCTCCCGATGGAACAAGCGGGAGAGGCCGCTCAGTTCTCGTCGACGAGAAGATCGAGGCGAAAGCGCGAATACGCACGCTCTCGCTCTACACGATCGAGAGCGCGGCGAGCTCGCTCGGTCAGTGGCGGCAGCGCGGGATCGTACTTGATGTCGACGATCGGCGTTTCACCCGCCGTCGCGACCTTCACGCCCGGATTAAGAATTCCATCAGGATCGAATGCACGCTTTATCGCGGCGAAGTGCGCGACAATTTCCGCCGGCCACACGCGCGAGGCCAACGGCGTGCGCAAGCGACCGTCGCCATGCTCTCCGGTCAGCGTGCCGCCGAGGGCGGACACGAGCGACACGACTCCCTCGAGAATTCTCTCGACGCGCTGCTTCCAGTCGGGATGGCTCACGTCAACGAGCGGATTCACGTGCACGTGCGCGTCGCCCGCGTGCCCGAAGATCACGCCACGCGTTTCGTTGGCGGCAAGAATTTCCCGCACGCCGCGCACGTACGCCGCGAGCTTATCGGGCGGAACAGCCGAGTCCTCGATGAACTGCATCGACTTGAGACGCGGATCGAGGCGTGAAAGAATCGGACTCGCGGCGTGACGCAACTCCCACAGCTCGTGCTCCGTTCGCTCGTCGAGCGCGACCCGAACCGTTGTCGCACCAGCGTCGCGAAAAATCTCCTCGATCATGTGCGCATTGGCTGCGGCATCCCTCGAGTTCGCGCCCTCCACCTCGACGAGCAACGCTGACTCGGTTTCTTCCGGCAGCGGACGTTCGCTCCCGGCGGACGCGGCAACATCGAGAAAGGTGCGATCGAGCAACTCACAGGCGGATGCGCCGGCGACCCGCGCGCGTCCCGCGGCGATCACGGCCGCTTCGATCGACGAGAATGCGCCGAGCACGCTGCTGGTTTCCGCCGCCACGGGAATGAGATCCACCTCGATCGCGACGAAGATTGCGAGCGTCCCTTCGCTGCCGACGAGGAGATCGACGAGGTCGCGCGACTTGGCGTACGCGGCGAGACCGTAGCCGGAGGAGTCTTTGAGGACGCCGGCGTGTGTCGCGGGCTGCGTCGCGTCCGCCGCGACGAGCGCATCAGCCACCGATAGGAATCGTTGAATTGCCGGAATGTCCCGCGGCGGCGACTCACCTCGACGGATTTCCGCGCGGCTGCCGTCTGCAAACACGCAGTCCAGCGCGCGAATCCATCCCCGCGTCGGACCATAGCGAAGTGTGCGAGCGCCCGCGGCGTTCGTGGACGCCATGCCACCGATCGTACAAAATGCGCCGCTCGATGGATCGACGGGAAATCGAAGCCCATGAGACAGAGCGGCCCAGTCGATTCTTTCGCGCAGCGCACCGGGCTGCGCTCGCACTGTTCGCGCGCCGGCGTCGACCGCGTCGATCATCGACCATTGGCTGAGATCGACGATCAGTCCAGCGCCGACCGCGCCGTTGGGCATACTGCTGCCCGATCCTCGCGGAATGAGCGGCGTGCGCGTCAATGCGGCCCAGCGAACGAGCGCGATCAGATCGTCAATGTCCGCGGGAACGGCGACGCCGAGTGGAAGGACGCGCGCGATGCCGGCACTTTCAGAATAGACGGCGCGCGCGTCGTCGTCGGTGCGGAAGATGCCGCGGAAGGCTGAGGGTGGAACGAGCAATGTTTTGTCGCGCTCGAGAGTTCGTTGCGCTATCGGGGAGTGGGTCGCCTGTGTAGTGTAACCGAGGCGTCCGGCTTCTGGCCGCTCGCGGAAGGCTGCAGGGCGGCAAAGTGGTCCGTAGTAAGTATCGAATACCCGTAGAGCGTACGTCGTGAGTAGCCAGAAGCCTTCAAGCTGCCGCATGTAGCCAGCATCCTTTTTCATGCCCGCATCCACCCACGCAAACGAATTCTGCCGGGAGATTCTCCCGCAGGTGTCGCGCACTTTTGCCCTGAGCATTCGCCTTCTGCCCGGCGACCTCGGCACAGCGGTGCGGTGTGCGTATCTCGTTTGCCGAATCGCCGACACGATCGAAGACGAGCCGACAATGGAGGCCACCGACAAGGCGCCGTTGTTCGACTCGCTCGCGGCGAGCTTCGAGAGCGAGAGCGCGGCGGCCGCGTTCACCGCGGAGGCGGCGAGGCTCACTGGAGATGCCGCGTGCGTCCGACTCGTGCGAAACAGCGATCTCGTGTTCGCGTCGTATCGCGCTCTGCCCGAGCGTACTCGTGGGTTCGTTCGCCACTGGGTGACCGAGATGATCACGGGCATGCGGAAGTTCGTGTTGGCGTATCCGCGCGGTGTGCGGATTCAGAGTCTCGACGAGTACAAGGAGTACTGCTATTACGTCGCCGGCACCGTCGGGTATCTGCTCACCGATCTCTGGCATGAGCATTCTCCAAGCATCAGCGACGAGCGATACCAGGCGCTCAAGGCACGGAGCCGAGCGTTCGCCGAGGCGCTGCAGACGGTGAACATACTGAAGGACGTCGCGCGGGACGCGGAGCATGAGAATTCTATATATGTGCCCGAGCAGCTCCTTCAGGCCCATGGCAGCGCGCACGCGACGATTCTCTCGTCGGACCGTGCCCAGCAGAACGGCGCCGCGCTCGACGCGCTGATTCAGCTCGCGTGGAAAGACCTGGATGAGGCAAAGGCGTACTTGCTCACGATTCCGCGGCGCGCCGTGTCGATTCGGTTGTTCTGCGCGCTGCCGCTCTTGTTTGCGTATGCGACGTTGCGCGATCTCACGCGACGGCCCGGCGCGCTGATGCGTCGGGAGGTGGTGAAGATCTCCCGCGGCGAGGTGAAGTCGCTGACGGTTCTCAGCATGCTCGGTGTACTGAGCAATCGCGCGATGGCGAGGTTGGTGGAGCGCGCGCGGACGAAGCGATTGGTTATCTGGCTGGCGAAAAGCTGACTCTGGAGTGGTCGAGCTTCAGGCGTTCCAGCTCCGGAGCACCTTCAACGATTGCTCAATCGCGAGCTGCTGTGATATCGCGGTCGACTCGGCGAGCAGGCCTTCATAGGTCGCGATCGCGAGCTTGAGCGCGACGGGATCGGACTCGTCGTTTGCGAGGCTAGTCGCATTGTCGGCGAGCGCCGCGCGCGCGAGCTGGTCGCTCGGAAATTTCTTCGTCACCTCGTGCCAGCGGTCGACGCGTTTGCGGAGGTCCGACTCGGCGAGGGCCCAGAGGTGCCATGCGCCGCGGTTCGACGCGTCAATCGATTTCGCCTGATTCGCAAGCTTATTGACGACGTCGGGACCGCGGCCGGTGAGCCAGTAGGCGTTGGCGAGGACGACGATTGCCTGTGCGTCGTTCGGAACGGCTGCGACAATTCGCTCGTAGAGGGGTATGATGACTTCGGGCATCTCCTTATAGCCGCGGGCCCAAATCTTGAGTGTGTCCGGCGCGGTGCGTTTCGCGAGTGCCTTCAGTTGGTCGAGCAGGATGCCGACGTCGCCTGTTTTTTGGTACGCTTCCACGATGAGCGCGAGCTCGTGCGCCGGGTCGTAGAAGGGCGATGGAGAGGATGAGGACGGCGGGGCGGGCGGTGTGGTCATGTGCAAAAGGTACGGACCCGGCATGAACTTCGCAGCGCATGTCGGCGCAGGCGTTTTGGAAGGAACGGCGGACGCAGGGTTGCGCAGAACGAGCGAAGAGGCGATAATCCGGGCGTCCGCCGGCACGACAGCGACGTCGTCCCTCCGGCCAATTCGTCAACGGCCCTCCGTCCTCGCCAGCGAGGGACAAGGGTCAGGCGTAGAGAGGCTTAGCGCAGCGCCAGCATCGTTGGGATCGCGTGTTATTTCCGCGCCCCGCCGGTACCGACAGCAGAGCACGCGTCGCGTCACAATGTTGTATCCCGTCACACATTGATTTTCTTCGCACGCGCGGGCTAACCGGCGAGCGATTGCAACGAGTGTTTGTCTCTTGGGCATAGTCCCCGGACACACCTCGAACTAGAAGCAGGGCAAATCCGCGGCAATCGCGGGTCCCGGACGTGTCATTACCCTTTACTCAATCCAATGCATGACTGAACCACGTCGACGGCCCCCTCGTCGAGGACGCGGAACGCGTTCGAGTAGCACCGGCGCCGAAACCGCAGACAATCCATACCGCGAGGATGGCGACGGATCGGGCGGCAGCGAAACCGGCACGGACACCGCGCCGCCTGAACGCGAGACCGCACCGGCGCCGGCACGGGAACGTGCCGCGTCACGTCGATCGGAACCGAAGGCAGCACCGCAGCCGGAAGTGGTGGCTCCTCGCGAGACTAGCGGCAGCGAAGGCGGCGGCGGCGGCAACGAATCGAGCGTCGGCGGCGCGGAACAAATGCGAGCCGAAAGCGAACCGGCTGCATCGCCGGCGACCGGCTCTCCGCAACGCGATCGCAACGATCGTCAGGATCGCGGTGATCGACCTGATCGGAACGATCGTCAAGATCGCAACGACCGAAACGATCGGCAGGGCGCCGGTGGCGTCGGTGAAGCATTCCAGGATCGAAAGAACGGTCGACGCCACCGCCGAGGAAGAGGACGCGGTCCGCGTCGAGAGAATAGCGGCAGCAGCAACAGCAATGGCGGCGGCGGAAACAACAATCAGCCGCAGCAACCGCAGCAACCGCAGCAACCGCAGCAGTCGGTGCAAATCACGGCGACCGGCGAAGCGCGCGGCTGGTACGAAGCGGCGCGCGACGCAGGCTTCATTCGCCGCCCCGGCAACAGCTACCTCGCCGACTCCGGCGACCCGTACGTTCCGCCGCATCTCGCCCGGCAGTTCTCTTTGCGTCGCGCCGATCTCGTCGACGCGACCATCGGTCTCGATCCGCGCGGACGCACCACTGTCGTGGAAATTCGTGCGATCAATGACGCCGATCCGGCGCTCGCGGCAAAGCGCCCCGACTTCAATTCCCTTCCCGCCTCGTATCCCGAGCGAAAGCTGTTCATGGAAACGGGTCGTCCGGCAAAGGCCGGCCCCGAGGTCACGCGGCGCGCGATCGATTTGATCGCACCGATCGGCTACGGACAACGCGCGCTGATCGTCGCACCCGCGCGCGCGGGCAAGACCACGCTCCTTCACGCCATCACCGAAGGCGTCGCGGTCAATCATCCGAAGGCAGAGCTGCTTATTCTTCTCGTCGACGAACGGCCGGAAGAAGTGAGCGAAGCGATTTCATGGGGCGTCGGCGAAGTGGTGTCGTCGAGCTTCGATCAGCCGGCACAGCGTCACGTCGAAGTCACAGAAATCGTGTTGGCCCGCGCTCACCGTCTCGTCGAAGCGGGCCGCGACGTCGTGATCGTGCTCGATTCGCTCACGCGTATGGCTCGCGCGCACAACACCGCGGAACGCGGCACCGGGCGCACGTTGTCCGGTGGTCTCGACGCAACGGCGATGGCGAAGCCGAAAGCGTTTTTCGGATCGGCGCGTTCGATTCCCGATACGTCCGGCGGCGGATCGCTCACGATCATTGCCACCGCCCTCGTCGAAACGGGCTCGCGTATGGACGACGTGATCTTCGAAGAGTTCAAGGGTACGGGCAACTGCGAGATCAAGCTCGATCGGAGCCTCGCTGAGAAACGGATTTATCCCGCGATCGATATCGGAACCAGCGGCACGCGTCGCGAGGAGAAGCTCTTCCGCGCGGATCAGATCGACAGCGTCTATACGCTGCGACGCGGGTTGAGCCAGATGCCGCCGCAAGCGGCAATGGAGTGGCTCATCAAGCGGATCGCGGCGACGCCGAACAACGATCAGTTGTTGTCCGGGTTGTAGCAGCCGAAACGCCGGCGAACCGGCGCTATCGTTGGCTACTGGCTGTGAGGAAGACGGCGAACGGCAACCGCAAACGCGGTTGCCGTTCGCGTTTCTGGATTGTCCGTTCGCTCGGCGCGAGAGGTGGCCGCCGGCGTAGGCAAGCCCCTGGAAAACATCCAGGGCGCAGAATTTTCTGGGCGTCAAAGGCGAGCAGTGACATGATGTTAGCCATCGAGTCACTCTTGTCGATGACGCCAGTCGAGGCCGTTATCGGCGGGACGGTCTAGGCCTTGCTTACGTGGACTCCAACATGCGTCGCCTCGAACTGCTACTGGCGTCGGCCTTGGTGTTTGCAGGTCCGCCCGTTTCCGCGCAAGAAGTCCGAAAGCTCAATCTCACCGGGGTCGCGCACGTGGACGCGCACGACCTCCTGAAGAGCATTTCGACCACCGCGTCCCGGTGCAGAAGCTTCGTCATTGAGCCGTTCTGCCTCATCAGCAAGTCGCCGACGTTCGTCGACAAGCATTACTTCGACCAACTGCAATTCCAGCGCGACGTCCTGCGCATCCGGCTCTACTACTGGAAGCGCGGATATCGCGAGACCCAGGTCGATACCACGGTAACGCATACGCCCAATCAGGTCGCCGTCACCTTCGCGGTGAAAGAAGGTCGCCCGACGCTGATCCGCACACTCGATATCCAGTACGACTCCTCGCTCATCACGCGGCGCACGCGCAACCGTCTGTCGCTACTCCACGAGAACGACCCGCTCGATCTCGTCGTGCTGGACTCCATGCGGTTGCTGTTTCAGGGCGACCTGTGGGACATGGGCTACGGAGACGCCGTCATCGACACCGCAGTCAGGGTCGACACGGCCGCATATCTCGCCGACATCGTCCTGAAGATCACGGCAAATCGCCTCACGACGATCGGCAAGGTCACGATCACCGGGATCAATCGGGTCGACGACGCGACGGTTCGCCACGCCCTCACCTTCAAGTCCGGCGACCTGTATCGCGAATCAGCAATCTTTGAAAGCCAGCGCAATCTCTACGAGTCTGGGCTCTTTCGGCTGGCAGCGATCGACGTGCCGCCACAACCGGATACGGTCAAGAACGTGTCGGTCGACGTCACCGAAGCGCCGTTTCACGAAGC
>JBDTAE010000336.1:0-6954 GCA_039924785.1 Gemmatimonadaceae bacterium | reverse complement strand
GTCGGCGCGCAGGCGAGCGGCACGAGCCCGTCGACAAACGACGGAAACATCTCGCCCCACACCCACGCGTGCATGCATCCCATCGACGTGCCCATCGCCACGCGCAGATGATTTACCCCGAGCCCGTCGACCAATAAACGATGCTCGGCGTCGACCATGTCGTTGTACGTGTACTTAGGAAACTTTGCGCGAAGCCCGTCGCTCGGCTTGCTCGACCCGCCGTGCCCAATGCCGTCGGGAAGCACGACGTAAAACTTGGACGTGTCGAAGAGCTGCCCGGGCCCAAAGAGCTCGCCGCCAAAGCTCTTGTTCATGAACGGACCGCCGGAGCCGGTTGTACCGTGGTTCACGATCACGGCGTTCCGAACGACGCCCGATGCGTCGCGCTTCGGCGCGCCCAGCGCGATGTAGTGGACCCGAAGCTCGGGCATCGTCTCGCCCGATTCGAATTTGAAATTGCGAATGACGTAGTCCCGTCCCGGAACTGTTTGCGCCGCGGCGCGGGTCGTCGTTGACGCGGCAAGCATGGCGATGGTGATCGTCGAGCGGAGCATGGCGGCATCGTCCGGGAAATGGTGCAGCGACGATAGCCGCTAACCAACGTCTTCGACAGCCTTTCCACGGGAAAGGTTGGGTCACGCGGTTGCCAGCGACCCATTCCCGCTCCACACGAAAACGGCGGAAGCGACTCTCGTCACTCCCGCCGCCTATCGGGTGGCCGCCGCGAGGGGCGTCCGACCCTTGTCGTCTCTCGATTCGCTTACGCGGACTTGCTCTTTGCCCCGGGAGCCGCCGTCTCGATCTTGTCCACGCGACCCGTTTGCTCGGTCGCCCAGCCAAGCGCATCGAGATAGAGCGGTGCGAGCGCCACCGGACCCACACCGACGATATCGGACAGCGAATCCACGCGCGACCACAAACCCTGCTCGTACGCTTCGATGAGCGCCAGCGTCGAGCCAAAGAAATCCTCGCGGCGCACGAGCGCCAGGCGAATGTCCGGCGCAAGCTCCATCGAGTCGACCAGCGCGTCCATCGGCGTCTCGAGCAGCTGGTCGAGCATCGAGAACATGCCAACGAGGAAGAGCGGTCCGCGAGCACGCGGGATTCCCGACGCGGCCGCGAGCAGCTCACACATGCGAGCGCGCACGAGCGAGAGATGCATCACTTCGCCGCGAACGCCGGCACGATTGCCGTCCGTCACCAGCAAGAGGCCGAGCCAGCGAGCGACGCGATCTCGACCGAGCAGACGGAACGCATGTCCAATTGACCAGATGTCCCGTCCACCCACGGCTGCCGAATTCACCATTCGCAACAGCTTGTACGATAGCGCGACGTCGCGGCTCAAGAGTTCTTCGATTTCGCCGTCAGTCGTCTTGGGATCGCGAACCATCTTGAAGAGACGGAACGCTTGTGCCTGTTCGATCGGCAGATCGCGGCGCGACAACGTTTCCGGCGCCGTGAAGCGATACCCCTCAAACAGTTCGAAACCGAACTTGGTGCAGGTATCGCGCTCGGCGCGATGGCGCACATGTAACGCAAGCAAACGCACTTGGTAGCTTCGCAGCCACGCGGCGAGTCCGCTGAGCATTCCACTTTCCGTCGCGGCAACGTCAACCTTCACGATCTCCGCAATGCGCAACAATTCTTCGGGCACCGTCTCGGGGCGATCGCTCGCGATGGAGAAGCAGTAGCCACCCCACACGAGCTTGTCGCAGGCCTCGACGAGCTCAGAGTCGGCTTGAATGTCTCCCTCGATCTGCAGCACGACGCGCTCCGGCGGCAACAGTCGAGCAGCCCCGCCGAGGATCATGTCGCGGTCAACCGAGACGAAGGCGCGACGGCCGGCCGCGACCTGATCGATCCCGATCCCGAGGAATGTGTCGGTTACGAGTTGTTCGGGAGACGGTTCGATGATCCCCGGTCCGGCAATTGGACGACGCAAAACGAGGTCGTAACCAAACAGGTGCTCGCGTTGGTCGAAAACCGGTTGCCGTGCGAGAAGTATTTGCATGTGTGTGAGTATCGGATGCCCGTTGATGGCCCTTAAGAATTCCTTTCCTCTTTGTACGTGACCCACCGCGGGCCGATGCTGTCTTGAGCGGAGGCACGTCCTGATGCTGGTTTCTAACAGCGGGGAAGACCGGACGTCTCTCTTTGCGGAGAACTGGTTCCCGTTGTAACAATTGTCGGCATCTTCAGACGGTCGGCCGAAATCCGCCGTTTGGAAATCGCGCCCGGAGCTCGCGTGGCCCCAGAGAAAGTCTGTCCGCAGTGCGGTGGCACCTTCGGTCCCGACGAGCGTTTCTGCCCCAAGGACGGCACCTCGCTGCGCCCCAAGGGCACCTCGGACAGCCTGATTGGCCAACTCATCGCAGACCGCTACCAGATCCTCTCCATGCTCGGCGAGGGCGGAATGGGGCGCGTCTACCTGGCCGAGCACGTCCGGATGGGCCGGAAGAGCGCCGTGAAGGTGTTGAGCCCCAACCTCGCGCTGGCTCCAGACGCCATCAGCCGGTTCAACCGCGAGGCCGCCAACGCCAGCAGGATCAACCATCCAAACGTCGCCGGGATCTACGACTTCGGCGAAACAGACGACGGGTTACTCTACCTCGCGATGGAGTTTGTCGAAGGCGAGACGCTCGCCGCCATCATCAAGCGTGAAGGAGCGCTCGCTCCGCGGCGCGCGGCCGGCTTGGTCAAGCAGACGGCCGACGCACTCGCCGCGGCGCACCACATGGGCATCGTGCACCGCGACCTCAAGCCAGACAACATCATGGTCGCCCGGCACCACGACGGCACCGATTGGGTGAAGGTCGTGGACTTCGGCATCGCGAAAACGGTGCAGGGGAGCGGAGGCGAAGGCGGGTCGCAGACCGTGACGACGGCCGGCGTCTCGATAGGAACGCCGGAATACATGAGCCCCGAGCAGCTGGCCGGCGACCGCCTCGACCAGCGTACGGATCTCTACTCGCTTGGCCTCGTGCTGTTCAACATGCTGACGGGTGACTTGCCGTACCCGCGAGTGACGTCGCGCGATACGCTCGTTCGTCGCCTGACGACAAAGCCGATGACGTTGCGGGAAGTCGCTCCATCGCGTTCGTGGCCGCCCGCCCTGCAACTGGCGCTCGATCGTGCGCTCGCACCGGATGCCAAGGATCGTTACGAGAGCGTCGCGGAGTTTGGCCGCGACGTGCTCGCCGCCACGGACGATACCGGCGTCGAGCGAACGATTCCCGTCGAGATTCTGACGCGGCCGCGCGAATCCGTTCAACCACCGATCGGCGTCACCACCAAGGTGCCGTCCGAATCCGGCGTACCGACCAAACCGAAACGGGGAGTGCTGCTCGCGGCCGGCGCGCTGCTGATCGTTGGAGCAACCGCGAGCGCGGCGTACGTCATCGCCCGCGGCCGAGCGTCGGCGCCTCCCGCGCCGGAGAATCCACCGGCGGTCAGCGTCGACTCCGCAAAACCCACCGCGATTGCATCAAAAAACACAAATAAGAAACCTGATACAGATGCTCGTGCGCCGGCGAAACCGGTCGCCGGTACCACCGACGAAGATCGCATTCGCGTGATTGCCGGCGACGTTCAGGGCCATTTCCTCCGCGCCAACGATTTCGTGAAAGCCGGCGAGGTGCCGAAAGCGCGCGCCGAATATCGCGAAACCGTTCCCGTTGTTGCATTGCTGCGGCAACTGTACTCCGGAAGCGCGGGCGAGGTCCGCGTGGAACAGATGCTTCGCCAGGAGTTCATTCAGACGATGGCGACGTGCCGCAGCGCCGTCGCGGACCCGGCGGTGAGTCCCAAGCTGCCGGCCGGCTTTCGATGTGAGGCGCTCATACCTCCCGGCGTGCGCGCGCGGGGACGAGCCCGAGCGGGCGGGGGAACGATCCGCGAGCGTTGAGGGATCGCTAAACGCTGGTCAGCAGTACATCATCCACAGCACGATCCCGATCTCGATCGTGGCCGCGACGATTCCGAACGTCAGTGCCGCGCGAATTCCTTTGCGACCCGTTTCGTCGGCCATGTCCTGTTTCACAATCCGTCATAGGGTGTTGATGCGCGTTGCCGCCGCCGTGCTCGTCGCGGCTGCTGCATGCACGGAAACTACCGCGCCGCCGCGTCGTTTTGCCGTGCTCGACGACGTCGGATCGAGCGACTGGCGAACGGTGGCGGCCGGAAGCGACCACACGTGCGCGCTGAAATCATCGGGCGACGCGTACTGCTGGGGCAGCGATGCTTACGGCCAACTCGGCGTCGCGCGCGCGGACACGACCTGCGGCACTCCCGGCGCTTTCTACCCATGCGACGTGAAGCCGACGCACATCGGAAGCTCGGTTCAGTTCTCCGCGATCAGCGCCGGCGCGCGGCACACGTGCGCGATCGCGATCAATCGACAGGCCTACTGCTGGGGCGCGAACGACGTGGGGCAAGTCGGCAATTTCGGGGGCAACGCCGCGACGCCGATCCTCGTCCCCGGCGCGCTGGGATGGTCGCAAATCAGCGCGGGGTCGACGCACACGTGCGCCGTTCGCGTCGACGGAACGCTGTGGTGCTGGGGCGCCAACGAACGCGGCCAACTCGGCAACGGAACACTGGCAGGCGGCGGCGACATGATTCGCGTGGCGTTCACCGAGGCGGTGGCGACGGTGTCCGCAGGGCAATCACGCACCTGCGCGCGAACGGTGAGCGGCGTCGTGTACTGCTGGGGCGCCGTGTGGACCGACAGCGAGAACGGACTTGAATTCACCCGCCCGCAACTGACGCCCGAACTTGTTCCCGGCGCACCAAAGATGTCGATGCTGACCGTCGGCACGTTCACGACGTGCGGCGCCGATCTCGCCGGCGCCGGCTACTGCTGGGAGGCTAACCCGCGCGGCGAACTAGGCAACGGCACGCAGATCGGCAGCCAAACCCCACTCAAGATCGGCGACAGCCTGTCGTTCGTTCAGGTCAGCGCGGGCATCGTTCAAACATGCGGCGTGACGGCGAACGGCGCGGGCTACTGCTGGGGCGACGACACCTTCGGCGAGCTCGGCGTACTACCAACGCTGTTGCTCGAGACGTGCGGTGGATCTCAGTTGTTCTGCAGTACGCTGCCGATCCCCGTCTTCGGCAAGCAGCATTTCATCGAAATCAGCACGGGCTTCGGAAGTCACACGTGCGGCGTGACGGTCGTCGGCAACCTGTATTGCTGGGGACTTGGCGTCTCCGGCCAGCGGGGTGACGGCACGGCGTCGAATGCGGTGTCGACGCCGTCGTTGGTGATAGAACCGAAAGGTTGATCGGTTATTAGTTTTCTCTTAACGCCGCCATCGGCGTTTCGGAAAACACATCGCGCCCCGTGAGCAGCCCGATCGCTACCGCGAGACCAATCATCACCAGTGCGACGATCGACACAGGACCAAACGCGGGAATGAACGCCGATCGGAAGATCCAATGAATCAACGCCCAACCCGCGAGCGTCGATAACACCACGCCCGTCAGCGCGCCGAGCGTTCCTAGCAGCGTGTATTCCGCGAGCATGATGCGAATGATCTGGCGTCGCGTCGCGCCAAGGGTTTTGAGAAGTACACCTTCGCGCAGTCGTTCGCGTCGTGTAGCGGCGACGGCGCTGAAGAGCACGGGAACGCCGAGCGCGAGACTGATCAGCGCGAGGAATCGCACCGCCATCGTCACTTTGCCAAGCACGCTCGTTACAGTTTGCTGAACGAGCGTGAGGTCGAGACTCGAGACGCTCGGGTAGCTCGTCACGACGTCTCGCTGCAAGTGCGCGATCGCTGTCTGATCCGGCGCGTGAATGAGAATCGCAAACTGCTTTGGCGCCTTCGCCAATGACGCAGGGTTGAAGACGGCGAAGAAGTTGGGCGAAAACGTCTGCCACTTTACTTCGCGCAGGCTCGTGACGACCGTCGGAATGAGCACTCCCTGAACGTTCCAAGTGATCGTGTCGCGCAGCTTCACGCCGAGGTCGCCGGCCGCGTTTGTGTCGAGTGAGACTTCGCCGTAGCCGTCGGCCCGGGCCGGTCCGAACCACTTGCCGGACACGATGTGTTCAGACTCCGTCAGCGTGTCGCGAAACGTCGAACGAAACTCTCGGCGTAGGGCGCCTGGTCGTCCTCGTCCGGGTCCTGCGTCGCGGCCCCGATTCCCGTCGCGGCCGCGTGGTCCGCGATCGCGTTCGAGTTGCGCGATGATATCAGCCGTCGCGCGGCCATTCACCGACGCAATTCGCATAGGCACGATGGGCGTTTCGTCGATCAGCTCGTTGTTGCCCGTGCGAATGATGGAGTCGATTCCGGCTCGTTGATTCTCCTGCACGTCGAAGAACACGACGTTCGCGCGCGCCTCGCCCAACCGCGTGTCCAATGAGCGCAGAATGTTGTCTTGCACCTGGTACAACGTGCCCATGAGAAACACGCCGAAGCCAAGCGCGAGCACGACGGCTCGCGTCTGATTGCCCGGCCGATACAAGCTGGCGATGCCTTGCCGCAGCGGGAACGACCAGCTCGGACGCAACACCTTTCGCGCCGTCCATGCGAGAAACGCGGCGCTCAACCAGAGAATGCCAATCGACGCGCCGATTGCGACGGTGAATCCCACGCCCCGTGCGATGGTGTTTGCGCGACTCAATCCGAGCTCGAGAACGCTCACGCAGATCGCAAAATCGATCGCGATGCGAATCGGATCCCAGCGCGACCGGCGAAGCGCGTCCGCATCGGGTTCGCGACGCAGAGCCTGTAACGGCGACACACGCCGAAGCGCGACGAGCGGCCGCAACGAAAACAGCAGCGCGACCCACACGCCAATGCCGAGTCCGAGCAGCATCGCCGACGGGGCGAGCTTGACCTCGACGTCAACAGGCAGGAAATCCTTCAGTGCGAGCGGCAACAGGAACTGAATCAGCACGCCGAGCACGACGCCGCCCGCCGCGCCAATCAATCCCATCACCGC
>JBDTAE010000335.1:0-16012 GCA_039924785.1 Gemmatimonadaceae bacterium | reverse complement strand
GTAACGAAAAGCCGGCGCGACGCCGGAAACGCCGCTAGGCTGCGCACAAATCAGAACCGTCGGAGAGAATAGCGTAAATCGTAAGCGTTTCGCAATCACCGCCTGGACGCTCGGCCCGGTGAACGGAGGCTCGCCCACGAGCATCTCGTACAGCACGCAGCCAAGCGAATACAGATCGCTGCGCCCGTCGACCGCTTCACCAACGGCCTGCTCGGGGCTCATGTACGCCGGCGTGCCCACGCTCATGCCCACCTGCGTGAACGCGTCCCCTTCCACCGCGCTCAACGCCTTGCCGATGCCGAAGTCGGCCACGAGCGCGTGGCCGTCCTGCAGCATGATGTTCTCGGGCTTGATGTCGCTATGCACCACGCCATTCCGGTGCGCGTAGTCGAGCGCGCCCGCGACTTCGCTCGCGATGCGCACCGCTTCGTCGATCGGTAACTGTTTCGCATTGTTCAGTCGATCGCGCAGCGACGTCCCCGCCACACGCGGCATCACGAAGAACAACACGCCGCCCGCTTCACCCGAATCGAACAACGAAGGATGTGCGGATGGCTCAACTTCGCGGCGAGCTGGATCTCGCGCAAAAAGCGCTCGGCGCCGAGTGTCTGCGAGAGATCGGGCTTGAGCACTTTGATCGCGACATCGCGATCGTGTTTGAGATCGTGCGCGAGGTACACAGTCGCCATGCCGCCGGCACCGAGTTCGCGGTCGATGCGATAGCGGTCGGCGAGTGCCGCGGAGAGTTGATCGGAGGGCATGGACGAATCAGCAGTCATTGCACGGGCTGGTTGGTCATCACGACGTACTCACCGTCCGATCACCCGCAACCCTTGTTGCCAGGGCAAGATGTCCACGTCGCCCATGCGTTTGGGCTCTTTCCCAAGATACCACACCATGCGTCGATGCGACTTGCCGTAGTAGTCGGCGAACCGTTCCAATCCCCGTAGATCCGACGCCGCCACTGTTCGCGAGGCTTTGACTTCGATCGCGAACACGTCAGCGCCCCGCTCGACGATAAAGTCCACTTCGCCGCCATGCTCTGTGCGGAAGGTCGAGACACGCACGTCGTCGTCGAACGCCGCGGCGCTGTGCACGAGCTGCGTGTACACCAGATGCTCGAATAAGCGACCGATACGATCGGGCGACGCCACGAAATTGCCGAGTAATCCGTTCAGCACACCGACGTCGAAGAAGAAGACTTTGGGATGCTGCACCAGTCGACGTGTGGCACTTTTCGCAAACGCAGTGACACGATGCACCAGCAGCGTGTCCTCCAGTACGTCGAGCCACCGACCGGCCGACATCCGACTCACCTGCGCCGCGGTCGCGATTTTTGCGAGATCAAGGTGCGCGCCCGCCCACTCACCGATACCGGTCAGGAAGCGCGCAAACCCTTCGAGATCTCGTCGATGAAGATGGTGCGGAGCGCGCCGCGTCGTGCGGTCGCGGGAATCGCGGCGATGCGCGATTCGAGTTCAAGGGGATTGCGCGCGAACTCGAGAAAGGTCGCCTCGTGCGCGAGGTTGATCTCGAGCGTGGGCTGTAGCGCGCGCATGAGCGTGGACTTCCCGACTTGCCGCGGTCCGAGCAGCAGCACGCTTTTGCGTGACGCGGCGAGGATGGACTCCAGACGGCGAGAATGCATGCGGTAAAATTACGCGGTTTATTTACCGCATCCAAGATGGCCGGTCAATAGTGCGGCGGCGTGCCGCCGCCGATCAGAGCCCCATGGCGCGGAGCAGCTCCGGGTAGCGCGGGTGCGCGCGAATCGGATCCGTGGCAAACGGCGGTCGCGCCCATACCGGATTCAGTGCATCGCAACGCTCCACAGACTCAAGCGCGTAGCCGATGGCTTCGTCGTGGCGGCCGAGGAAATTCGCGGCGAGTGCGAGGGCACTGCGCTGCACCGCATCGATTTCCGAGCGGGCCTGCAGTTCCGTGTACGCTGCTTCCGCACGTTGCGCGTCACCGCTCTTCAGGTACGCCCCCACGAGATACGGCATGAAGAGCGGATGCCCTTCCGAACCTGGCAAGCGCTTCGTTGACGGTAGCAATCGCGGTTACCGAGTCATCCGCGCTTGTGAGGGCAATGGCGCGACGATATGCGGCCGTGAAGGAGTCCGGGTCGAGCTGCTGCGCACGCATCGCTTCGGCGCGTGCGGCGGCCACCTGTCCGGTGAGCGCCAACAGGGCAGCGTGAATGCCGGCGAGGTTTGCACCCAGCGGGTCGTCTGCCACCGCGCGCGTTCCACCAGACGAACGCCGCACCAGGAGCATGCTCGATGAACAGGCTGGCCAACGCATGCGCGCCCATCGCCTCGGCATGGGTGGGCTCGAGCTCGAGCGCCCGGTCCAGTGCCGCCTTCGCCAGCGGGCGCCCCCGGGTCACTGGCATGAGGCCGTATCGCATGAAGTTCACCAACGTCTCGCCGAGCAACGCGTGCGCGTCAGCGTTGTCGGGATCGAGGCGAATCGCGGCGTCGAAGCGCCCCTTGGCGACCAGCTCGAACGCCTGCACCTCGGCCATCGTCGACTTACCAGCTGGTTGAGCGGGCGGAATGAACGTCACCTGCAACTTCGCGGCGATCGCGGCCGCGATCTCGTCCGGCGTCACCCATCACGTCGGGCGAAATCACCTGATGACTACGTCGCGACCAAGCACCGTTTCGGTGGCCAGGAACACGCGCGACATGCCACCGCCGCCGAGTTCACGTTGGATGTCGTAGCGGTCGGCGAGAGCCGCGCGCAACTTTACGATCAACTCGTTCACGTTCATCCGAGTGAGATATGTAGAGTGGCGTCTACGACGCCTTCTGCTCGAGTCGCTCGGCGATCCACACTTTGATGATGGATTGTCGCGTGACGCCGAGACGCGCCGCTTCATGATCGAGCGATTCGATCATCCACGTCGGAAAGTCCACGTTGACACGACGTTGTTCCAGCGTCGCGCGACGCGCGGTTGCGAGATCCAGATGCGTGGAAATGTCGCTGCCGTCGTCGAATTTTTTGTCGAAACTCTTAGCTTTCATACAGTGCCACCTCTTCCGTACGTGAGCGACGAACCGAGATCAATCGCACTCGGCCGTCCCGGTAAGTGATAACTGCGGACCAATGCGCGCCAGCGATACGACCGATGGCCACGAAACGTGGTTCGTCGTCCGTCCGCGCTTGGACTTCAAGCAGCCGATCATCCAACCAGAGCCGCTGCGCATCGATGAAATCGATGCCGTGCTTCTCCTTGTTTGAGCGACTTTTTGCGTCGTCGAATTCGAAGTCCATTGTCTCGTCGGGTCGGCATCCGCGTATATTTAATATACCTTTACTATACTGGCCGTCAATTCGCGAACTGCGTTCCGGAGGGCCGTGGTCGCGACTCGCCGGCTGCGCATTGGAGTGGTCGAATGGTGTCTTGTGGTTAGACTCATTTATGACATTGGCCGAGTTGGCTCAACTCCTCCGCGAACCGCCGATATTCGAGATCTTGAAAGAGTAAGAATTTTGGCATGCGAGCACGGGCCTCGTTCACTCGTCCAGCTGGTTGGCGAACTCCCGGCGCGGTGCTGGGAGGGGCTGCACCAGAGCGACGCCAAGCCTTAACAGGACTCCTCGGCGACCATCGAGCCGCTTCGGCCGTGAAGTGGCGTAACTAGCTGTGGGATGCGTCCATGGACAGAAAGTCGGTTGTTGCTGTTTCAGTTTGTGGCATAGAATTGCCGTACAGCTGACTTTATCGTTAGGCCTCAAGTACGCACCGCTCGCCGGCTGGCGGAGCCACCGCCAGATTCTCTATATGGCGCACCCAGAGATCGACTTTTCGCACCTCGCCGCTGAAGAGCGGATTCAGCTGGCCGAGGACCTCTGGGATAGCCTCGCCACCATGCCCGAGGATGTCGCGATGCCGGAGGCGCACGCCCGCGATTGATCGCCGGATTGAGGCATATCGGCAGGACGGAGATCGAGGGCAGCCTTGGCGCGACGTGCTTGAGCGCGTCGAGGCGCAGCTTCCTAAGCGCGGCGGATGACGCCGCGCTTATTCGTTCGCGCGGCGGCCGCCGCCGACATCGCGGCCGCCGCGCCGTCACTTCTTCTGGTCCGCCTCCTTCACGTAGCGCGCGATCTGCTCGCAGGTCGCGAACCACACTCCGGTTTTCGATTTCATGTGAACGATGAGTTGCTCGAGATACTTCATCGGTGCGCGGTGGCCCGGTCACATGCGGATGCAACGTGAGCACGAACGTCGTGCGCAGATTGTACGCCCCGTCGAATTCGTCCTGAAACAACTTGAACACCGACTCCGGGAGCGGCATGGTCCCCGAGCGCCCGAGATACGGCGTCTCCGTGAGCGTCCAGTCGATCCCCAGTTCGACCATGCCGGCGGACTGACCGTTGGAAACGATGTCATATGGCTCGTCCATCGACTGCAAGCTGCTATCGCAAAAGAAATTCTTCTTTCGAATCAATCCGAGCGTGTTCTCGCTGAATGCCCACGCCGGCGCGCGGTACCCCACGGGGCGCTTGCCCGTGGCGTTGGTCAGATAGTCGATCGTCTGATCGAGCAGCCGTTCCTCTTCACCCGGGCCGAGGGCCGGAGTGCTCTCGTGAATCCATCCGTGCGCCGATTTCGTGGCGCCCGGATTTCTGAATCGCGGGAATCATCTCGGGATGGAGGATCGCGCTGACGGCGGGAATGAAGAACGACGACGGAATCTGGTACTTGTCCAGCAGTGCAAGAATGCGCGGCAAGCCTTCCTGCGCGCCGAAGTCCGCCGCGGACAACGTTGTCGGCGACGTCTGCCCGCCGGCCAACAGGTACGATTCGTTGTCGACGTCGAAGCTCAGGCACGCGGCGACGCGCGTGTTGTTCGGCCACACCTTTGGCGTGAGCTTGGGGCCCGCGCGTGTTGGCGCGACCGCCTTGAGGAGTCGCTCCTCGGACCAAGTCGTGCCGACTTGTCCGGCCCCGCCACCTTGCGCGCCGGCGGCGAGAGGCGACAGGAGCATGGCAGCGAGGAGGACGCGGCTGGAGGAAGTCATTTTTTTCCCGGGGCTGAGGTCCGCCTAGTATACCCGGCCTCGTTGCGCAGGACGCGGCCGCGGAACCCGCTGGCGCGCCGCTTCGTTTGCGGTCAGTATTGCTTCCATGGTGCGAGAGAACGTCGTGGCGCCGACGAAGATAGCCGGATGACTTGGACCTCATTGAAGATGGTCCCGCTCGCGGGAGGGCTCGCGATCGGCGCATTCCCCTGCGGCGCGCAGCGGGCGGTTGCTCCGGCCGAACTGCTCAACCCGCCCGCCGCCGAGTGGCTGAATTACGGCCGCACGTACGATGGCCAACGGTTTTCTCCGCTCGCGTTGATCACGACCAAAAACGTTTCGCAGCTCGTTCCCACCGCGGTCTACCAGATGAACGTCGACCGCGCCGGCGGTTTGGAAGCGACACCGATCGTCGCGGGCGGCGTGATGTACGTGACGACGTCGTATGACAACCTGCTCGCCTTTGATCTGCGCACCAACAAGCGACTCTGGCAGTACAACCACCGGCTCGGCACCGCGATCTTCTGCTGCGGGCCGGTCAATCGCGGCGTGGCCATTTCCGGCGACAAGGTGTTCATGGCCACGCTCGACGCGCACCTCGTCGCCCTCGATGCGCGCACCGGTGCCGTGAAATGGAACATTGCGACGCAGCCCGCCGATTCCGCGTATAGCCACACCGCGGCGCCGCTCATCGTCGGCAACAAGGTCATCGTCGGTGGCGCGGGGGGCGAGTATGGCATTCGCGGCTCGGTGACCGCGTATGACACTGAGACGGGGGCGATGGTATGGCGCTTCTACACCGTCCCCTCCCCGGCCGACGGCGGTTGGTGGGGAAAGTGGTCCGCATCGACGCCATGGGGCGACAAGCTGCCGCGCGACTTGGCCAAAGAGCACGCTGATTCAGCGAAGTATGCCGACGCGTGGCGCATCGGCGGATCACCCGTTTGGACCACGCCCGCGTACGATCCCGAACTCGGCCTCATCTACTTCGGCACCGGCAATCCGTCGCCGTCGAACGACGGCGCCAGTCGACCGGGCGACAATCTCTACAACAATTCCACGGTCGCGGTGGACGTCCAAACAGGCACGCTTCGCTGGTACACGCAACACATTCCGCACGATCTGTGGGATTATGACATTCCTAATCCTCCCATTCTTGCCACGGTGGGCGGCCGCAAGCTCGTACTGCACGCCGGCAAGGAGGGATGGGTCTACATGATGGACGCGGCGACCGGAGCGCCGGTGCGCCGCTCCGACGCCTTTGTGCCGCAGGAGAACATGTTCGTTGCGCCCACGGATTCCGGAGCGCTCATGCGTCCCGGGATTTTCGGCGGCGCCAACTGGCCGCCGTCGTCCTACTCGCCGCAGACGGGATACATGTACGTGCCGGGCCGCGATCGCCCGTGTCTCGCCACGCGCGAAGACGTGACGTTCGAAGCAGGAAAGTTGTATGTCGGGGGGAATTGTCGTCGCGTCCCCGGCCAGGTGCCGAGCGGCGTGCTCGCGGCGGTGAACGCCGCAACGGGAAAGATTGCCTGGTCGGCGAAGACCGAAGGCGAAGTGTGGGGAGGGACGCTCGCCACCGCGGGCGGCCTCGTTTTCATGGGAGAGTCGAGTGGATGGCTGCGCGCTTACGATGCGCGCACCGGTCGCGTGCTTTGGTCGTTCTTCTGTGGTGCCGGCGTGGACGCGTCTCCAATCACCTACGAGCTCGACGGCCGCCAATATCTCGCCGTTCCCGCCGGGGGCATTCGGTACTCCAGCATGCACGGCAACGCGCTGTTCGTGTTTGCGCTGGGGTCGGCCGCAGCGCCGTCGCCGCCGCGCATTCCCGATCGGGCAAGGGGCGGCGCACCACTTCGGCGGGTGCCGGCGCCAGCCGTGTTGCGCGACATCCCGAGCGGCGCGGTCCGTATCAATCGGTACATGAGCTTCGATACCTCGGCCAAGATCGTCTATCTCGGCGTGATCGCCGGAGCGGGCTCCGCGAATGCCGGCAATTCCTTCAACGGCGCGTCAAGAGGCGGAGCGACAATCGTCATTCCATTGGGTTGGACCGTGCATATGCGCTTCTCGAACGAGGACAAGGCGCCGCACTCCGCGCTGGTCATCAAGGAGTCGGGTGCACTTCCCGTGGCTCCGGACCGCGCGGCGATCGCCGGCGCGGAAACGTCGCACGTCAGCGACGGCATCGTGGCGGCCGAGGGCGTGGAGGAAGAAACGATATTCGTGGCAAACGAAGCCGGCCGCTTCCTCCTCGCCTGCGGGGTGCCGGGACACACGCCGAGCGGGATGTGGCTCCGCTTCACCGTGGACGCAAAGGCGAGCCGGCCGGCGTATCGGTAGATCTCTCCCGTCACTCCGCGGAACGAATGAGCCGGAGCAACTCGGCAGGACTTCGCGTGCGGAATCAGTCGCCGAGGTATGCCGCGAGTGCCTCGCTCAACTCGTCCATCACAACGTCCGAAACGACGCCCTCGGCGCGCATGAGTCGGCGACTTGCTACCTGACGAATTCCGGGCGTGATGGCAAAGCTCCGAGCGAGCTTCCCGATCGGAGACACCGCAAGCCGCAGTGGCCAGATTGCGGGCGCTCGAGACGACAGGGGAATCACCACGACGGAATCAAGCGCGCTGTTTTGCTCGGTGTTCGAAACAATCACCGCTGGGCGCGTCTTGCCGAGTTCTGGGGGATGCGCATCTTCGAGATTCACCCAGACAGCAGTTCCCCGCCTCACGGGTTGCGCCGCTTGGGAGCCTTTGTCCGCGGTGCGTCGGCCCAGGCCGCCATCTCCCGTTGCTCCTCGGGGTTGGCCGCGAGAAAGGCGGCGTAGTCGCGTGTGGCCAGGGCGAGACGGTGACGTCGCACATCACGCTCGAGTGCTTCGCGAACATAGGCCGCAAGCGTCTGGTCGCGCGGCTTGATGGCGCGGATTTCCTTGAGCAGGGCGCTTTCGAGTTTTATGGTAGTTGCCGCCATACTAAAATGGTATTTCAAGGCGTACCATATTTCCAGGCCGCCGTCGAATCGGGGCTATGCCCCCCGTCGCGGGAAGCGCTTTTCCAGATCGTGCGCCGTCCGCAACGACAGCGCGCAGAACGTGAGCGTCGCATTCGCGCAGCTTCCGCTGACGCACGTGGGCGCGCCTGTGATGAACAAATTCTCATGATCGTGCGCGCGCCCCCACGAGTCTACGACGCTCGCGGCCCCGTCGGTCCCCATGCGGCACCCGCCGGACGGATGGTCCTGAAAGTTGTCGACCGCCGTGCGCAGCAGCTTCCCGCCACCCGCTACGGCCATGGTGCCGAACAACGCCTTGATCGAATCCTCGGTCTGCGCCCGGAGCGCCACGGATTCCGGCGCATCACGAAACGCTAATTTCGGAAGCGGGTCGCCCCAGGCGTTCTTGCGCGTCGCGTCCAGCGTCAATTCGCTGCTCTTGTCCGGAATCACATCGTAGTACGAGCGAACGCGCGCCGTGCCGGTCTTGGTGCGCGCCCGCCAATCGTCGAGAATCGCGTCGCCGAGCATGAGGGCGCCGGTGTCGTCGGTGAGCCGCGGCGCTTTTCCGACGGACGATTCCCATATCCGCAAATCGTGCCGGACATACGGGGCCCCTGGTTTGAGCCGCATGAACTGCTTCGTCACCAGACTGTGCTGGTCGCTCATCCCGGGATACAGACGAAGCGGCAGATCGACGTACCCGCTCACGTTCCGATGGCCCGCGAGGTACTTGCCGACGAGTCCCGAGCGATTCGCGACACCATCCGGCGCCCCCGCTTGCGTCGAGAGCAACAGGAGATGGGAACTCCACGTGTATCCGGCGGCAATGACGAACGACTTGGCGTGAAACTCCACGGGTTCATTCGGCCGATCGCGATCGACGGCGACGAGATGCGAAATCGTCTTTCCGTCCGCGGCGAGCACGATCTTGCGCACCAGCGTGCGCGTCACGAGGCGAGTCTTGTTTCCGCGGCGCAGTGTGTTCCAGGTGAAGTCCGGCGAGTACTTTGCACCCACCGGGCAGATCGGTGAACACGTGTCGTTCCGGCAGCACACCGCACGGCCGCGATACGGCACCGAGTTCTTCGCCGACGGCTGGCTCCAGGTCGCAATGCCGGCCTTCGTCGCCCAGCCTTTCAGCAATTCTAGATTGTACGTCAGCGGCAGCGCGGGCAGCGGAAAGGGCTTGCCGCGCGGATCGAGCGCCGCCGGCCCCTGCTCGCCGGCCACGCCCATGATCTCCTCCGCCTCCTGATAGAACGGATCGAGATCGTCGTACGAGATCGGCCAGTCGGTTCCAACGCCGAACATGGTGCGCTGCTTGAAATCTTCCGGGGAAAACCGCGGCGTGACGCCGCCCCAGTGCATCGCCAATCCGCCGACCTGCATCGAACGCGACTGCAATGGCCCGTCGACTTCGTAGCCGTCGATGTGGTCGCGCCCCCACGGGTTCTCGTTGTAGCGGAGAAATCGTTCGCGGTTCGCCGCGCGCTGCGGCAGCGGAACGGTGTCGTCGCCGGCTTCGACGACAACCACCGTGGCCGACGTGGTTCGCGCGAGCCGGTCGGCGATCATCGCCGCGCTGATCCCCGAGCCCACGATGCAGATGTCACTCTCGACGACGCGTCGCATCAGCGTGCTCCCGTTTTGAGCAACGGGAGCGGCTTGCGCAGCGATTCTCCCAAGGGGCGACAGGTCGATTTGCCGATCTGTGCTTCGTAGCACAGGTCATTCGCGGCGCTGCTCTCGTAGAAGTGAGCGAGAAGCCCGAGCGCGACGTGGCCTGCGTCAGCCGGCGCGGGCATCCGGTCGAGCCGCTGGCCCTGGAGCGCGGCACGAACGATGTCGACGCGCTGCGGCAATGAGAGATCCTTAAAAGCGCGTTGATGCGCGCTCCGTGCCTGCGCGTCGAGCGCATCCAGCTGCGCCGACCACCGCGTCATTGGCGTCGGACCGGTGACCCGCAGGCGCGACGTCCCGTATCCGTGGACCACCTCGGCGCCCTCGTGATAACCCGCCCCCCAGTCTCGGAACGCCACCGCGGCCCTGATGGCACCGGCACGGCCAAGCGCGGAGGGAAGAACACTCTCGGCGAGTGCATCGAGCGTGGCGGGGTCGGACTGAAGGTGCGCCACGGCAGCCGCGTGCGCACGGCGGGCGAACGCCGCGACTGGCACCGTTGCCGCAAGGGTCGCGAGGAATGAGCGACGAGAGAGTGTCGGCATGTTTGACGATGGCGATTTCGGGCTGGGGACGCCAGGCCCGTGGGGTGCGCTAATTTGCAGTCACGCCGCGCCAGGGCGATCGACGAACAACAGCAGGCAATAGCTTCCAGGGGCGCCGCCGAACGAGTTTCATGAGCGCGCTGCAGCAGAAGTCAGCCTTAGCCGCGGCCTTAGCCGGAAAGCACGCCGGGTTTCGAAAGATCAAGGGCGTGGTCTGATTCGGCAGGCCTCGAATCAAGGCAGGTTGAGATGGCTGAGAAACCCGTTATCCGCCGCGCCCAAACAGTTCAGCCCTGAGTGGTTCCCCACGGAACGCGCAAGACTTGCCCGACGTGCGCGTGCATCCTAAACTAGTTAATGACTGGTCAAAATAACGCTTCAACCGTTGGAGTTTCCGTGCGGACGATCAGCGCGTTCGAGGCCAAGACTCGCTTTGGTGAGTTGCTGGCGCGGGTTGCTCAGGGTGAGGAGGTCGTCATCACGAAACACGACCGGCCTGTCGCGCGCATCGTTCCCGAAGGCCGTCGCTCGCTTGTCGCAACCCGCCACGCCGTCGAAAGCCTGAGAGCACTCCAGGCGCGCATTGCAAAGCGGAGCCGCGGTCGCGCGGTCCTGCGCGATGCGGATGTGCGCTCGGCCATCGACGCCGGACGCCCATAGTGGAGGCGTTCGTCATCGATGCATCCATGGCGATTGCATGGGTGCATCCCGCCCAGGCCACGGAAGAGTCTGACGCGTGGCTCGACCACGTCGTTGCCGGCGCGGAACTCGTCGTTCCGGCAATCTGGCCACTCGAAGTGTGCAACGCGTTGCTCGTGTTGCAGCGCCGACGAAAGCTGACGGCCGCGGAGCGTGCGAGCGCGCTTGGCGCGTTCAAGTCCATTCCGGTTCGACTCGATCACGAGGCTTCCGATTCGGCCTTCACGACGCTCTCCGGCGTCGCAACCAAGGAATCGCTGAGCGTCTACGACGCGGCGTATCTCGACGTCGCCGTGCGACGCCGACTGGCGCTCGCCTGCAAGGATGGTCCGTTGCGCTCTGCGGCGGCTCGGAATGGTGTGCCGGTCACGCCCGAGTAGCGGGTCGAGGCGGTACTGAGTGTGGGTTAGGTGTCGGCGCACGAGCGGTCGAGAAAGCTGCGAGCGACCCCGCGATATTTTGATACAGTACGCGCCGTGACGAACGTGCTCGTCGACACGGGCGCCGAGCTTTCGTGGATTCCCGCCGACGTGCTCGAATCGCTCGGCATCGAGCGATACAGCGTATGGCGATTCAGACAGGCCAACGGAACCGTGCTCGAACGATGGACCGGCGCTGCGTTCGTCTATGCCGAGGGCAAACGAGCAACGGACGACGTCGTGTTCGGCGAGGCCGGCGATCTCGTACTGCTCGGCGCGAGATCGCTCGAGGGACTCAAACTTCGTATCGAACCCGCGAACCGGCGGCTCGTCGACGCCGGGCCGGCACCTGCGGCGCCGCTCCCCTCGTGCGCCTAGCCGATTCTGCTTGCGTGGATCGCGCAAATTCAATAGCCAAACGCCAATCCAAATCCGCGCGGTTCGCGTTGGCCTTGCAGCTTTCCGTTTACGCGAAGAATGCTCTGCACCCACGCGAAGTCATCTGACTCCCACGGACTCACGTTGATCTTGGGCTTGTCACCGCGAGCGCCAAGCGCGCGAATCAGCGCGTCGCTGTATCCGCCCTGCTCCAACAACAACGAGTCGGGAAAATCCTGGGCGTGAAAACGCGGCGCGACTTCGGCCGCGCCAAGATCGAGCTTGAAGTCGAGCACATTGAAAATCGTCTGCGCTACGCCCGTGATGATCCGCGCGCCGCCCGACGCGCCGGTGACAAGCATCGGCGCGCCCGCTGAATCGAGCACGATCGTCGGCGTCATGCTCGAGAGCATTCTCTTACCAGGCTGAATGGCGTTCGCGTCACCTTGGCGCAGCCCCATGGCGTTGAGCGCGCCGGCCTTCGTGGTGAAGTCGTCCATCTCATCGTTGAGCAAGAAGCCGGCGCCCGTGACCGTCACGGCCGAGCCGTAGCCGTTGTTGAGCGTCGTCGTCATCGAGACCGCGTTTCCGTGCGCGTCGACGATGCTGAAGTGCGTCGTGTGTCGCTCGTCGCCCGAGCTGTGCACGATTGCCGCGCGCAACGCCGCCGCCGTGTCGGGCGACAGGAACGCGTCCGTGTTGATCGTGACGTACTTCGGATCGCCGAGCAGCGTGTTGCGCCGCAAGAACGCGGCGCGCTCGGCAGCCGCGATCGTGTGAATAGCGTCTGCCGAATGAAAGCCCATCGCGCCGAGGTTGACGCCGCTCAAAATATTTGCGATGAGCGCAAGCGTCAGTCCGCCGCTCGACGCCGGCGGCATCGAGACGACCTTGTGCCCGCGATACGTGAACTCCACCGGCGTCCGCCACGCCGCTTGATAGTGTGCTAAATCCGCCGTCGAAATGATTCCGCCGCTGCGTTTCATCTCCTTCACGATGAGATCCGCGGTCTCCCCGGCGTAGAACCCGTCGCGACCATGCGCGGCGATTCGCTTGAGCGTTTTCGCAAGATCGGGATTCTTCCATGTCGACCCGAACGGCACCGGCGCTCCGTGCGGCGCAAACAGCGCGGCGCTTGCCGGAAATCGAATGAGCCGCGGTTTGTCGTACTCCAGACCTTCAGAGAACGCTGAATCGGTGACAAACCCCTTCTCGGCGAGATCGATCGCCGGTTGCACCAAGTCGCGCCACGGTTTGCTTCCGAATTTCTCGTGCGCGGCGAAAAGACCGGCGACGCTGCCAGGCACACCAGCCGCGAGCGCGCCGGTGAGACTCTTGTCCGTGGCGTTGCCTTTCGCGTCGAGATACATGTCTTTCGTCGACGCGCCCGGCGCAGTCTCGCGAAAGTCGAGCGCCGCGGACTGCGTCCCCATCCGCGCGACGATGAAGCCACCGCCGCCAATGTTGCCGGCAGTCGGATAAACGACCTCGAGCGCGAACGCGACGGCAACCGCTGCGTCGACCGCATTTCCCCCCGATCGCAGCACGTCGACGCCGACCTTGGTCGCGAGCGGCGCGGCGGTGACAACCATTGCCGAGTCTGACGTGACGACGCTCGCGTGGTGCGCGGCATTCCATGCCGGAGGCGTCGCTGGTTCGGCCGGCTCTTTGGGCTTCGCGCACGCGACAAGACACGACAACAATATCCACATCGGACGTGGTTTCATTTTCTCGCTCGTGATGAGGTGCTCGTTCTTACGGACGGACGATTCGATGCAGTCACGCGCACGCACTAGCCTTCAACGGCGCCCGCGCGACAATGATCGTGATGTTGTCGGACCCACCGCGATCGAGCGCCATCTGCAACAACTTCCGCCCCATATGCTCGGCCGATTCGATGCGTGCGCATTCGCTCGCGATCTCTTCGTGCGACACATGCTTGGTCAGCCCGTCGGTGCAAAAAATCAGAATGCACCCGCGCTCGGTGATGTCCGCGCGCGACACCACGGGCGTCGCCGCTGAGCCGCCAAGCGCACTGCTCAGCACATGCGCCAACGGCGAACGTCCCGCGCGCTCAGGCTCCAGCAGCCCTTCATCAACGAGCCCCTGCGCCAGCGTCTGATCATGCGTGATCTGGCGCAGTTCCCCGTGCGTGTAGATGTATGCGCGGCTGTCCCCGACCTGGACCACGTACAGCAATGGCCACACCGCGATGCCAAGCGTCAACGTCGTCGCGAGACTCGAATCGTCGCCCCGCGCGACGGCTTCAGCGCGAACAGCGTCGTGAGCATCGAGCGCCGCGTCGCGTAGCGCCGTAAAGAACTCATCATCCTTGCCGGCGCCGACGGCGTGATAGCACCGCAGTGAGTCGACGACGTATCGCGTAATGGATTCCGTAGCGAGTCGTGCCGCGCTGCCGCCGTCGGTTGCTCCGCCAACGCCGTCGGCGACGAGCATCACCGTGCCGAGGCGACGTCCGCGCAACGGCAGGGCCGAAAGATCCGGCAAGCTCGTCGCGTCAACGTGGATCTCGGGATTGACCTTCGCCAAAAGAAAATGGTCCTGATTCTCCGCACGCTGGAAACCCGGGTGCGTGATGCCGAAGAGATCCAGGTCGGCGTCTTCGGGACGTACGTCGCGCGGTGCGTTCGCCGGCATGCCAATACCAGCCGAGTGAGCGGCGTCCCCGCGCGCTGTCATTGGGGTACCGGCTGGCCATTTGGCCCGATCCGCGCAATTGCCATTGTTGTATCCTACGTGGCGCGACCTCCGATGCAAGGCAGCCGGCTCCTACCGCCAATGGCCCACTGCACTATCGCCGCGAGCCGCCGGGACCACCGCATGTTCGCTTGCTCATCGTGGACGCGCAAACCGGCTTGACAGCGCTTTCGGCATTCGCGCTGCTATTCGATGTGAGTCCAACGGATCCACTCGCGCTTGGGCGGCGCGTACGCACTGCTGCTCAGTGTCGGCGCTCTTGCGGCGTATCTCCCGGCCCGGCGCGCTACTCGAATCGATCCAGCGCGAGCACTTCGAGCAGACTGACGCGCCGGTGCTGTGCTTGACGAATGGAGCGAGCGCCGCGGTGACGCGTCAGGACCGCGCGGATTGCCCGCGCGACTCGCTACGGCGAATTGGCGGACATGCGGGCGGTTACCTCTTCGCGGAGTTGCCGGCCGATTGTCACGAGGGCGGGGATTGTCTCCACAACGAAGAGCGCGAGGCATAACTGTCGATCGAGCGGCATTGCAACGCGTCCATCCGCGTACGCGTCAATTTGCTTTGGGGAGACGACCAACTCGTCGGCCAACCCGCTGCGGGCGCACCACCCTTCGTTTATCAATAGTCGCAGCAGATGAACGCCGCCTTGCTCGGTAATGCTCATGCGGAAAGCATCGGACGCTCTTTCCCAGAGGTTGATTGCATCGTGGAATTTCGGGGCGAAGGGGCCGCCGCGAAGTGCCGAAGACTGGCCCAAGCGGAACCGTGTAAACAAAGCCAGACTTAGTTTACCCTCGCGGCGAGCAAATCGACCGTTGCAGAATCGAAAGGTCACCTTGGACGTGAGTCCTTGAATTCCGCCGCCGCCGGTGCCGGCGGCGAGTTACGGGCTCTGCAGTCGCAACGCGGGAGGGCAGGACCGCGGTGTGATAGAGTCCTTGTGCACATCCATCCCGAGATGGATGCTCGGTCGAGCGGTCGTAGACTCTCGGCCGCGTCAGCGCCCCATCTGGGTGAATTTGTACACTGTAGCTACATCCCAGAATGGCGGGACTGCACATCACGTGGGACGCGTCAAAGACGAAGGCGACCGCCAGACGCATGGTATCACCTTCTAGGAAGTCGAAACAGCGTTCTACGATGACAATGCGTCCATTGCGAGATCGGCCGCGACGCAATCCGCCTCATCTCGGCCCGGCGAGCAACTCGAACGGAGCGCGCCCATTACAACGCGCGACGGAAGGGTTGAGAGAGGAATACGATCCGCCGCCGCGAGTGTTCAAGTATGTTCTTTACCGAACGCTACTCGCGCGCCGGTGACCGCTGGTTGCCGTGTCCACCCGCACTACGTGTCCATGCACGTAACGCCAAAGAAATCGCTTCTGATCTGTTGCGCCGGTCTGTTCGGAGCTCTTGTCGCCGCGGGTTCGTGGTCTGATGATCTACCCGGTGTACGCCGCGCTCGTGGCCGCCCTCACGCTTCTGCTGACACGATATCCGGAGCTCTGATATAGCACGCGCCTTGTCGCC
>JBDTAE010000334.1:0-3511 GCA_039924785.1 Gemmatimonadaceae bacterium | reverse complement strand
GCTTGATCTGGTCGCGTACGACTTTGCTAATCTTGTCCGGACCGTCGGCTTCTTCCGCGCCCTGCGGGATGTCGTCCACGTATTCGCTCGCGAAGTTTCTCGGCGCGTACTCACCCGTGACGACGATCGCTCTCGTCACGACCTGCATGCGCGGGCCGGGGATGATGCCCTGGTTGATCGCTTGTTTGAGGCCGACGTCGGCGTAGCCCGCGCCTTCCGTGCCGAGATCGCGTTCGCTCGTGAAGCCGGCCAAGAGCGTTGCACGGGCGTGATTCGTCGCGCGGGCGACGCGCAGTGCCAGCGACTCGTGGAGGACCTGGTTATCCCACGACGTCTCGTTGTAGGGATGGAGCAGCAGGTGGCCGTGTCCTTCGATCATTCCAGGGATCAGCGTAGTTCCCGGCAGAGAGATCGTCGTTGCGTCGCCCGGCACGGGGACTGAGCCCTTTGGACCAACGGCTTCGATGCGATCGCCGCGCACGAGGACGACCCATCCGTCATGCGGGGCGTTGTCGATTCCGTCCCAGACGCGATCGGGAACGAGCAGCGTTGGCGCGACGGCCGGCACCGCCGCACCTCGACCGCCGCCGCGGCCTTGCGCAAAGGCGAACGACGGACCCGCGGCGAGAGCGAGGGCAATGAGAGAACTGTTACGCATGGCGTGGATTGTCTCGGAGGGAGGGAAGGCAGGTCTAATGCGCGGTGTGATTGCCGCTGGATTCAATCGGAAGCCCGGCGGCGGTCCAACCGTCGAACCCGTCCTTCATGTTCATCACGTTCGTATACCCGTTTGCTTGCAGCAATGCGGACGCGATGCCTGAGCGAGTTCCGCCCTGGCAGTGCATGGCGATTGGTTCGTCCTTCGGCGTGTCGCGCATGCCGTCGAGCAGGGTGCCGAGAAAACGGTGGACCGCCTGCGGTGCGTGCCCAGCGTTCCATTCCGTATCGCGGCGAACGTCGATAAGCGTTCTCGTATGATCGTCCGCGACGTCGACCGCCGTCGTAAGCGCGACCGACTCGAGCGGCCCGATCGTTCGACGCCATTCGTCTCTCGTTTCCGCTCCGGCGCGCCCCACGACGCGATCGAGCCCGATGAGCGACAAGGCGTGCCGCGCTCGGGCGACGCGACCAAGATTGTCGGCGAGAATGATGATGTCGCGATTCTCCGGCACGAGCCATCCGGCCCACGTTGCGAACGACGTGCCCATCGGGACGCTGAGCGTGCCCGGAATGTGCGACGCGGAGAAGTCCGCGGTTGAACGAGCGTCGATGACGCAGGCTTTCGCGGCGATGGCGTCGCGAAGCTCGACCGCGGTGACCTCGCGCAGGGGTTCCGACGGAAGCGCGAGCGGCGGTCCGTCGCGATTGATCTGCTTCATGCGCGCGAAATACGGCGGTGGCTCGGGCTGGTCCGTCAACGCCGCCCGCACGAAGTCATCTTCGTTCGAGATCTGGAACGCCCAATTCACCAAACGCTCATAGCCGAGTGTCGTCGATGGCATGGCGCCGAGCCCTTTGCCGCAGGCGGACCCCGCGCCGTGTCCCGGCCAGACCTGAAGGTAGTCGCCGAGGTTGCTCGTCGCGCGAATGGAATGAAAGAGCTGGCGCGCGAGCGTGTCGGCGGTGCCCGCGACGTGCGCTGCTTTCTCGAGCAGGTCGGGTCGTCCCACGTCGCCGACGAAAATGAAATCGCCCGAGACCAGTCCGAGCGGGCATTGCGAGACAGTCGTGTCGGTGACGAGAAAGCAGATGTGCTCCGGCGTGTGCCCCGGCGTGTGCAGTACTTGCAACCGAATCCGGCCGACGTCGAAGGTGTCGCCGTCACGAACGAGACGCGCGCCGTCGGACTGCGCGAACCGGTAGCTCCAGTCATTTCCGCCTTCGGCGGACAGGAGCAGCTCGGCGCCGGTCGCACGCGCCAAGGACCGCGCGCCAGACACGAAATCGGCGTGAATGTGAGTTTCAGTAACGAACGAGATCTTGAGCTTTTCCTGCTCCGCCTCGGCCACGTAGCGTTCGCTCTCGCGATTCGGGTCGATCACCACCGCAATACCAGTTTTCTCACAGCCGAGCAAGTAGCTGGTTTGCGAGAGCAGGTCGTCGTAAATGCGTTTCAAAATCATCCCGGAGAATGCCTTGCAAATGCTCTGTACGCAACGCACCCTTCGGTATGAAGTGGATGATGGTCGCCCCGGCTCTCGTCGTGCTCGCGCGTGGGGTCGCCGCGCAGACGATCGAGACGCCTGTGCCGTTCGACAGCGCGGGGCGAGTCGTGGCCGTGACGCCGGCGTTGGCGGCGCGACTTCGGCTTGCGTCGCCGGCTTGGCCGGTGACGTCGCAATCGTACCGAGAAGCGAGATTGTATTCGGTCGATCCCGGCGGCGGTTTTGTCCTTGTCATCCAGCGGGCCACAGGCGCGCTCGAGCGCTTTCCCCTGACGTCTGCCCAACGCGCGTTGCTCGGCGATGCCGTGAACTCCGCTACCGCCGCGAACGGACGTCCAAGCACGGAGACGTCGGCCGATCTCGTCTCTGAGCCGGCCGGCGGTGCTTTCGTCCGTCATCAGACTTTCCTCGGCGCCACAGTGTACGGTGGGCTTGCGGCGTCGCTGACGACAGATCCGACGGCCGCGGGGGCGGTTTATCTCGCGACCGCAGGCGCCTCCTTCTTCGCCGCGTATTCTGCCGCGCGTTCGATGCCATTCACCCGCGCGCAGAGCGACCTCGCCGGAAATCTCGCGCTCGCGGGCGGAGGAATTGGCGTGCTCGCCGGCTATGCGGTCACGGGGCACGCGGAAACGGGCGTGCGCGCGCTGTCGCTCGCCGGGGCGATTTCAGGGACCGTTGCGGGCATTTCGCTCGGAGAGAAACTGACCGACGCCGAGGCGGACGCGGCGATGTTCGGGATGGAAACGGCCGCCGCGGCGTCATTGGTCGTCACTGGTGCCGCGAGTGGGTCGTCGCGCACGATGGCTGGCGCGGTGGCGGCGGTATCGGTGATCGGCTATCCGATCGGTGTGAAATATCCGAGGCGCGCCAGCTATCAGGTCACGGCGGGCGACGTCGAGGCGACGAGCACCGCGGCGCTCGTCGGTGCGCTCGCCGGTGCATCGGTGAGCGGGCTCATTCAGAATCCCACAACGAGTCAGACCACGGCGTTCCTCGCCGGCGGCTATCTGGTCGGCGCGTTCGCCGGCGACCGGCTTCTTGCCAGACCGCTGGATTTCAGGCAATCGGACGCGACGTTGCTGAATGTGGCCGCCGTCGCCGGTGCTCTGGTTGGGCTCGTCGTTCCCGTGTTGGCGCGGTCTGAAAACAAGTCACTCAACACCGGGATGCCCGCGCTCGGCGCGGTGCTTGGGATGTCGGTCGTCGCGAGTGCGCTGCCGGGCGTCCACGAGCACCGGCAGGCAAACCTGCATGGGCCGGATCGCCTTGGGTCGCACCTGTCATTCGCTCCGTCGTCACTGATCGCAATCGCGGCGCGATCGCCCGGCGCCTATTCGCTGGCC
>JBDTAE010000333.1:0-9389 GCA_039924785.1 Gemmatimonadaceae bacterium | reverse complement strand
GCACCAATCGCGATTACCGCGGACCGCTCCTGCCACGCTGCCGGACGTTGCTCGGCGCCGGTGAGAATCGGGGTGAACGTGAACGTCGCGCTGGACGGCACAATTTCGGGATGCAGGACCGATGGCTCGAGCTGCATTGTGATGTTCGTGCCCGCACCGTGACCGGCCACCTTGAACGGGTACGTCGGCGAGAGCACGTACCGCCCCTTCATCGCATCCGCCGCTACGGCTTGATCGAACGTGCACGACATCTCATACGCCGCGCCGACGAGCGACGCCGGATCGTGCAGCGTTCCGTTCACCACGTCCGGCGGGAGCGAATTCCAGTAAACTCTAAACTCGGCGGCGTACTCATCGCGCGCGCGCTCGGTGGCCGTCCATCCCCACTCCAGCACGATCGCGTTCGTGCTTGCGCCGAGCAACGTGACGTCGTCGTCCGCGAGATCGGGATCGCTCTTTTGCAGCACACGGGCGCGCACGCCGGGCGGGCGCACGGTACCAGCGGCGAGCGTTTCCTCCGGACCCACCGGCGGCGGCGGCGCGATGTGCTTCTCGAGCCGCACCACCGACCCTGTCGTTGGCGTCGTCGAATGGCGGCCGATCGCATCAATAGAAGACACTCGGTACTGATGCAAGCTTCCGGGCGGTGGTCCGGACGGATTCCCGGCGCTGTGCAGCACGTCGTTCACGGAAATCCACGGATCGACAGGCGGCGTCGGCGATGAGACCTCTGGAAAGACGAGCAGCATGTCCATACCGAAGTACAACTGCGGCGGATCGGAGCGCGCGCCACGATTGCCAAAGAACACGGTCGGCAACGTCGAGTCCCCAATGGCGACGAATGGGCCGCTCGTGTCGACTCTCCGTCGCTCGAGGAGAAACCCCGCGACGTCGAACGGCGGAACTGCGCCGAGGTCCGTCGGCCATGGTGCAACCGTGCTCGAGCCGATGGCCGGCGGTACCCATCGCAACGTGAAGCCGAGCGCTTCCGGCGCTTGCTGGGTCGTGACCGCCGGATCGATCTCGAGGATCGGCTGCTGAAGATTTTGCGTGCCGAGCGATGGTGGCGGCGCGGGCGGCGACGTCGGGGTGTACTGCACGGCAGGCAGAATGACGGTGGAGTCGATAACGTCGGTCGGATCGCCGGCCGTGGGCGACGGCAACCGCACGCCATATAAGAATCCTGAACCACGCAATTCCAGCGTGTCGATCGGCTCGGCGAAGTCGATGGTGACGCGCGGTGCGCCGACGATCGTCCCGGTGAACACAGTGCCGCTCAACCCCACGATGAAGTCGGTTGTCTTTGCCGAATAGCTCACGGTGCCCGTGGTCGCGGGCTCGAGCTCGAGCACGACCCGCATCACCGGCACATCGAAGCCAAGCGTAACACTCGGCGGCAGCAGGCCGCTCGGCGAGAACGCGATTCCCTTGCGCGATGTGCCGCGCAGCGCGGTTGCCGGCACCGCCGGATACAGCTCGACGATCGACGGAGAGGGCGTCGAGACGCGCACGCGGTCGAGATGGAACGTCGCGGGAAGCGTCGTCGTCGACGGAATCGTATGGAACGCGAACAACTGCTCTTCGATATCGCGGCGGAGAAAATGACCGGTGATGCGATAGTCGTACCGCGAGCCCGAGGTGAGGCCGGCGCCTTTGTCGAGATATCCGAAGCCTAAGGCGCGACGGACCGCGGCGTCGATTGTTAGAGAAAGCGCATACTGCCACGGTCGCGTCTCGATGAAGGGATCGGTCAGCTTCTCTCGCACGCGCATCGTGTACCACATCGGCGACGCAGGCCCGGCGCTGGCTGTGGTGTCGAGCGTGTCCGCGATGTCGGCAAACGCGGACGGATCGAGCGTTTCACCGGCGAGCAGACGCGAATCCGCGAGTGCTCGTTCGTCACTCGCGGTCGACAGTGCAGCGTTCACCGCGCGTGCCGGAAGTTGAATGCCGCGCGCGATATACGGGACGCCGCCCCACTCTTTCGCTTCCTCGGCCGGCGACGGCGGAACGTCGATGCAGACCGTCAAACCGGCGACGCGTACACCGGTGTAGATCAACACTTCATCGGCGCCGCGCTCGAAGAAGATCGCGGCCTGCAACCCATTCGTGCTGGCGACGTACCGACTATCGACAGCCTGTCCTTCGCGCAGCGCAATCGCGATCATCCCCGACACCTGCGCACCCACTTCGACGACTTGGTGCGGTCCGTCGAGCACGATGCGATAGCGAAAACATCCCAGCGACGCCCGTGCATCGCTCGATATCGACGGAGTCGGACCAATCACCGCAGTTTGAGTGACGGCACTTTGGTCACTCGGTCCGGTCGCCTCCATCGCGTGCGTCTTGAGACCCGCGACGTCCTTCGTTTCTTTGGCCCCGCCCGTCTCCCAGCAGAAGCGAAGGAGCAGCGTTTCGTCCGACGGCGTGTCGATTCGCACGCGTGCGATGCCGCTTGCGGCGAGGGTGATCGTTCCCGCGTGTCGCTGCAGTGCGTGAAATGTCTTGGACGCGAGCACTCTGCCGCTCACGTCGAGCGCCGTGAGCTTTGCCGCCTTGGCGAAGCTCACGAGCGTCACCACCACTCGACGTGACGGCGCGGGCAATGAGATGTCGAGGCGTTCGACGACGTCGACGCCGTGCATGTTGCCGATCGTGCGCTGCAACACATGCGGGCGACGTCTGCCATGCGTGTCGAATGCCACGAGCGACAGACCGTCGATCGTGTCGATCGCCGCGTGATTCTTTGTCGACAGTTTGCTAAAGTCGACGCACTGCAGCTTGCCCGTGTCGCCGCCGCCGCCGCCGGTGTACGGATCGTTCGGTAGATCGGGCGGAAGCTTGGGGCAGGGCGTCTGGCTTACCGTCACGACGCCCACGGATGTCGTGACCGGTACATACTGCTGCAGAATGTCGAGCTCTGCGCGCGTCAGCGTATAGCAGGTGATGTTGGGCTTCCAGCGGCTCGCGCGACGCTGAATGTCGTAGCCGCTGAGCGAATAGCCCGCGGCGTACGGGGCAGTCCACAGCAGGTGGATGCCGTCGGCTGTCGATCCATCGTCGCGCGAGAGTGCCGCGCCCCAAAACACTGCTGTCATCGAGGACCTCGTGCACGTTCCGACGAGCGTCATCGCTCAAGCAACAGCCGACGGACCCGATGTTACTACGCACCGGCAACGAGGACAAGACGGGACGAACAGCGGACCCAGCGGCACAGGCGAGCCATCAGAGAACTCTGATGCGGCTTGCGAACCGCTCTAAACATTTGGCGAAACGTCTGCGCCGCCGCGCCTGTTCTCGCTGCGGCCCGATTTCGCAATCCCGTTGAGCATTCCGCCAAAGACGAACCCGTGCACCGGATAGAGCGCATACCAATACGCTAAACCGGCCAATCCGTGCGGCTCGAACATGGCTGTCTGCCGGATGTGGCTTCCGCCGTCGGCGCCGACAACCTCGAATTGAAGCCACGCGCGGCCGGGCAACCGCATCTCAGCGCGCAGGCGAAGCAAATGGCCGGGCTCGATGGCTTCGACTCGCCAGAAATCGACCGTGTCGCCGGGAAGAACGTGTATCGGATCGCGGCGGCCACGGCGCATTCCCGGCCCGCCAGCCAGCAAGTCGAGAAAGCCGCGAATACGCCACATCCAATCTCCGTAATACCAGCCGACCGCTCCCCCAATCCGCTCGACCGCGCTGAACGCCTGCGTGGGCTCGATCTGGGTGAAAATGCTCCGCGAGTCGATGAGCCGCGCGCCGACAGAATCCCCACCCCACTGCTGGGCGCGTCCGGCGGAGGACGCGGCGTCCGACCAACGCGTTTCCGCAAATTCCCGATCCTCATTGGCCAGGGCTCGCCGAATTGCCTCCGCCATGGAGCGTGGATGGATTTCCGGGAAAAGTTCTGTGGCGCGTGAGGACGTAACTACCGTCTCATTGCGTACGCTCTCGATCAATTTTCTGCCGATTCGAGCGTACACGGGGGTGACGAGGCCAAGCCAACGACTCGACAACCAAAGCGACAGAAACGGCACGGGAACGAAATACCGCCGCAGGCCGCGCTGCGCAGCGTACTCGCGCATGATGTCCATGTACGACACGCGGTCGCCGCCCCCAACTTCAACGACAGCGCTCGACGCGAGGTTCACGTCGAGGGCAGCGACCAGATACGCGATCACGTCGTCGATGGCGATCGGCTGCGTTCGTTCGCTAACCCATCGAGGCGCAAGCATCACCGGCAGACGCTCGACCAGCGCGCGCACCAGCTCAAACGACAGGCTTCCCGAGCCGATGACCACCGAAGCGCGCAACTCGATCGTCGGCACTCCGGACTCACGCAGTAGCCGACCGACCTCCTGCCGGCTCTCGAGGTGCGCCGAAAGTTGTCCGTCGCCCCCGAGACCCCCGAGATAGATGATCCGGCGGACGCCGGCCTCCCGCGCCGCCCGCGCGAAATTGCGCGCACCTTCGTATTCCACGCGCGTGAAATCTTCTGGACCCGCCATTCCGTGTATCAGGAAAAACGCGGTGTCGACGCCGGAGAGCGCGGTTGCCAGCGACTCGCGTTCGAGCACATCGCCGCGGACGACATCGATGCGGTTTGAAAGCCGAGCGCGAAGATCTTCCGGACGCCGCGCCATGCATCGCACGCGCTGGCCTCGTTCGTCGAGCGCTCTCAAGAGTCGACCGCCGACGTAGCCGCTGGCGCCCGTGACCAAAATCAGTCGGCGTGGTTCCTCGGGGAGCGGCTGGAAACGACTCATCGGCGGTGTAAACCGCGTAAGCCGCGTAAACCGCGTAAACCGCGTAAACCGCGCGAGCCGTGTCGAACCGCGGCAGCGAGACGTTCGCGCCGTTCAGTGATTGCTATCCAGCACCGGGATTTCATACGCTGATTCTACGAGTTCAACTGCCAAGCGTCAAGAAAAGATATGGACAATGCATTGACAATGGCGGAAATATACGTATTGTTGCTATACAATGCTTGGACAATGTATGAACACGGTAAAACGGCAAGCGTCGCCGTCGCGACGTCCCCCCGTTTCTCGGAGAAGATTCCCATGAGGAAAACCACGTTTGGCGCAGTGGCAATCGCCGCCCTGCTCACCCTGCCGGCGATCGCGTCGGCGCAACAACACTCAGCCAAGGAGAACACCAACATGAAGAACATCGTGCAGGTTGCTGTAGACGCGGGCAACTTCAAGACGCTGGTTGCAGCATTGAAGGCCGCCGATCTCGTGGGCGCGCTCGAGGGCCCTGGTCCGTTCACCGTATTCGCCCCGTCCGACGCGGCATTTGCCAAACTTCCGGCCGGCACCGTTGAAGGCCTCCTGGCCAACAAGGAAAAGCTCGCGTCGATCCTGACGTTCCACGTCATCTCCGGCAAGGTCATGGCGGCAGATGTGGTTGCGGCCAACGGCGCAACGCCGGTGACGCTCAATGGAGAGTCTTTGAACATTGTCGTTCGCGACGGCAAGGTCTATGTGGACGGCGCACAGGTCGTGACGGCGGACATCACCGCTTCGAACGGCGTCATTCACGTCATCGACAGCGTCCTCATTCCGACGGCCAAGCCCGCGACAGCCGGTCGCTAAGGCCCGCCACAAGACCAACGGAACGCTCTGAAAGAACTCGGCGGCGCGTGGCTTTCCACGCGCCGTCGTTTGCAAACCGACCTCGCTACTAGCCTTTGGGCTAGCGCCGCCGGTCGGCGCGGACGGCGGCGAGCAGTCCCGCCACGCCGGACTGCACCAGGATTCCGGCAAGCGATAGATCAGCGGAGATGGATTTTGCTCCATCACCTCCCGCAATGAGGAGGACGTCCGCGGGAAGCAGCCCCCGCAACGTGCGCATTTCGTTCAGTGTCGACTCCCGATTCTCGACGAAGATCACGCTCACCGCCACCGCACGGGCGTCGGCCGCTCGCGCGACGCGGGCGATCTCCTCCGCCGGCAAATCGCCCCCCATGTAGAGCACGTTCCAACCGTCGATGGCCGCCATGGCTCCTATGAGGGCTGCACCTACCAGATGACGCTCTCCCGCCGGTGTGGCGACAACGAGCCTCGGCGCTCCGTTTTGCTGCCCCAGAGACCGCATTACGTCGACGACGATGTCGTGCACAGACGCCGTTACCAAGTGCTCAGATGCAGGAGTCAGGCGTCCAGCGTGCCATTCTTCGCCCACCTTTTGAAGGAGCGGAACCGCGACGAATTCAACGAAGCCAGCCAGCCCGAGCCGGGCGGCGGCGCGCCTGAGCTCCTCGTCGACGGCGCCGCCGTTCAGGGACTGGGCTAGCACGAGGAGGGACGCGTTGAGCTCAGCGGGACTGTCCATCGCCCCCGTTCCCATGGAACGCTGTTCGCGAGCGGCAACGTCCTCTCCCACCATACGCGCGAGCGTTTCCACCGGCAGCGCGGCCACGTGACCGATTGCGCGCCCCGACTTCGTGGCGTCGCGAAGCAGCCGGAGGCGTTCCACGTCGGCGTCGGTGTAAAGGCGCTGTCCGCCTGGCCCTCTCCCGGGCTGTACCGCCCCGTATCGACGTTCCCACACACGAAGAACGTCCTGGGAAAGTCCAGTGCGGTCGGCGACGACCGCGATCGGATGACCGTCGCCGGTCGAAAGACGTCGGGAGCGTTTCATGAAATTTGAGTCTACAAGGACTTCGCCGCTTGTCAATCGAAATGCTGTACATCGCCTTGACAAGACATCGGCATGGCGGTTCCCGGTCGGCGTATGCACCGGACCTACGACGCGCGTCAGAGATCACTACTTCGCGGGCTGCCGCGGGCTGCCGTCCTCACACCGAAGACTGATCGAACGAGTCCGCTTTGGCAGTTAGGCGACCACCGCGATTGGCTTCACGTGAACACCCTTCTCCAACGTCTGCTTGATCGGGCACCGTTCGGCGATGTCCAACAACCGCGCGCGCTGTTCTTCGGTGAGCGGACCGGATAGCTCGATCTTCCGCTCGATGTTTCCCATCCCGACGGACTCCGTCTCGCATCGGGCGCAATCGGGCTCGTGCGATCGTGCCTGACGAACCGAGACCACCGCCGACTCGAGCGGCCATCCCTTCCGCGTCGCATACATTCGAACGGTCATCGATGTACACGCGCTGATCGCCATGAGTAGATACTCATACGGCGTGGGGCCGGCGTCCGTTCCGCCGAACGACGTCGGTTCGTCGGACAGCGCCTGATGCGAGCGCGCGGCGAGCTCCGCGCGAAAACCCGCTGCGCCAACGGTGCTCGCCACCCATGCGCCGCCGTCTTCGCGCCCTTCGATCGCCGTGGAATCAACTGTCATGTCGCAAGCCTTCTGAGTAGTGGGTTAGGAAAGTCGTTGTGCCCAATACGTTCGCCGCCGCAAGCAAGAGCGACTTGTCTGTTCGCGCCGAATCGACCCCGGTGGCCACCTCAAAATCCCCCACTCGCGGCCACCCCAAATTCCTCCTCTGGGTGGCGACGGGACGGTGGGACCTTACGGGCTCGACGTGCGCTTTGCAACTCGCGACGCCGCCCGACTGTCAGCGGTTTGGCTAGCCGCTACTTTCCAGTATGTCCGCCCTTGGGCTCGCGGTCGCCGAGACCGGACCAGCACCGTTCGATGACGTATCGCGTCGCCGCATCCTCACGGTGCTCTTCGTCGGCGTGTTCATGGCGGCGCTCGACACGGCCGTCATCGCGCCCGCCATCCCGGCGCTCCGCGCCGCATTCGGCGTCGACAACCGGCACATCGGCCTCGTCACCATCGTGTTCAGTCTGTGCTCGCTCAGCAGCACGGCCCTGATGGCGAACCTGAGCGATCGGTTCGGCCGCCGAGCGATCTATCTCCTCGACATCGCCGGCTTCGCGCTCGGCTCGCTGCTCGTCGCGCGTTCGAGCACCTTCGGCATGCTGCTCGTCGGTCGCGCCGTGCAGGGGCTGGGTGCCGGCGGCATCACGCCGACCGCCAGCGCCGTCGTGGGCGACGCGTTTCCGACCGAGCAGCGCGGCAGGATCCTCGGACTGATCGGTGCGACGTACGGCATCGCGTTCCTCATCGGGCCGGTCATCGCGTCGCTGCTGCTCGTCGTCGCAAGCTGGCAGTGGATCTTCCTCATCAACCTGCCCATCGCCGTCGTCGTGTTCGCGATGGGCGCGCGGGCGCTCCCCTCGGCGGCAAGCGCGGCCGATCACCCGCCGTTCGACTACGCCGGCATAACGGTGCTCACGGTCATGCTGACGAGCCTGATGCTCGGTATCAACCGCGCGCTCGATATGGCGCTCGGGCAGACGCTGTGGCCGCTGCTGCTTTGCATCTGCGTCTGCGCGCTGCCGGTGCTCATTTGGGTCGAGCGGCGCGCCGCCAAGCCGATCGTGCCGATGACGCTCTTCACGACGCGCCAGCTTCGGACGACGTGGGCGCTGTGCGTCGGCGCGGGTTTCGGGATGGGGAGCGTCATCTTCATCGCGTCGGTCGCCGTCGCCGCTTTCCACACGCCGTCGAATAAAGCCGGCCTGCTGCTGCTGCCGCTCGTGCTCTGCTCATCGCTCGCGTCGATGGGCTTTGGACGAATGCAGAATCGCATTGGCGCGCGCGTCGTGATGCTCTGGGGCTTCGGGACGTTGGCGGCGGGATCGGCGCTGATCGGCTTCGGCGCCGCGCACTTCGCGGTGTACATGCTTGCGACGCTGTTCATCGGCACCGGCGTGGGCATCGTGGTCGGCGGCACGCTGCGCACCGTGGTGCTCGACGAGGTCGATCAGCGCCAGCGGGGCTCGGCGCAGGCGCTGGTTAACATCGGCATCGCGATCGGCAACCTGCTCGTCGTGGCGGTGCTGAGTGCCCTTGCCGACAGGGCGGGGGGCGGCCTGCCGGGGTTGAGTGCTGCCTATCTCACCGCCGCCGCCGCGATGGTTCTCATGATGACGCTGAGCCTCAGCCTCCGTTCGAAGGCCTGACCGCCAGCGCCGCTACGGTTCGCGCGCGGTAAAGGTCTAGCGCTCGACGAACACCGAAAGCGACGGCCGCTTGGCAACGCGGCCGTCACCGGATGATCGTCCGCGCAGGTGCCGCCAGACCCACGGAAGGAAATAGTCGCGTTGCCATCGGATCTCGGCCAGGATGGTTGCCGGCAAGGATCGCGGCCACTCGGTCGGCAGCGGGTGTGCCCATGTCTCATCGGTGTCGGGCAGGCCGAGCGCATACGCGAGCGCCGCAGCGATCCGCGCATGGCCGGCCGAGTTGGCATGAAGACGATCGGCGCTCCATATCCTGGGGTCCGATCCGACGGAGTGCTTCGCAAGGTCCACGAGGACGGCGCCGCTGGACGCCGACGCATGGCGGAGCGCTTCGTTCAACGCGCGAACACGCCCGGCGAGCGGCCGCGCGAGCGGGAGCACGATCGA
>JBDTAE010000332.1:0-18360 GCA_039924785.1 Gemmatimonadaceae bacterium | reverse complement strand
CGCAATCCGAACTGCTTCCTTCATGGTACTACCCTCCTCCACCCGGTGAACTCATTGCGTCGGTCAGCCCCCGCTGCCGGCGTCGCGAAGTCGCACCCGCGTCGGCGCGTTTCGTTTTGACGGCAGCCTGAGTGCCGGCGTTAGCAAACGCATCAGAAGCGCACATTCCGATTCGCGGGATCGCGCATAGGCGGGCACAACCTCAACGCGGTCGCGTCCGCTGTTGACGCATAGATTGTTTGATCGTCTTTCCGGTAGCAGTTCCCTCCGGGTGTTTTCGCCGCCCATCGATCCGCGAAGTTACGAAATTTTCATTACGATATCGTCATTGTCGTTTTTGAAACGCGACGATCGCCGCCATCGCCTCCCTCCTTGACCCCGCACGCGGTCTCCCATTGATGAAGCCATCGACGACTGCGTCGCTGACGACCGGCCTCCTCCTGGCGGCGTTCCATGCGGCCTCCGCGCAAATCGACACGTCGCGTTCCCCCCGCCACGAGTTCGCGATCTCCGCGGGCATCGCGCGCACCGATCAACTCGACGCCACCGCGTCCCCGCTGGCCTTCGGTGGGCAGGGTTCCGAACTGCTGGCGCGCTATGCGCGGCGAAGCGACCGTACGCTGTTCTCCATCGCGGCCGGCGGAGGCGTGCGAGGTCTCTCATCGACCCGCACCGCGGTCGGCGCGGGAGAGCGATTGACGGCGGGCGACATCGCGATCGGCCTCGAGCGCGTCGTCGCGCGAACCCCGGGCGTCTCGTCGTTCTCGCTCGGCGCAGAGCTGTCGGGCGCAGTCAACTGGACGGCCCACCGCTACCAGGATCCGACGCAGGCTGTGTCCAATTTCATCATCGGGACCGTCACGCTCGGACCAGCGGCCACGATGCAGCGCGCATTTGGCGGCGGCGTCGCGCGAATCGGCGTCAGCGTTCCGCTCGTCGGCGTCGTCGACCATCCGTACTCCGACTCACGCGGCAGCAACGCCGCCATTCAACCACGCTTCGCCACGGCGTCGAGTCTTCGCGGCGGAACGCTGACGCTGGCCTACGCACCCGCGGCGACGCGCCGCATCGGTCTTGAGTACGCGTACAGAATTCGAGTGCTCGACTACGCGGACCTTCAGCCGATGCGCACGGCGTCGCAATCGCTGCTCGTTGGCATAGTGACACGCTTTGGCGGGGCTGGACGATGATGAAGGCCTCGCGCGCAATTGGCCTCGCGCTGGGCGCATGCGTTGCCGTGACGACGGCGTGCAGCGACGCGCTGGTGGGCCCGGCCCCGTCAACGGACCGCGGAGCCATCTTCGACGAGGTTTGGCACCAGTTCGACCTTCACTACTCGTTCTTCCAACTCAAGAAGATCAACTGGGATTCGCTCGGCGGCGTCTACCGTCCGGAAGCGGAAGCGGCATCGACCGACGACCAGCTCGCCTCCGTGATCGCGAACATGTTGGCCGAATTGAAAGACGTTCATGTATCGCTCACTCCCACGGGGGTGACGGCGCCGATGCGCTACCTCTCGACGGCCGACACGACTCAGACATTTTTCGACGCAAGCGTCATCGCCAACCGCTACGTATCAACCGCCACGACGTCCCCCAGCGGGAGCGTCACCTATGGCATGCTGTCGCCAACGATCGGCTATTTGAGGATTGCGAGCTTCCAGAGCGACGCGTTGTCCACGGAGGTCGACGGCGCGATGGACGCGATGCGCTCCGCGTCATCGCTGGTCGTCGACGTGCGCAACAACTCCGGCGGTAAGTACGCGATCGCCGTCGACGTAGCTGGACGGTTCGCCGATCGGTCGCAGACGTATGGGTTCGTGCGCTACCGCAACGGCCAGAGCCACGACGCATTCACCGGATACGCCGACGAAACCGTTTCTCCGTCGGGCGCGCGACAATTCCACGGACCACTGTACGTCCTCTCCAATCGCCGCGACTTCAGCAGCGCGGAAGATTTTATCCTCGCGATGCGAGTTCGCCAGAACACGACGATCGTGGGCGACACGACCGCCGGTGCATCGGGTGGCCCCATGGTGCGTGAGTTGCCGAACGGCTGGACCTTTCAGTTGTCGGAGTGGATCGAATACACTCCGTCGAAGCAGACCTTCGAAGGCGTCGGCTTGGCGCCGGACGTGTTCGTGCGTGGCACCGCGGCCGACCGGGCTCAGAAAGTCGATGGTGCGCTGGAACGCGCGATCGCCCTCGCGCAGTCCCGCTAAGCGAACGCTTGAATGACGCCCAGTTGCCGGCCGGCGTCTCCGGCACGGTGAGAGAAGAAGCGATCGTTGTTGCAGCGAGTGCATGAGGCGCTCGACGTCACGTTGACCACACCGCGCGCCCGGGCATGCTCGGCGATCAGCGCGCGAAGATCGACGGTCGTCGGCTTGCCCGGATTGGTTCCGGTCAGTTGCGCGTAGACGTCGCCGCTCACCTCGTAGCACGAGCCACAGATCGACGGGCCGGTGTGCACGTGCAGATCGGCGGGAAGAAAACCGTGATACGCGAACAGCTGGATCGCTTGCTCTACGATGCGTGAAGCCGTTCCCCGCCATCCGGAGTGCAGCATTGCGACCGCGCCCGACGGATGCGCGATGAACACGGGCACGCAGTCGGCGATGGTGACGGCGAGCGCGGTGCCGGTGTCGACCGACAGCTGACCGTCGGCTTCGGGACCGCGAAGCCACCCGTCCCATCCCACGCGGTGCACGACAATCTCCGCTCCGTGAACTTGCGCGACGGTCGCCAGGCGGCGGGCGGGCGCGAGGTCGCGTCGCAGCGCAGCCCAACGCGCCGTCACCTCGCGCACCGGCTCGTCTGTCGCCATGCCGAAGCTGCCGGCCTGTCGCGTTGTCGTAAACGCGCGGATCCCGAGCGCGTCGAAGCCGGGCACGGGCTCCGACGCGTCAACGACGTTTAGAGAATTCTCATCCATGGTCCGCGTTCGACGGACTAGTGCCGCCGTTCTTCCACGCGCTCGATGTTCGCGCCGAGCGCGCGAAGCCGCTCATCGATTCGCTCGTAGCCGCGCTCGATTTGTCCCACGTTGTTGATCGTGCTCTGCCCTTCCGCGCACAGCGCCGCGAGCAGCATGGCCATACCGGCGCGAATGTCCGGCGAGTCCAGCGTGTTGCCGCGCAGCTTCGACGGGCCCGCCACCAGCGCGCGGTGCGGATCGCACAACACGATGCGCGCCCCCATGCCGAGCAGCTTGTCGACGAAGAACAGTCGCGACTCGAACATCTTTTCGTGAATCAGGATCAACCCGTTGCATTGCGTCGCGGTGACGAGCGCAATCGACATCGTGTCCGCCGGGAACGCTGGCCACGGCTGATCCTCGAGCTTTGGCACATGTCCGCCGAGATCGCTTTGGATCGTGCGATCCTGATTTGCCGGCACAACGAGATCGGGGCCGTCGATCTTGCAGCTGATTCCCAGTCGCGCAAAGCCCATCAGCGTCGACCGCAGGTGTTCGATTCCGGCGTCGGCGATTCGAATTTCCGAGCGCGTCACCGCGGCAAGACCGATGAATGAGCCTACTTCGATGTGATCCGGACCGATGCGATGTGTTGCGCTACCCAACGGGCGGCCGCCCGTGATCGTAAGCTTGTTCGTCCCGATACCGTCGATCTCAGAGCCGAGTGCGATAAGGAAGTGACAGAGATCCTGCACGTGCGGTTCGCTCGCCGCATTGCGAAGAATCGTTGTTCCGGTCGCTGCGACCGCCGCGGTGAGCGCATTCTCGGTTCCCGTGACGCTCGGTTCATCGAGGAAGACGTCGGCTCCGCGGAGTCCGGGTGTGCTCAAATGGAACGTCTCGTCGAGCTCGAACGCAGCACCCAAGCGCTCGAGCGCGAGGAAATGTGTGTCGACGCGGCGGCGGCCAATACCATCGCCGCCAGGTGGAGGCAGCTCGATATGGCCGCAGCGCGCGAGGAGCGGAGCCGCGAGCAGGATCGAAGCGCGAATTTTCTTGCAGAGCTGCGGGTCGAGATTATCCGCGCGGACCGTTTTTGCATGGATGTTCAGCGTGTTTCGGTCCTGCCAGGTGACGTCGACTCCTGTTGACGCGACGAGCTCGACGAGCGTCTCAACGTCGCGAATGCGCGGGACGTTCAGCAGCGTCACCGGCTTGTCGGTCAGAAGCGCGGCGCAAATGATCGGTAGCGCGGCGTTCTTGTTCCCGGACGGCGTGATCGTGCCGGCGAGCTGATTTCCACCTTCGACGACGAACTGCAGTGCGGGCATGGTTTGTTTGAGCGCGTTGTGAATTTCCGCAACGGAGCGAAGAATGGTTAGCCGCGTGAGTCGCGGTCAATGGCAGGGCGTTCTATTCTTGACATGGCGGACCGAGGAGATAGGATGCGGACTGGCGTGACGGCGCCAGTGATGGCCTCGGCTTTGCACCCTTCGGCACAAACAGCGCCAGCGGTCGGGGCGGACAGAACTTTCTCTTACGACGACTGATGCCCCGATGAGCAGCGGGTTAGAGACACTCACGGCGATCGCGACAGTGATCAACTCCCTGGCGGTGGTCGCGCTGGTCGCCGTGGTCATTGCCATCGCGCTCGAGCTCAAACGCACCCAGCAGCGAGTCGACGCCCTGATAGATCGCGCCGAGAAGAGCCTGTCGCCGCTGCTTGCCCGCATCAGCGAGATCACGGATAACGTTCGGTCCATCACTGAGACGGCGAAGTCGGATCTCGGGTCGGTTAGCGAAACGGTCCAAGCAGCAAACGACACCGTTCGCGATGCGGTTGCCATTACGCAAGAACGGCTGAATGACTTTACTGCGCTGCTCGGTGTAGTACAGGAAGAGGCGGAGAACCTTTTCGTTTCGACGGCCTCGACCTTGCGAGGGGTTAAAACGGGCGCAGCGGCGTTCCGAGGACACAGTGGGACGGACCTTGCGTCAGAAGAGGTCGATGCGGCTGACCAGGCCGACGATCTCGACGACATACAGGAGGAAGGTGATGGCCACAACAATGACACCGAATCAACCGCGGAAGCGCCCGCCGCAGCCCCGCGCATCCGTCCGCGTCCGCGAAGCCGGCGGCACGCGTGAAGCGGAATACGATCTCCTAACGGCGGCGCTGATCGGCGCAACGATCGGCGCGGGAATTACCTACATGATGCGTCGCGGCCCGTCGGGCAGTCGGCCGCTGACTCCGGTAATCGACCGCGTCGGCCAGGGCGCGACGTGGGCCGGCCGGAACGCCGCCAAGCTCGGGAAACGCGGTGCGCATTGGGCCGCGGAGCGAGGCGAAGAGATGTGGGACCGTGTTCCGCGCGATCAAATCGTCGAGAAGGTGTCGGACTATGTTACCCGCGCCCACGATGCGATCGATGACGTCGTTGCCGCGGAACTGAAAGGCCTGCGCCGTTCGATGCGGCGTCAGCGAAAGCGGTTTGGCGTATAGAAGTCGTCCGCGAAAGCGCGGACGCGCCGAGCAGTGGGTTTGGTGCGCGTGGCTCGTCGCGATCGCGTTGGTTGTCGCACCCGGCGTAGCGCACGCGTGGACGCCGGGCACCCACGTCTTCCTCGGCGAAGCCGTGATGCGCTCGCTCGCGCTGCTGCCTCCCGCGGTGGCAGCGCTGCTTCGCGAATTCTCATATGACTTCTTATATGGTTCGATCGCGGCCGATACGAGCATTGCCAAAAAGTACGCGCCCGTGGGGCGGCATTGTCATTCGTGGAACGTCGGGATGGAGATTTTCGACGGGGCGAACGACGAACGCCTGAAGGCGTTCGGGCTCGGCTATCTGTCGCACCTGGCGGCGGATTCCGTGGCGCACAACTATTTCGTTCCCAAACAGCTCGCGGTTACCTCGAGTACGTCGTCGCTCGGGCACTCGTACTGGGAGAGCCGGTTCGAAACGCACCTTGGCGCGGAGTGCGCGCGCCGCGCACGCGAACTGATCCTGATCGATCATTCACCCGCTGACGGGCTGCTCGATCGCGTGCTCAGCCCGACGATCTTCAGCACATCGACGAACCGGCGCATTTTCCGCGGCATGGTCATCGTGGCGGACAACGAGTCGTGGCAGCGCATCTTTCAGTTGATGACGGACAACAGCCGATGGGATCTTCTCGACGACGACGTCGGCCGCTATCTGGCGCGGTCGTACGACTTCATCATGGATCTGTTGATTCGAATGGATCGCGCTGAGCCATTCACGCTCGATCCATCTGGCGACCACGCCTTGCGGTTGGCGAAGCAACTGCGTCGCTCGGTCCTCCGCGAGTCCGGCGCGAGCCGTTTGCACGAGGAAGCCGAACGGCATTTCGGACTTCCGACGGCAACGCTTCCGTTCGCCAAAGACCTCGGCAACTCCCTCTACGTTCCGAGCCGAGCCGCCAGCAATTGATTGACGCGCTTGGGATCGGCGCTTCCGCGGGATTTCTTCATGACGTGGCCAACAAGCACGCCCTGAAGACGTCGTTCGCCGTCGACGAAACGCGCCGCTTCATCCGGATGGTCCCTGAACACGTCGTCGATCCATCGCAGGAGCGCCGAATCATCAGTAATCTTGAATAGCCCTTCCCGCTCAGCGATCGCGCGCGGGGTTCCGCCGTCCATGACCATGATCGCGAACACCTTCTTTGCCGCGCTGTTGCTCACCGTCCCGTCTTTCACGATCGACAGCAGTTCACCAAGCGCCGCCGGCGCGACCGGGAAGTCCGCGACCGTTCCCCCAGTGTCCTTCAACGACGCGAGCACTTCGCCCATCAGCCAATTCGCGGACGTCTTCGCGTCGCCGCTCGCGGCCGTGAGCGCCTCGAAGTAATCACCGATGGCCCGAGCCGTGGTCAGGACATCGACGTCGTACGCCGTGAGGTCCGTGTGTGATCGTCGATAGCGATCGCGACGCGCCGCGGGCAACTCCGGCAGCGAAATGCGAATTAACTCGATGCGATCCGTCGAGACGACGAGCGGCGGGAGATCCGGTTCCGGGAAATACCGGTAGTCGTGACTTCCCTCTTTCGAGCGCGCCGGACGCACCTCGTTCGCATCCGCGTCCCATAACATCGTCTGCTGCTGGATCGTTCCGCCGGCATCGAGCAGCGCGCATTGCCGCGCAAACTCGACGTCGATTGCACGCATGACGCCGGAAAACGAATTCACATTCTTGACTTCGGTCTTCGTGCCGAGCGCCGGGGCGCCATGCAAACGCGCACTCACGTTGGCGTCGACGCGGAGGCTTCCCTTCTCCATGCTGACGTCGCTCACGCCGGTGTACTCGAGAATTTCCTTCAGCCCGCGGAGGTACATGTCAGCTTCGGCCGACGTTCGAATGTCCGGCTCGCTCACGATCTCGATGAGCGGAACGCCGGAGCGATTGAGGTCGACCGCCGACGCGCCGGGGAATCGGTCGTGGACGGATTTGCCGGCGTCTTCTTCCATGTGGACGCGGGTGATGCCGATCGAGTGGGTCGAGCCATCGGGTTTCGTGCCAACCGCGACGCGGCCCGCAAGCGCGAGCGGCCGGTCGAATTGAGAGATCTGATAACCCTTCGGCAAGTCGGGATAGAAGTAGTTCTTCCGCGCGAACACCGACACCGGCTGCACGTCGCACTCCAGCGCGAGCGCCGCCGCGACGGCCAGTTCGACAGCGGTCGCGTTGAGCACCGGCAGCGTTCCCGGCAATGCAAGGCACACGGGACACGTGTTCGCGTTCGGCGCAGCACCGAAATCGGTCGAGCATCGGCAAAACAGCTTCGTGTTCGTCGACAACTGGACGTGCACCTCGAGCCCGACCACGAGGTCGTACTTTTCGCTCCACGCCGCGCCGGTCATTGCGACGCGCGCGGTCCGAGCGCTCGCTCGAGCGCGTATGCCGCGCGGAACATCCCCGCCTCGTGGAAATGCGGCGCAATGAACTGACCGCCGACCGGCAATCCGTCGACCCGCCCAATCGGTTGCGACATCGCCGGCACGCCCGCGAGATTCGCGGTGCATGTGAAGATGTCGCTCAGGTACATCTCGTAGGGATCGGATTTGGCGCCAAGGGGAAACGCAGTCGTCGGCGTGGTCGGCGTGAAGAGAAGATCGACGCCGCTCGCGAACACGTTGGCAAAGTCGCGCGAGATCAACTGCCGGACCTGCATCGCCTTGCGATAATAGGCGTCGTAGTAGCCCGCGGACAACACGTACGTACCAAGGATGATTCGTCGTGTCACCTCGGGGCCGAACCCCGACGACCGCGTCGCCTCGTACATTCCGCGCAGCCCGTCGCCTTCGATGCGAAGTCCGTACCGGACACCGTCGAAGCGCGCCAGGTTCGACGACGCTTCGGCCGGCGCAACGATGTAGTACACCTCGATCGCCAGCCGGGTGTGCGGCAACGACACTTCTCTAACTTCAGCGCCGAGACGCTGTAGTTCATCAATCGCGGTGTTGCACCGTTCCGCGATCTTCGGATCGAGATCGGAGGGAAAGTATTCGACCGGCTTTCCGACGACGACGCCTTTCAGCGGGCTCGCGCTCAAACGACCCGCGCGAAAGTTCTCCACCGGTCTGTTCACGCTCGTGGCGTCGTTCGCGTCGTGGCCGGCGATGGTCTCAAGGCCGAGCGCCGCATCGTCGACAGTCGCACCGAACACGCCGATGTGGTCGAGCGACGACGCAAACGCTACCAGGCCATAGCGGCTGACGCGGCCATACGTCGGTTTCACGCCGACGATTCCGCAAAACGCCGCGGGCTGCCGAACCGACCCGCCCGTCTCGGACCCGAGCGCGATCCGCACGATTCCCGACGCAACCGCGCCCGCGGATCCGCCTGACGACCCGCCCGGCACGCGATCCGGCGCGATCGGGTTCCTCGCGGGACCGAACGCACTGTTCTCCGTCGACGAGCCCATCGCGAACTCGTCCATGTTGGACTTCGCGACGACGACCGCTCCCGCTTCACGCAGACGCGTGACCGCCGTGGCCTCGTACGGACTGACGTATCCTTCGAGAATCTTGGAGCCGCACGATGTCGGCATGCGCAACGTCGCGATGTTGTCCTTGATGACAACCGGCACACCGGCGAGCGGTCCCGTCGATGACACCGTATCATGCCGCGCGGCCTCCGCGAGCGCGCCATCAGCATCCTGATATAACAGGATATTCAACCCGTCGCGACCGGCACCGACCTCACGCGCCCGCGCGAGACTCGCCGACACAGCATCGGTCGCGGTCGACGACCCGCCGTTCGTCACGATGCGCCTCCTGCATCCTCATGCGTATCGAGGCGCGGCACGAGAAAAAACCCATCGCGCATCTTCGGCGCGAACGATTCGCGCGGTCGGGCGAGCGGAATCGCAGGACCTTCGTCGGCGCGCAGCACGGTCGGCGCCGCGTCACTCGGCGCGAGCTCGACGCCGGTCGTATCGACCGGCGACAGCACGTCCATGTGCTGAAGAATCGTGTTGAGCTCCGCCACGAGCGCGGCGGCGCGTTCGTCGGTCAACCCGACGCGCGCCAGCAACGCGACGTGCCTGACATCGTCGAGTGAAACACTCATTCGTCGCCGCGCTCCAGGTTCGCCTGCGCGATAACGAGCGTTTTTCGCCCAATGGTCTCGTCGTCGAAGTCGATTTTGACTTTTGCGTCGCGACCCGATCCGGCGAGTTCCGCGATGGTGCCGCCGCCAAATTTTCGGTGCTTCACGCGCGCACCGACGACGTACATCGGCGCGTCCTGAGATTCGTCCTCGACGGGAACGTCGGGCGCGAAGCTTCGCACGGGCGAGCCAGGGCGGCGCGCCGACGGCGATTGGCGGTTGAAAAACTCCCCGACATCGCGGCCGCCGCGAGTTCCCGCGCCAAAGTTGCGTCCCCAGTTCGACTCGCTTCCGCCGGCGCGCATCATGGAGCGGCCAGAGCTGCGCACTTTGATCGTCGCTTTTTTCTCGATGAGCGGTTCCGGAATCGCGTCGAGGAAACTCGACTGACGAGCAGCCATTGTTTCGCCATTTCGCCGGCGCTCTTCGGCGAACGTCATGTAGAGCTTCTTTTCGGCGCGTGTGATGCCGACGTAGAGCAGCCGACGCTCTTCTTCGAGGAGCGGCGGATCGTCGTACGCTTTCGCGAGGGGGAACAGCCCGTCTTCGAGACCCGTGATGAACACGAGCGGGAATTCGAGTCCCTTCGCGTTGTGCAGCGTCATCATCGTGACGGCGTCCGCGTCCGGCCCCTCGCCCTTCGGGTCGGAGACGAGGCTCGCGCGTTGCAAGAAATGATCGAGCGGACGAAGCCCAACTTCGCCCAGCTCGTCGGCGACCTGCTCCGCCGCCCCCGTGATCAATTCGCGAACATTGTCGAGGCGCTCAGCGGACTCTGGTCCTTCTGCCTGGAGATAATCGCCGTATCGAATTGCATCGACAATCTCACGCAGCAACTCGTCGACCGCTGCTTCGGTCGCCTTGTGTCGAAGCGAGTCGATCAGGCGAACGAATTCGGCAAGCGCCACGCGCGCTGCGGGGCGCAGTCCGGCGATCACGTCGGGATTTTGCGCACCCTCGAACATCGGGAGCCCTCGTGCGCGCGACAATTCGGAGAGCATCTCGATGGTCGTCTCGCCCAATCCTCGCTTCGGGACGCCCACCGCGCGACGAAAGGCTTCGTCGTCAGCGGGGTTCGCGATGAGCTTGAGGTACGACATGAGATCTCGAATTTCGCGACGATCGTAGAAGCGCACGGCGCCGACGAGTCGATACGGCACCGCCTGACGGCGCAGCACTTCCTCGAGAGCGCGGCTCTGCGCGTTGGTGCGATACAGGATCGCGACGTCGTTGAGTTCGCGCAGCGTTGCCGACGATCGCCGTTGCATGATTTCGCCGATGACGAAATCCGCTTCGTCGCGCTCGTCGAGCGAGCGAACGACCGTGACCTTCTCGCCGGCCGCGTGGGTCGCGCGAAGTGTCTTTCCCATGCGAGCAGTGTTCGCGACGATCACGGAGTTGGCAAGATCGAGAATCTGCGGCGTCGACCGATAGTTCTCCTCGAGGCGCACGACCGTTGGCTCGGGAAAATCCTTGCTGAAGTCCAGAATGTTCCGAATGTCCGCGCCGCGCCACCCATAGATCGATTGATCGTCGTCGCCCACGACGCACACATTCCCGTGCTCGCCGCCGAGGAGTTTGATCAACTCGTATTGCGCACGATTCGTGTCCTGGTACTCGTCGACGAGGATGAACTCGAAACGGTTGCGATAGCTTGCAAGACGATCCGTATGCTGCTGCAGCATTCGCACCGGCAGCACGAGCAAGTCGTCGAAGTCGACCGCGTTCGCAAGCTGCAGCGCGTCGCCAAGCGACTTGTATACCTGCGCGACGGCCTTGGAGAACGGATCCATCGCGAACTCTTCATACTGCGCCGGTGTGACGAGCGCGTTCTTCGCATCAGAGATCGCTGATTGAATCCCGCGGGGCGTGAACTGCTTCGCGGGGATGCCGTGGCGCTCCATCAGCCGTTTGATGACGCCGAGCGAGTCGTCCTGGTCGTAGATGGTGAACGACGCCGTGCGTGCCGCCAAATGGGGTGACGAGCGTAGCATCCGCGCGCCAATGGCGTGAAACGTCCCCACCCACATGCCCGATGGTTGCGTGCCGAGCAACCGGCCGATGCGCTCGCGCATCTCGCCGGCGGCCTTGTTCGTGAACGTCACGGCGAGGATACGCCGCGGATCGATGCCCTCGATGTCGATCAGGCGCGCGATGCGCGTCGTGAGCACACGAGTTTTTCCCGAACCCGCGCCGGCGAGCACCAGCAAGGGCCCATTAACGTGAAGCACCGCTTCGCGTTGGGCTGGATTGAGACCGGACGTCAGTTTTTCATCGAGCAGCGCAGTCGCTGCGGGAACAGCTGAGGGCATTACTGAAGAATAATCTCGAACGTCGCGCCGTGCTCCGTGTTCGCGAGCGCGAGTTTGCCGCCATGATTTTCTTCGACGATGCGCTTGGCAAGCGACAATCCAATTCCCCAACCACTTTTCTTCGTCGAGAAGCCCGGCTCGAAGACGCGGTCTCTAAGATCTTTCGGAATCCCGGGGCCGTCGTCGGCCACACGGATCACCACGGCGTCGTCGGGTCCGGCCTTGGCCGATAGCCAGACGTGGCCTCCGCGCCCGGCGAGGGCGTCGATCGCGTTCTTCGTCAGCACTTCGATCGCCCACTCGAGCAGCACACCGTCGCCGCGAACGACTGCGAGATTGGGCGCGATTTCACCCTCGACGGTGATTGGATTCACCAGCGTGGGAACGCGCGACTGGAAGTACTTGGTCATGCGCTCGATGATTCCCCCGACGTCGATCTCCTCAAACTTCGGCTCGCGCCCGATCCGCTCGAACCGATTGGCGACGCGCTCGAGTCGCACGAGGTCGGCGCGCATGTTGACGACGGCTTTTTGTGACAGCGGTTCCGTCGAGCTGTCCTCGAGCAGTTCGATCCAGCCCGAAAGGCTCGACAGCGGCGTTCCGAGTTGGTGAGCCGATTCGCGCGCCATCCCTGCCCACAGCCGTTCGCGCGCGGCGTCACCGCGCGTCCGAATGATGTAGATGCCGCCGAGCAACAAGATTGCCGCCGTCACCGCCTGCAGGATCGGGATGACGCGCAGCCCTTGGACCACCGGAGAATCGCCGTAGTAGATCGTCCCGATGAGCGAATCGCTGATGGGAGGATGCTGCGCCGCAAGCGTGCTCACGTAATCGAGCACGCGCGGATCGTCGTGCGGCAGCTTGTTATCCTTGTCGAACGGAAGGTTCGCGTGCCCACCCGGCTTTCCGTCCGGCGACATGAGGATCAACGGAACGCCTTGGTCGGTGATGCTCTGCGATAGATCGAGAAGCGCTTGATCCTCCGACCCCGGCGACTGATCAGCGAATGCACGGTACACTCGGCGGTACATCTGGCCGGAAACTCTTGCGTCGGCACGGAGGTCGACGATGACGCGTTGCGTATACCAGACGTACGATCCCAGCAACAGCAGGATGAGCACGGCGACCAGCAACTCCGGCTTGCCGCGGCGCATGGGAGATCAGCCTAGCTGGTCGGCGCCGACATACGGTCGCAACACCTCGGGCACCGAGACCGTCCCATTCGAGTTCTGATAATGTTCGAGAATGCAGGCGATCGTGCGCGGGAAGGCCAGCGCGGATCCGTTCAGCGTGTGAATCAGCCGCGGCTTCTCGCCTTTGGCCGGACGATACCGAATGTTCGCGCGGCGCGCCTGGTAGTCGCTGAACGTGCTGCACGACGACACCTCGAGCCACGCGCCAACGCCGGGCGCCCACGCCTCCAGGTCGTACGTCATCGCCGAGCTGAATCCTGTGTCGCCGGCCGACAGCAGCTTGCGACGATACGGAATGCCCAGCCGCTCGAGCATCGACTCGGCGTGGCGCGTGAGGATCTCGAGCTGATTCGGCGCGTCCTCTGGAACGGCATACCGCACCAGCTCGACCTTGTCGAATTCGTGGGTGCGAAGAATGCCGCGCGTGTCCTTGCCCGCCGATCCGGCCTCGCGACGGAAGCAACGGCTGTACGCCGCGAACGCCATCGGCATCGGGCCTTCGATGATCTCGTCGCGATACAGGTTCGTGACCGGAACTTCCGCGGTGGGAATGAGAAAATGCTCGTCACCCGTCGTGACGTACGCGTCGTCCTCGAACTTCGGAAGCTGGCCCGTGCCCGTCATGCTCGCGCGATTCACGAGCAGGGGCGGCCACACCTCCTGGTACCCGTGTTCGTTCGTATGGACGTCGAGAAAGAAGTTCATCAGCGACCGCGCGAGGCGAGCGCCCGCGCCGCGATAGAACACAAACCCCGACCCGGATACTTTGCCGGCGCGTTCGAGATCGATCATTCCCAAACGCTCACCGACTTCCCAGTGCGGAACGACGCCCGCGCGCTCGCGCGGTGTGCCCCATTCGCGAACGATCCTGGAGTTCGCTTCAGGGCCTTCGGGGACGTCTGCCAACGTGACGTTCGGAATCTCCATCAGCGTGCGACGGAGTTCCTCTTCGACGCCGTTGAGGTCCGCCTCGAGGCGCGAGATCTCGTCGCCGAGTGCGCGGCCGTGCGTGATGAGATCGTCGGCGTCTTCTTTGGCGCGCTTCCGCTTCGCGACTTCCTGGGCGTTTGCGTTGCGCGCCGCTTTTCGATCGTCGGCCGCCTGAATCAGCGTTCGACGTTCGCGATCGAGTTGTTCGCCGCGATCGATGGCCGGTCCGTACGTGCCAAGCGCGCCGCGGCGGCGCATGCCGTCGCGAAGCAGATCGATCTGCTCGCGGAGCACTCGATGGTCGTGCACGAATCAGTCCTTCGGAAGCCCGGACGCGAACGACGTGAAACCGCAGTTGGGATCGGACGTGAATTGGATCTGCAGCCGACGCGTTACCTTGTCGACCATGAGCACGACGACCTTGCCGTAGATGGTCGATCCCGTCAGCGACACACCGCACGCGTTCGCGTCAGAGCTCTGAATGAGCAATACCTGATTGACGTTCAGTACCATCGCCGTATCGGCGCGATACCCATTTTTGGGCGCGCTCAACACCGCGTCGTATGTTCCGGTGGTCGTCTGCAGACCAACGGTGTGCGTCGGTGCCAGACCGCTGGCAACGGCGCGCTGCGGAAGAACCGTCACGGCGCCCGCTGAATCGATGTCGAACGCGACGTCGAAGGTGAACGTGGCGTCGGCGGCCAGCAGCGAACCGCTGAACAAATGCAGCGACGTGGGCGCGCCCGGAGGCGCTCCGTTGATCGCGTAGACCGCGCCGCTGTCGGCGATGGTCGGCAGCGATGCGGGAACACCGGTAAACGTGCCGCACGCTAGCCCGCCAATCGCCAGAATGGCCGTGGCGAGCGCGAGAAGTTTTGGCTTCGGACCGAAGATTCGACGGGTCATTTGGGAGAGTTGCAAGGACGAAGGATATGGCAGCGTGTGACGTTGTTCAAGCGATTGGTGCGACTTGACTTCGACCATTCGGACCTCTAGCTTCGCCACGACTCCGCGGAGGACCTGAAACTGGCATGCCGAGCATACGTGATCTGGTCGCCGCCATTCGACAGCGTGACGGCGTTGACGCCGCCATCGTGCTCGGGCCCGATGGGCTGCTGATCGATAGTCAGCTGGCCCCTGGCCTGGACGCCGAGAACATCGCGGCCCGCATTCCCGGCATTATTGCTCCGGCCAATGAGTTCGGCTTCGCCACGGGTCGCGGCGAACTGCTCACCGCGGTCCTTGAACACCGCGACGGCCTTGCCATCGTTTCGGTGCTCTCCCCCGACGCAATCTTGCTCGTGCTCGTTGCCCCGCGCGCAAACATCGGACAACTGCTCTACGAGCTCCGGCGGAATCGCGAACACATCGCTGCCCTTATCTGAGCCAACGTGTCCACACCTGGCGCAACTACGCCGTGCCACGTTCTCGTCGCCGATGACGAACCGCATATCGGCCGCATCATCAAAATGAAGCTCGAGCAGGGCCCCTTCCGCGTCACCCTGGCCTATGACGGACGCGAGGCCCTCGAGGTGCTCGAACGTGAACCTGATATCTGCCTCGTGCTTCTCGACCTCATGATGCCGCACATGAGCGGCCTCGACGTGCTTGGCGCCATGCGTAGCTCCGACAAATGGCGCGACATCCCGTGCATCATCCTGACGGCCGCCGGTCAAGAGCAGCAACACACCAGCGCCATGACACTCGGCGCGAATGATTTTCTCACCAAGCCCTTCAGTCCGAAGCGCCTCTATGCACGGGCCGTCGAGCTCGTGGGACTCGGCGCCGACGACTCGGCGGGCGCCGCGTGAGCCGCTGGGCTGTCGTTCTCGCCGGCGGCGTCGGTTCGCGATTTTGGCCACTGAGCACACCGACGCGTCCAAAGCAGCTCCTTCCGTTGGTGACGAGCGAGCCATTGCTCGCCGAATCGGTCAAACGACTTCAGCCGGTCGTGCCGCCGGACCGCGTTCTCATACTCACGAACGAGTCGTTGGTGCCCGCGATTGCCGAATTGCTGCCGGAAATTCCGCGAGCAAATCTGATCGCGGAGCCGCGACCCGGTGGAACGGCGGCTGCGCTGGTATGGGCCGCGCAAGAGATCGCGCGGCGTGATGGGCCGGACGCCGTCATGCTGTCGGTACACGCCGATTGGTCGGTCGCCGACGCGGCGGGTTTTCAGCGCGCCCTGGTGCGCGCGACGGAGGTCGTGGCGCAGCACAACGTCCTCGCGACAGTCGGCGTGATTCCCACGCGTGCGGATCCGGGGTTTGGCTACATCGAACCCGGCAAGCAGCTCGAAGAAGGCGTGTGGCAGGTTGCGCGGTTCGTCGAGAAGCCCGATCGCGCGCGCGCCGAGGCGCTCCGGCGCGACGGCTGTCTCTGGAATTCAGGAATCTTTGTCTGGCAGGTCGGCGATTTTCTCGATGACGTTCGCCGTTTGACGCCCGAGGTCGCGCCAGCGCTGCACGCGCACGCTGGCGACATCCATGGATTCTTCGCCGCCGTAACACCAATTTCAGTCGACGTCGGCGTTCTCGAACGAAGCAATCGCGTGGTCGTTCTCCCGGGTGATTTCGGGTGGGACGACGTCGGCACCTGGGGCTCGCTACGGCGCGTTCGTCCGCACGACGATGCCGGCAACGCGTCGCAGGGGCACGTGTACGCGGTGGCCGCGCGCGACAACGTGGTGCACGCGCCAGAGGGGACCGTGGTATTGTACGGAGTATCGGATTTGGTCGTCGTCGTACAAAATGGACTCGTACTCGTGACGACGGTGGAACGGTCGAGTGATTTGAAAACGCTCATCGACGCGCTTCCTCGCGGCGTTCGAGATTCAGAATGACCACTGTTCTGTTGTACGACGACGCGCGAGCCCGCGCGTTCGAACCGTTCGCGCTCACGCGTCCCGTGTCGGAGATGGTCGCAGGCGTCGCGCTGATTCGCGAGCGGTGGCGTCTCGCGCTGCACGCATCGCGCGCGCAATTTATCGCCGGTCCGATGCGGGCGGGGTTCGACGAACCGGGCACGCGCGCGGCGCAAGGAATCATTCCAGCGGGAACGATCATCGCGAACTCGCGGTGCGCGCCCGTGCTTCCGCCGGACAACGCCCCGCTCTCTCCGCGCGCGGCCGCCTGCAGCATCTGGCGCTGCGGAGAGCAGCTTGCCGCGATCCGAATTCGCGAAGCGATGGACGTGTCGACCTTCGCCGACGGCACGCTCATGCTCGACGATCTTCGCCCGGGGACGGGATCAATCGGAGACACCGACGGGTGGTGGATGAACGACGTCTGGGATTTCATTCGCTTTCTTCCGCAGCAGCTCGCGAGCGACGTTGAGCGGATTGGGCACCTCGTGTCCGGTTCATCTCCCGACGCGCATCACGCGCCGGATCACGCCACGGTGCTCGGCAAGCACCAGGTGTTCATCGCGCAGCCGCTGGCACATGGCGGCGAGGCTCGTCCAACCGTGATCGAGCCGCACGTCATCTTCGACGCGACCAACGGTCCAATCTTCGTCGGCGCGGGTAGCCACATTCGTGGATTCACGCGCATCACCGGCCCGTGCTACATCGGCCACGAGGTGCAGGTCATGGGCGGCGACATCAGCGGCTGCTCGATCGGCGACGTGAGCAAGGTCCGCGGCGAGATGAGCGCCAGCGTCGTGATCGGCCACTCGAACAAGGGCCACGAGGGCTTCGTCGGACATTCATACCTGGGCCGATGGGTCAACCTCGGCGCCGGCACGACGACCAGCAATTTAAAGAATACATATGGTCCGGTCTCGCTGTGGACCCCCCAGGGGGTTCGGGAAACCGGCATGCAGTTCCTGGGCACGTTCTTCGGCGATCACGTGAAGACCGGCATCGGGCTTCGGTTGACCACCGGCACGGTGATCGGCGCGGGCGCGAACGTCTATGGGTCGACGCCACCAAAGGCGGTTGCGCCATTCTCGTGGGGGGATGCGCCGGACTTCGAGATTTATCATGTCGACAAGTTCGTCGAAAGCGCGGAACGCGCGATGATGCGGCGCCACGTGCACATGACCGACCGATACAAGCGGCACATGGAGATCGCGCACGCCGAGCGCTGGACGATCGGAGACGCCGAGACGTGAAGCTGTGGATGCTGGGCAGCGGAAGCAGCGGCAACGCCGTGCTTGTCCAGTGCGACGACTCAAGAATCCTCATTGACTGTGGATTCGGCGTTCGCGCGATCGCCAAGCGGCTGAAGTCGATCGACGTCGCGCCGGAGTCCATCGACGCCTGCTTCGTCACGCACGAGCACGGCGATCACGTGAACGGCGTCGGCGCGGCGGGACGCAAATGGAAGTGGCAGATCCACGCCACACCGGGTACCGCGAAAGCCAGAGTGTTGAAGA
>JBDTAE010000331.1:0-7749 GCA_039924785.1 Gemmatimonadaceae bacterium | reverse complement strand
CGCCCGGCGGGACGCTCGTCGTGATCACATATCATTCCGGTGAAGATCGGATTGTGAAGAACTTCTTCCGCGATTGGAGTGCAAACTGCATCTGTCCGCCAAAGCACCCAATGTGCACTTGTCGCGGGCATGCGCTCGGCACGACATTGACGAAACGCGGTCTCGTTCCGTCTGCAGATGAGGTTTCTTTGAATCCACGCGCTCGCAGCGCCCGGCTTCGCGCATGGCAAAACGCAACGTAGCGAGCAACCGGCGATTCATGATCGCCGTGTTACTCGTGGGTTTCGTAGTAGTCACTACCGGCGTCGTCGCGCGACGAGTGTACGGCGTGAAGCAGCAGCGCGCGATTCAGCATTTGCAGTCGACGCGCGATGCGTTAGTGGCCGAACGCCAACGGCTGGAGTCTGCAATTCGTGACGCGTCGAGCCGGACGCGATTGCAGCCGATTGCCGAACAGCAGTTGAACATGCATATCCCCAAGCCGGACCAGCAGGTGTACTTGAAGCGCCCAACCTCCGCCAAACCCGCCGCGACTGTTCCGCCGCATGATTCGCTCTAGTCGAATCGGGCTCGCGCACGCCACTCTCGCGGTGTTTGCCGTTGCCATTCTGGTGAAGGCGGCGCGTGTGCAGCTATTTCAGGGGAAGCAGTGGCGCGCGCAGGCGGCGGCGCAGCAGTCGATCAATCGCATCACGCCCGCGCCGCGCGGTGACATTTACGATGCGACTGGCCGCACGCTCGCGCAAAGCCACGACCTGGTGCACATCGAGATCGCGCCGCGCGAGGTCAGTTTGCGCGACTCCTTGCGCCGCAGCCTTGGCAGGCTCGGCATCGACCGTTCGGTCATCGCGCGCGCGATCGACACCAGTGTGAAGTACGTCGTGGTCCCCGATGAAAAGCTTGCCGTCGATGCCGCGGGCGTGACTGCGTTGCACGGTGTGCATTTCAGGCAGGTGACCCGGCGCGACTATCTCGCGTCGCCAGCTACGCAGGGAATTCTTGGTCATGTCAACGTCGACAACAAAGGCGTGGACGGGCTCGAGCAGGCGCTCGATTCGATTCTTCGGGGAACGGCTGGAACGACCACGATTTTCAAGGACTGGAAAGGGCAGGTGCGCGAATCGCCGATGTCGCCGTCCAAGCCGCCTGTGCTGGGAAGTAGCGTCGTGCTCACCATCAACGCCGACCTGCAGGAGATCGTCGAGAAATCCCTCGCTGACGCGATCGCGCGCACGGGCGCGGAGGGTGGCGATATCGTCATCGTCGATCCGAACAACGGGGACATCCTCGCGATGGCCAGCCGTCGTCTCGATCCGCGGCAGGCGTCGGCGACGACAATCACCGAACCGTTCGAGCCGGGATCGACGGCAAAACCGTTCATGGCCGCCGGCCTACTAGAGCGCGGCCGCGTGACCGACGCCGATTCGGTCGACACCGGCAACGGTGTATTGACCATTCCCGGCCGCAAGAATCCGGTGCGCGACGATCATCTGGTCGGCCGCGCGCCGCTGGCCGACGTGCTCCGCTGGTCGAGCAACATCGGCATCATCAAGTTCAGTAGCCGACTGTCGGATCGAGAAAAGTATGAAACGCTGCGTGATTTCGGTTTCGGCACGCAGACCGCGCTCCCGTTCGGCGCCGAGTCGCCCGGGGTGCTGCGTCCGCCGAAGGTGTGGTCGAATCAGTCGACGTACGCGCTACCCATGGGCTATGAGATTTCTGTCACGCCCCTCCAACTCGCGCTTGCGTACTCGGCGCTGGCGAACGGCGGTGAGCTCATGGAACCGGCGCTGATCAAAGAAATCACGGGGCCCGACGGAACGGTCAAGTATCATCACGAGCGACGAGTTGTCCGTCGCGTGGTGTCCAAGGCGGTCGCCGACCGAGTGCGCAGAATGTTGCTCGACGTGGTGGACGAAGGCACTGCACTCAAGGCCGCGGTCGATAACTACGAGCTCGCGGGCAAGACGGGAACGCCGCGCGCGACGGTGAAAGGCCACTACGTCGAAGGTCGATACAATCCGAACTTCGTCGGTATTTTTCCTGCCGACAATCCGCAGTTCGTGATCGTCGTCAAACTGACGGCGCCAAGGAGCTCGATCTTCGCCGCCGAAACGGCCGCCCCAGTCAGTAAGGTGATATTGCAGGCGGCGATCGCTGCTCGAAACGCCGCGCTCGATCCCGGCGAGCTCGCGCAGAGCAAACAACCATCGAAGACTCCAGTCGTCGCGGCCGACACGTCGAGCAAAGCGGCGCCCTCGGTTCCCGCGCCGGTGACCCGCGTTGCCTCAGTCGCACTGCCTACCGACGACTCCGCGAACACGTCGAACGTTCCGCTGGTGATCACTCTTCCGGCACCGTCGTCGAAGCCGCCAGTGCCAACGTTGCGCGCCGTTCCCGACGTGCGCGACCTCGACGTGCGCGCCGCGGTGCGTTCGTTGCACAGTGCGGGGTTTCGCGTGCAGCTCAGCGCGAACGGTCCGTCGAGTCCGACCGGCGTGACCGTGGCGCATGTCGTGACTGTTCCCGCGGCGGGCGAGTTGGTCAAAACTGGAACCGTCGTCCGCCTGGTCTACGATTACTAAATGCACGCTGCGCTCGAGGACATCGCGAACGCTCTCGATCACGCCGGTCTGCTCGTCGAGCGGCATGGCGCTCTGCCGCGAGTGATCTCCGGAATTTCCGATGACAGTCGCGACGTGAGGCCGGGGTCGCTCTTCATCGCAGTGGAAGGCACGGAGCGCGACGGCCACGATTTTCTGGCGAGCGCCGGCGCAAACGGCGCGTCGGCCGCAATTCTTCGCGATCCGTCTCGCACGCCGCTCCCCTCGCTCGTTGTGAATGATACGCGACGAGCGGCGGCCATCGCCGCGTCCGCCGCTTATGGCTGGCCGGCGAAAGAACTGCGCATCGTTGGAGTCACGGGAACGAACGGAAAGACGACCACGGTCAACATGCTGCGGCATCTGCTCGATGACGGCGAGCATCGCAGCGCATCGATCGGAACACTGGGTGTGCTCGTCGGCTCGAGCTCGGAATCGCTCGATGTCGGCTCCGGTCTGACGACGCCTGGCCCGGTCGAGCTTCAGCGCCTGTTCCGCGATCTCCGCGATCGTGGTGTCATGAATGTCGCGATGGAAGTGTCGTCGCACTCACTCGACCAGCGCCGAGTCGACGGCGTTGCCTTTGATGTGGCAACGTTCACGAATCTCACGCGCGACCATCTCGACTACCACCGCACGATGGAGCGCTACTTCGAAGCAAAGGCACGGCTGGTGAAACAGTTGGCGCCAAACGGTGCGGTCGTCCTCAACGAGGACGATCCCGCGTGGCGCGCGCTGAAAACAGATCGCCGACGAATCGGCTTCAGCGAACGCTCATCAGAGGCCGAGGTGCACGCGGCCGACGTTCACTTTGGTCCGCGCGGCAGCGATTGGACGCTCTGCATCGGTGCGGCGCGGGCGAGCGTCCGGTTGCCGCTGATCGGCGACTTCAACGTGAGCAACGCGCTCGGCGCGGCGGCTGCCGCGTTCGGGCTCGGCATGCGTCCCGAGGCGATCGCCGAGCGATTGTCGACCATGCCGCAGACGCCGGGACGACTGGAGGTATTGCGAGAGTCGCCGACCGTGTTGCGCGACTATGCACACACGCCCGACGCGCTGGCCCGCGCACTCGACGCGGTGCGTCCGTTCACGAGCGAGCGTCTCATCGTCGTCTTTGGCTGCGGCGGAGATCGCGACAAGGGCAAACGCCCCGAGATGGGATCGATCGCGGAAGCGGAGGCGGATGTCGCGATCGTGACGAGCGACAACCCGCGGACGGAAGATCCGGAGGCTATTCTCGACGACATCGAGCGGGGAATGTCGAAGCGCCACGAGCGCATAGAGGACCGCCGCTCCGCAATTGCGCGCGCTCTCGAGATTGCGTCGGTCAATGACGTGATCGTGCTTGCCGGCAAAGGGCACGAAACCTACCAGATCCGCGGCACAACGAAGCTGCCCTTCGATGAGAAGATCATTGTGAGCGAATTGTCATCACCAGTTTCGGGCGGCCTGGCGTGAGCGCCGCGACGCGAGTTACCGTTGGAACGTTCTGGACCGCGGACCGCGTCGCGGCGGCGTTGGAGCAGTGCTCGTCCGTGAACCTTCCACGCGGAACGGTCGGGTTCAATCGTGTTTGGACGGACACGAGAACCATCGAGCCCGGCGACCTGTTCGTCGCGCTAGTTGGCGAAAAATTCGACGCGCACGATTTCTTGCGCGACGCCGTCGCCAACGGCGCGACGGGGATTGTCGTCTCGCGAATGGACGGCACGCAGGGCATCGGCGTTCCAGTGTGGCAAACGGACGACACGCTCGTGGCCCTCGGCGCGCTGGCAACTTATCGACGCAGGGCGTGGAATCAGCCGGTCGTCGGCGTCGTGGGGACGAATGGCAAAACCAGCACGAAAGAGTTGATCAAAGCGGCACTGGGGAGTGTGCTCAACGTCCATGCGACAGCCGGCAATTTTAACAATCTGATCGGCGTGCCGCTGACGCTGTTGTCGATCCCCGATGGCGCTGAGGTGGCCGTCGTCGAGATGGGCACGAATCAGCCCGGTGAGGTGGCGACCCTGCGGGCGATCGTCGAACCAACCATTGTTGCCGTGACGTCGATCGGCGAGGAACATCTCGAAGGGCTCGGCGATCTTGCCGGCGTGCTGCGCGAAGAAATCGCGGCGGTCGACGAGGCCCAGGTCGCGATCGTGCCGGCGTCGCAGCCGGAGGTGGGAGCGGCCGCGAAGGGTCGCGCGACGCGAGTTGTATCAGCCGGCTTGGATTCCGGTGACCTAATGCCTTCCTCTTGGAGAGTTGCGGCGGATGGTCACGGCGAGCTGACCCTCGACGGCGTCGAGGTCAGGGTCCCGCTCAACGGCGCTCACAATCTCCGGAATGCGATGATCGCATTCGCCGTCGCCCGCGAGCTTGGCGTGTCCGTCGGCGATGCCGCGCGGGGCATCGCCGACATGCCATTGCCCAAGATGCGTGTCAACATCGAGCAACTCGGGGCGGCGACGCTCATCAACGATGCGTACAACTCCAATCCGCCGTCGGCGCGCGCCGCGATCGAGCTTCTCGTCCATACCGGTGCGGGACGTCCACGCGTTGCGGTCCTTGCCACGATGCTCGAGCTCGGGCCCACCGCGGCGGCGTTGCACGACGCCGTTGCGCGCGATGCGTTGGCTGCCGGTATCGAAACCGTTGGGGCGATTGGAGAGTTCGCGGCCGCGTTCGATCGCGTTGCGCCGGGCGACGCGCGCGTCGTGACAGCCGCCGACGCCGAAGCCCTTTGGCCGGCGCTTTCGTCGCGTCTCTTGCACGACGCCGTTATTCTCCTCAAGGGTTCGCGCGGAATGCGGCTCGAGCGGCTGGTGCAGCCGATCACCGAATGGGCGCGCGGACACACCGGCGGCACTGCATCGGATCGTTGAACTCCAGGTTGTTAATTCTCTAAAGGATCGTCACCGCGCTGTCGGCGTCCCACTCTTATTGACCCGTCGTGCTCTATCATTTTCTCCTGCCGTTCGCAAAGCAGTTCAGACTCCTCAACGTCTTCGGGTACATCTCGGTGCGAGCGGTCGGCGCCGCCGTGACGGCGCTGTTGCTGTCGTTCATCGTTGGACCGATGATCCTTCGCGCGCTGCAACGGCAGGCGTGGAATCAAGTCGTGCGCGAAGGGACGCCCGATTCGCACGCCGGCAAGGGGAATACGCCGACGATGGGCGGTCTCATCATCCTCAACAGCGCCCTCGTGTCGATCGCGCTGTGGGGACGTTTTTCGCTGAGCCATCCCTATCTGTACATCGCGGTGGCCGTGACCGTGTGGATGGGCGCGATCGGATTTCTCGACGACTATCTCAAGCTTCGTCAAAAGAAGCTTGGCATCAAGAACGAAGGTCTTGTCGAGAAGTACAAGCTCATGGGGCAGGTGAGCGCCGGCCTGTTGCTCGGCTTGTATCTCTGGTACCATCCGCTCTCGCCGAATCTCCCGGGGGCGTCGTGGACGATTCCGTCAATGAAGTTCGTGCTCGTGCTTCCCATCCCGGTTTTGGCGTGGCTGCTCTATCCGCTCGCCACGACATTCATTCTGACCGGCACCAGTAACGCGGTGAACATTACCGACGGGCTGGATGGACTGGCCGCAGGATTGTCCGCCATTGCGTTTGGCACGTTTGCAATTTTCTCGTATATCATGGGACGCGTCGATTACACGCGCTTCCTCTTCATGTTCTATCTGCAGGATTCCGGAGAGTTGACAGTGTTCTGTCTCGCGCTGGTCGGCGCGTTGATTGGATTCTTGTGGTTCAACGCGCACCCGGCGCAGGTCTTCATGGGCGACACGGGGTCGCTTGCGCTCGGTGGCGCGCTTGGCGCGGTTGCGATTCTGCTCAAGTCGGAATTGGTGCTCGCGATCGTCGGTGCGGTCTTCGTTGGAGAGATGCTCTCCGTGATCGCGCAGCGATACGTGTTCAAGTATCGAAAGAAACGATACGGCCTCGAGTATGCACAGGCACATCGAGTCTTCAGGCGAGCGCCGTTACATCATCATTTTGAGATGATCGGGTGGAAGGAATCGCAGGTGGTCGTCAGATTCTGGATCATCGGAATCCTGTGCGCGTTCTTGGCATTGAGCACGCTGAAGTTGCGTTGATTCGTCCCCGCTGCTGATCAAATCGATGGAGCCAGTTTGGTTGAACGGCGAGATCGCCGTCGTTGGTCTGGCGCGCAGCGGCAAATCCGCTGCGCGTCTGTTGGCGCACGCCGGCGCGAAGGTCTACGCCTCCGACGCCGGGCAGTCTGATGACCTCGAGGCGACGGCCGGCGCGCTGCGCAACGAAGGCGTGGAAGTGCAGATCGGCGGGCACGATCTCGACCGGATTGCGAACGCCGGACTTGTCGTCGCCAGCCCGGGTGTTCCGCCAACTGCGCCGCCGTTCGCCGCCGCGCGTGAGGCCGGTGTGGAGATCGTCAGCGAAATAGAAATCGGGCTGCGATTTCTTCCTGGGCTCAAGTACATCGGGATCACCGGCACGAACGGCAAGACCACGACGACCGCGATCGTCGCGAGTCTACTTGCTGCGCTCGGCCATGACGCGACGGCGGCGGGGAATATTGGAACGCCGCTCACGGAGATTGCGTTGCGCCCCGTGCCGCCGGAATGGGTCGCGCTGGAACTGTCGTCGTTCCAACTGCACGATACGCCAAGTGTTGCGCCGGCGGTCGGCGTGCTGACGAACCTGTCGGCCAATCATCTCGACCGCTATTCGAGCGCAGAAGCGTATTATAGTGATAAAGCGCTACTATTTCAGAACGCGACTGTCGATTCGCGCTGGGTGACCAACGCCGACGATGCCGCGGTGCAGATGATGGTCGCTGGCGTCGCAGGACAGCATGCGCGGTTTTCCATTCACGCGACGAGCGATGCCTATTGGGATCGCGCCGGAGGACGGCTCGTCGTGCTCGATGTGCCGCTCTTGAAGCGCGAGCGCCTGACCCTGCTGGGTGAGCACAATGTCGCGAATGCGCTTGCCGCTGCGCTCGCGGTGATGATAGCGTCTCCCGCGCACCGGACCGACCAAGCGCGTAGGGACATCGCCAATGCGCTGGCGACGTTCGGTGCGCTCGAGCATCGGATTGAGCCTGTCGGCGAGCGGAATGGCGTGGTCTGGATCAACGATTCCAAGTCGACGAATGTCGCGTCGACGCAAGT
>JBDTAE010000330.1:0-29624 GCA_039924785.1 Gemmatimonadaceae bacterium | reverse complement strand
GAGCGAAATGCGGATGTTGGTCGCGCCAACGCGAACCGTGTCTTTGACCGGGCGGAAGCCGAGGGCACGCACGTCGAGCACGATGCTCGCTCCACTCAGTCCCGTGATGCGAAATCGTCCCGACGCGTCGGACACCGCGCCCTTGCCGGCCACGCCGTCGACGCTGATTTGCACGCCGGACAGCGGCCGCTGTGTTCCTTCCGTGACGGTGGTTCCCTCGACAACGCCGTTCTGTGCGTGGAGCTTGTGTGGTGCGGCGAACGTCAGCGTGCCAATCGCCAACACCACGGCAGTTCGAATACGAATCATGGCTTCTCCCAGTGCGGGGACCGTCGACCTCTATCGCGCGCGCATCGTCGACATGGACGGGCGAGCGCTTGTTAGTATAACTCGCAATATGACACGTGCGTTACGCAGCGATTTTGCGAATCGTTGCGTTGGTATAACGAAGCGGTCACTCTCGTCGGTCGCCGTGCTTCACCCCTGTCAGGAGAAAGCCCATGCGTGAACCGCCTATCATGCGTTCAGCCGGATACGTTTCGCGGCGCAGCGCCGCCCTGATGATCGCGGCGGTCGCTGCATGCACCTCTACGCCGAGTGGGACGACGAGGCCGGCGCCCATGCCGAGTCGGGCAGGGCTTAGGTCGAGCGTCGATTCGCTCATCGCCGACCCGATGTGGCGCAATGCGAATTGGGGATTGTTGGTAGTCGATCCGACGAGCGGCGACACGCTGGTCTCGCACAACGCGGGTAAACTGTTCATGCCTGCGTCGAATGAAAAACTGTTGACGGGATCGACCGCACTCGCGCAACTTGGCGCAAATTTTCGCTTCACGACGCAGCTGGTCTCGTCCGCTCAGCTTTCAAATGGCGTTCTTCAAGGCGACCTGATTGCCGTCGGCCGCGGCGATCCGTCGATGAGTGACGCAATGATGGGCGACGCAATGAAGCCGCTTCGTCTCATCGCTGACTCGTTGTACGCGCTCGGCCTCCGCGAAGTAAAAGGATCTTTGCGCAAGGGCGGCAACGCATTTCCCGACACGACGATCGGTCCATGGGATTGGGAGAATCTCGAGACGACGTCCGGCGCGGCGATCGACGAGTTGTTCTTCAACGAAGGCGTCGCGCGCGTTCGAGTGTACGGCGGCGACAAAATGGGCGATCCCGTTCGCATCGTGACGTCGCCGGCGCGCACGACGCCGTCTGTCGTCGCCGACTTCGTTACCAGCGGGCCTCCGGCGGGGGGCGGCAATGGTCGCGGAGGTGCGGGCGGTGGTGGTGGTCGCGGTGGTGGTCGCGGCGGCGGACGAGCCGGAGGTGTAGCGCGAGGAACAACCGACATGCGCGGGCCCGAGCCCGTGATTCATCTGGCGGGTTGGGTCCTGCCGCACGACAGCGTCACGACGCAAGTCGCGTTGCGCGATCCAGCGAGCGCGTGGCTCCGCGCATTCGCCGAGGCGCTCGCCGATCGCGGAATCAAGATCGATGGCGGAGTCATTCGCACACCGGATGTCACGATCACCGATCAGAAATCTCTAGTGACGCTAACGTCTCCAACGCTCGCCGAAATCTTTCCGCACTTTTTCAAACCGTCGCAGAATCAGATCGGCGAGATCCTGCTCCACACGCTCGGCCTCGAGCGCGCGGGAGAAGGATCGGAGAATGCGGGCCGTCGAGTGATCGAGCAGCAGTTGGTCGCATGGGGCGCGGATACCGCCGGATTCGCCGTGCGCGACGGCAGCGGATTATCACGCCACGATTACGTGACGCCCGAGACGATCGTGAAAGTGCTGGACGCGATGCGTAAGCGGCCCGACTTTAAGGTCTTTTACGATGCGATGCCGATCGGTGGCGTCGACGGAACGATCGCCAATCGCATGAAGGGCACGCCGGCCCAAGGAAACGTTCACGCGAAGACGGGAACGGTCGATCGGTCGCACGCGTTGTCGGGCTACGTGACGACGGCGGATGGACACATGCTCTTGTTCTCGTTCCAGTGCAACAACTACACGGTCACAAACGCGCAAGTCGAGCGCGTGCAGGATTGGATTGCCGCCAGGCTCGCGGGAGGGCCGTTGGTCAAGTAAAACGACGGTCGGATTTAACGCTTCGCCTTCCAGGCCGCGAGCACTTCGGCTTCCTTCGTCATCGCCAAACCGTTTTGGGCTTTGCCTTCCAACACCGCCTCCTGCTGCGCCTGCGGTCGTGTCTTGTGCCAATCGAGGGTGTCTTTCGCCGTCACGGCCACTGGCCGGAAGGTCAGCCCTTTGGCGATTGCTTTACTCGCGTTGCGACGCTGATAGCCGGCCGTGGCGCCGACGGGTGGTTGCCACACCGTCATCTGGCTCCACGGACGAATGCCCTGGGCTTTCAAGAACTCCCATGGCACCCACGTGAACTGCGCACCGGACGTCGTCACCGCTTTCACACCGTAGAGCATCTCGCCAGTCGTCAATGGCTTGTCGGGACCGATCGCGTTGAACGTGCCGAACTCACGTGCCTCGGCCATGCGAATGGTAAACTCCGCGAGATCGCGCGAGTCGATGAACTGACACGGGTCGTTCGGTGAATCGGGCGCAAGCACCTCGCCGCCTTTGTCGATTCGCGCCACCCAATATGTAAAACGATCCGTGCGGTCGAGCGGGCCGACGATGAGACACGGGCGAATGATCGTCGCGATGCCCGGATACTGCATCTGCACTTCTTGTTCGGCGCGTACTTTGAACTGACCGTAGTGCGCCGGGTTTGCCGAGATCGCGAGTTGCTTCTCGTTTCGCTGGTCCGGTTGATACGGGTCGAGATCGGGCGGCATCTTCACCGTCGGACTTTCCTCATTGATGCCGATCTGGCTTTCGTCCGCGTACACCGACGTGGTCGAGATGAAGATGTACTGTTTCGTGTTACCGGCGAGATACTTCGCGGCGTTCTTCACCCAGAAGGGCAGCGTCGTCGGGTTGTCGATCACGACGTCGAATTTCTTGTCTTTGAGCGCGCTCGTATCGCTGTTCAAGTCGCCGATCAATTCCTCGGCTACTTTGCCCTTGAAAAAGCCTGGGCGAGTCTTGCCGCGGTTGAACAACGTTACTCGGTGGCCGCGCGCGATCGCGTATTCGACCTGCTCCGGCCCCGTGAAGCCGGTGCCGCCGAGGATCAAAATGTCCAGCGGCTTGGCCGCGCGACCGACGTCGCGTTTCGTCTCACGCTCGCCCGCTGGCGGTTCGGACGCTCCCAGCGCGTTTGAGAGTGGCCGAAGGCTTGTCGCGCCGGCGAGGGCGGCGGACGCTTGAAGGAATTTTCGACGACTTGGCATGCGGCTCTCGACGAGGATGCTTGCAAGATGATTCAGAGATCGTCGCCGCGCCATATGGTTGCTCCGCCTTCGTTTGGGATGTTCATTCTCCGTACTCCTCATACGACGAGCCGCGAGACATGACCGCGAAGCGCACGATCCTGTTCTTCTTCCCGCATCCTGACGATGAAAGCCACTGGGGATCAGGCGTCGCCATCCGCTGTCACGACGAAGGAGCGCGCACCGTTCTCGTGACGCTCACCCGCGGCGGCCGAGGAACGACGGGTGGGCTATGCGCGCCCGAAGCGTTGCCGGAGATGCGCGAGCAGGAGCTTCGCGACGCTGCGAGAATTCTGAAGTTCGACGAGCTCGAGATCCTGCAGTACGAGGACAAGGAGGTCGTGAACATTCCACCGGAAGAGATTCGCGGCATCCTCGTCGAGCGCATTCGTCGCGAGCGGCCGTCGATCGTCGTGACGTTCGATCCGAATGGGCTCACGAATCACATCGATCATATTGCGCTGAGCCGATTCGTCACCGACGGGATTTCAGCCGCGGCGGATCCCCGCTAGTTTCCGAAATTGGGGCGGGCATTCAAGGTTCCCCGGCTGTTGTGGACTCCGCCTGTGCTCCCTTGCGACGACGAACCATTGCCATCGCGACCCGGCGTGGATTTCATGATCGACACGTCGGCGTGCTGGGTCGACCGCCGGCGCGCGCTCGAAGCGCATCGGACACAGCGCGCGGTCCTCGATGCGCTGTACCTCGCGCAGCCCAATTGCGAGAAGATGCTGAGCGTCGACATCCTTTGCCAAGCGTTCGGGCCGCCGCTTTCGCAGCGGCCGGAGACGGACGTGTTTGTCGGACTTTAGGGCTGTCGCGAAAGGTGAGCCGCGTCGGCACGGACGGCGCCCATACGAGTGGTCAGGCGGCGACGACAGGGTTGCCCAGGCCGCCGATTTTCTCAATCTGCACTTCCATCGTGTCGCCGGGCTTGAGCAACACCGGTGGCTTTCGCGCGCCACCGATTCCCGGCGGAGTGCCCGTCGCGATGACGTCGCCCGGCTCGAGGGTCGAACTTCGCGTGATGAACTCGATGATCTCCGGAACGCTGAAGATCAACTGATCCGTGTTCGAATCTTGCATCGTTTCGCCGTTGAGGATCAAGCGAATGCGAAGCGAATGGGGGTCAGGGATCTCGTCGGTCGTCACGATCGTCTGGCCCATTGGCGCGAACGTGTCGCACGACTTGCTGCGCTGCCACTGCCCGTCGCCGGCCTGGAAGTCGCGTGCGGTGACGTCGTTGAACGCGGTGTAGCCCAGCACGTAGTCGTAGGCTCGATCCGCGCTCACGTTCTTCGCGCGCCGGCCGATCACGACTGCCAGTTCCGCTTCGTAGTCGACCTTCTCGGCGATCGATGGAATGATGACCGCTTCACCCGGCGCAATGACGCAATTCGAGAACTTTGAAAAGATGACCGGTCGTTCCGGGATGGGCAGCCCTGTCTCGATCGCATGATCGCGGTAGTTCAGACCGATACAAATCAGCTTGCCCGGGCGCGGCACCGGCGCGAACCAGTACGCATCCTTGCTCGCCACGAGCCATCCCTTGCCGTTCGCCTCGGCGAGCGCGTCAGCGTTTTGCGCAAGCTGCACCGCGGTGTCGCGCGCTTTCTGAAACCATCGAGCGTCCATGTCGAACCATGCGAGCGGATTCGACGGCCGGTCGCCGGGATCGAACAGCTTTTCGCAGTCGAGACGAAACCCACTGTCGTGTCCGCCCGTGTTCAGAATGATGCCCATGCGGGGCGACTTCCAATCCGACTCTTTCGTGGCGAATGAGATAATTCTCATGGTTTTCGCTTCACGCTGATGTAGGAAATAATCGTCGATATTGCCGGTTGCGCCAACCTACGTCTTTTGTCGGGTTGCGCTAGTTGCCAGATCGACGCAAGCGCGGCGACGACAGCTCGGCGATCTACCTTGCGACTGCCGACCTTTTCAACATCCAGCCGTACAGCAACACGATCGCGCCTATAAACGCCAGCAATCCAAGCCACGGCGCCGGCGCGAAATCCTCGGGCACGAGTCCAATGGGCGCATCCTTCGAGAACGCGACGATCATTCCAGCATTGATCACGCCCCATAAACTCTCACCGACGATCAACCCCGATGCCACGAGCGTCCCAAGCCGCTCCGAGCGGCCCGGATTCGGCATTTTGCGCGCGCGCTTGTCGTACCAATTCGAGATGAGCGCACCAACGACGACGGCAAACGTGGCCGACATCGGCAGGTAGATGCCGATACCGACGGCAAGCGGCGGAATACGAACCTTGCCCATCGCGCCCAGCGCCGAGTCGAGCAGAATGAGACCGACGCCGACAAGCGCGCCAATACCGAGGTAGCTCCATGCGAGATTGCCGCCGATCACGCCCTGCGCGAGCGCCGCGATGAGCGTCGCCTGTGGAGCCGGCAGCGGATGGGGAGCAAGGACGCCGATGTTCGGCGCGCCCGCGAACCCGTACGCTTTCGCGAGCAGGTTGAGCACGACGGGAATCACGGCGGCGCCCGCGCCGACGCCGACAATCAGCGCGATCTGCTGCCGCATCGGCGACGCGCCAACGAGCTGCCCTGTTTTGAGATCTTGCAAGTTGTCGTTCGAGATGGTGGCGCAGGCGAACACGATCGCCGTGATGAACAACGCGAATGCAACAAGCGCGGGCCGCGTCGCTGCGGTCGGCGGAACGACGAGCACGACGAGCGACGCGCAGATCACGATCGACAAGATGCCGACGCCGGAAATAGGACTATTTGATGCGCCGATGAGTCCCGCCATATAGCCGCAGATGCCGGCGATGAGAAAGCCGACGATCAGCACGAACGGGATCGCGACGAGCGTCAACGTCACCGCATTGCCGGAGAGCACCGTCGCCTTTGCGAACGTGAACGCCAGCCACGCGGCAATCGCGAGACAGGCAGCCGCGAGGACATAGATCCAGCTCGGCGGAATGTCGCGATCGCTGTCGTCGCCGATGTCCTTGACCCGGGATGCCGCAAGCGTTGCAACGAGTCCATTGACCACCGGCTTTGCCAACTTTGCCAACGTGTAAATCGCCGCGACCGCAATCGCGCCGGCGCCGATGAATCGAACCTCGGTGCGCCAGATGGTCGACGTGTGTGCCGCGAGCGCAACGCCGGCGGCCGCCGGTTGTATCGACGTCAGAATCGGAACCGCGACGACCCACGCAATCAGCAAACCGGTGAGCATCGCGAGGCCAACCGAAAGTCCGACGAGATGGCCCGCGCCGAGCAGAGCGAGCGACCATGCGACGTTGTACCCGCTCGCCGCCGTCCCGCCGAGACTGAAGAACCCGGTCACCTCTGCCGCTACAATGCGCGTCGCGCCGAGAATCGCGAGGCCGGCCGACGCCACCGAACCGAGAAGCACCGCGCGCAAGCCTTCCCGCGCTTCGCCTGTGTCGTCTTTCGTCTCACCACGAGCGCCCGAACCAATCTTCAGCACTTCGGCCGCCGCAACGCCCTCGGGATACGGAAGGTCGCTCGTGGTAACGAGTGCGCGCCTCAGCGGAATCGTGAACAACACGCCGAGCACGCCGCCGCTCACGCAAATCAGGAACGACTGCCAGAACGGGAATCCCGTCCACCAGCCGACGATTACGAGGCCTGGCAGCACGAAGATGATCGCCGAAAGAGTGCCGGCCGCCGACGCGACGGTCTGCACGATGTTGTTCTCGAGGATTGAGGAATCTTTGACGGCGCTCAGAATCGCCATCGAGATGACCGCGGCAGGAATCGAGGACGCGAACGTCAGTCCGACCTTGAGACCGAGGTACACGTTCGCCGCGGTGAACACCGTCGTGATGAGCACGCCGAGGACGAGGGCGCGTATCGTGAGCTCTTTGGGTTTCATCGGGCAATCTTACACCGCGTGCCGCAGGGTCAGCTAGACACCCCGTGGTTTCCAACCGAGAACAGGTACGTGGTTGGCGTGAGCCGTCCGCCCTCACCTTCGAGTGCGGCGCGGCAACAACGGGGACCTCAACGGCGCGAACGATCTGCGGCACGAGCCGACGTCGAACCCCGAATTAGCGAGAGTATCGCGCTTGCGCCAGTTCGAGGATCCGCGCAATCAGCGCGTCGTGCGAGATCCCGGCCTCGAACGCCGCGCGCGAAAATTCGACGGACTTTTCGAGATAGCAATTCGGATTCGCCTCGATGACGAACATCTTCTCGTCCGGCGTGACGCGAAGATCGACGCGCGCGTAGTCGCGCAGGCGCTGCAGGCGCTTACCCCGTCCGGCCACAGCCCCATCTGCAGACCGCTGCCGCCCTCCTTGTTATACATCCATAATTGACCGCTGCGCGCGGCAATATACGTATTGACCCATCGGCGGACCATATCGGCGACGCGATTGAAAAAAGGCCACCGCGGTTGCGGTGGCCTTTTTTCTGTCGGTTGCAGGTTTACGGAACGATTGGCCCGGGATCCCGCATTGCGTCCTTCTGCAGGAACGGAACGCCTTCGGTCATCCATTTCGGCGCCGGTGACCCCTTCAGGTAGTGATCAAAGAACTGGAAATACCGAATCGTGAGATCCTTTCGGTTGCCGAGTCCGCGGAGTCCGTGCCCTTCGCCGGTGTACGCGAGGAGGATCGCGTTCTTTCCGTTGTACCGGAGCGCGTTGTAGAGCCCGAGTCCGTTCTGGAACGCGACCGTTGGGTCGGACGTTCCGTGCATGATCAGGAACGGCGCGGTGACTTCGGGAACGTGCGTGAGCGCCGACTCAAACAAGTACACGTCCGGCTTTTCCCACGGCGAGAAGCCCCAACGGCCCTGACCGTACAAGTAGTAGTCGTTGCCGTTCGCGCCACTGCCGCCTGGTACCTGATAGCCCCAGCCCCAGTTCTGGTTGAAGTCTTGATAGAGATCTGTAACACCGGCGCCCACGCCGACCGCGGCGAACAGGCGCGAACGCGTGCCGATGAACGCCGCGCCCTCGCCGCCGAAGCTGTGACCGTTGATGCCGATGTGTTTCGGATCGACGTATCCCATCTCGATGACCTTTCTCGTCGCCGCTTCGACCGCTTCGAGCTGGTCGCTGTGTGAACGCCCCGTGTGATAGTAGATGTCGGGCAGCATCGTGATGTAGCCGCGGCTCACCGCTTCGATCGGCGACGAGCCCATGCCGGTCAGATACGACGGCGCGTCGTAGTGATGCAGATTCTGCGAGTTTTTCTCGTAGAAGTTCACGAGCATCGGTCGCTTCTCGCCGGTCTTGTAGTCGTCAGGCAACGCGAGAATGCCCTGCAGCCTGTGGCCGTCGTGATCCTTGAAGTCGAACAGAATCCGATGTCCCCAGTTGTACTCCGCCTGCTGTGGGTTGGCGTCGGTGATTTTTTTAGAGTCCTTGAAACCAGGACCTGCGACGCGCAGGTCGGGGTATTCGGTGAACGTCTGTCGCGTGAAGAGGTACGTGTCCGCTTTCGCGGCGCGCTGCGGGGTGCTGAACGACGCGTCCTCGTACACGAGCTCCTTGAGGTTGCCGTTCGCGAGCTCGTAGAAGCCCGCTCTCTTCGTCCACTCGCCGTACGCCGACAGCGTGATCGGCTTGCTCAGGTCGATCTTCGCGATGCCGCCACGACCACCGCCGCCGCGTCCACCGCCACCGCCGCCGAACCCAACCGGCGCGCCGCCCGGGGCGTTGGAGTCGGGCTCAGTGCGAATGTACCGGAAACGAATTTCGTTTTTCGTGCCGACGCCTTTCGTGAGATTCGTCGGCGCGGAGCCGTCGAGTGGAACAAGGTAGAGATCGTATCGGTGCGTCGCGACGAACGCCTTGCCGTCGCTCGTGTAGCCTGTGATTCCGTACGACGGGCGCGGGCCGGGATGATCGTAGTCAAGGTCCACAAAGCTCACCGGCGAGCCGGCGCCGACGGTCTTGGAGACGCCCGCGTCGAAGTTGTAGACCTGGAATTTGTTGTCCTTCCAATAGAGGAAGTTGTTGCCGTCGGGCGAGATGCCGAGCGAGCTCGTGCCGATGAGCTGGTTCTTCGCGATGAGGGTTCTCTCACCGGTGGTCGTGTTGATGCGATACAGATCGGCAGCGGGCCGCTTGTAGTCGGAGATGTAGCCGCGCAGGTCGCGGCCGATCGCCCAGCGTCCGTCGAGGCTGACGTCCACTTCGCGCATCGTCGAGTCGGCGAGCTTCACGAACTTGCCGTTTGCCACGTCGAGCGCCTCGCGGAACGTGGAATTCCGATCGGCATCGGCGCGGGTCATCTGCACGGACTGAATGCGTTCGTCGTTCGTGTTCCATACGTCGACATCGGCGACGTCGTCACCACGGCGGCGAGCCGCGGTGTCAGGCGCGGCCGACTGTTCCTTGATGCCGAAGAAGATGCGATGGCCGTCGTCGCTCCAGTCGAGCGTCGCGCGATCGCTCACCACATAGTCTCTCGGAAAACCGATGCTCTTCGTATCGATCTTGACCGAGGGACCTTCCGCGTTGTTGAGCGCAGCTTCGACCTTCGGGTATACGATGAGCGTGTTGTCGCGCTCGCGCATCTTGTCGACTTCCGTGCCTTTGAGGACGGCGAGGCCGGCGCCGTCATCGCTCCATGTCAAACGGCTATACGTCTTCGCGTCGTTCTCCAGGGAGTTCACGCGGCCGTTGCGGAGATCGACGACGAAGAGGCCGTTGGCGTCGCGCACCGTGGCATCGACGGTGTAGGCGAGCAGGTCGCCCCTTTTGTTAAAAGAAATCTCACCGACGCTGCCGAGCAGCTGGTCGCGGCCGCTGGCGAGATCGTGAAGAATGACATCGGCGCCATGCGAGCCGGGACCTTCAGCGGACGTGCTGCCGCCGAGTGCGCCGCCGCCGCCCGCGCCACCACCACCACCAGCACCTCGACCGCCGGCCGCAGGCGCCGCAGCGCCCGGCGCGCGACGACGCAGCACGAGTTGATTCGATGCCGACGAGAAGGTGAACGACTGAATGTCCTGCCAGCTTTGAACGGCACCCGTCGCGAGATTGCGAAGTTCGACGTGGCGCGGAGGAGCCGGTGGAGTGTTGGCACCGGCTCGTCCTTGACCGGCCTGGCCATTCTGCGCTCCACCGCCGGCAGGAGCGGCAGCACCGCCGCCGCGACCACCACGTCCACCGCGGCCGCTGTTCGGATCGACCTGGTAGGCGAGCCAATGGGCGTCGGCGGAAAAGGCCGGCGCGCTGGCGTTGGCGACCACGATGTCCTGATTCGTGTCGAGACGCAGAAGATGCAGGACCGGCTTCGCGTCGGTCGGAGCAGTATTCGTCAATTGCAGAACGTACGTGACCCACTTGCCGTCGCTCGAGATCGACGCGCCGTTGATGCTACGCCACTTGGTGTAGTCGTCGACGGAGAGGACCTTCTTGGCTTGGGCGGCGACCGGCGCGAATGCGGCGGCGGTCATGACGAACGAGACGAAAACGGCTCGCGCGGCGTTGCTGGGTCGGTGGGTGCTGAATCTCACTGGCCATCCTCCTGAGGGGGGCCGGCGGCCGGCCGGCTGCGATCGATATTGCACGTGTTCTCACTCTATACGCACGGAACCGGTCAGCCGCTACAATACGCCGCGGGACGAACGCCGGGAAGGCTGCTGCGATGAACCCTGCACGGGCGGGCGGCGGACGCCCGTCGAGGCCTACGCGACGTTCCGAACGGGGTCCTGGCGTTCGACCATAGCGGCAAGGCCGTCTATGGCGCGGCCGCAGAGCTTGGTGTCGCGCTCGCCGGCGAGGATGCCCATCGCTTTGGCGTGCGGCATCCCGGCGCGGTAGGGACGGTCGGCGGTGAGTGCCTCGTAGATGTCGGCGACGACGAGAATCCGCGCCGAAGAATCCATCGCGTCGTGGCGAATGCCCCACGGATAGCCGGAGCCGTCGAGCTTTTCGTGATGCGTGGCGGCCAACCATGAGAAATCTTTAAATGCGCCGACGCGCCGTAGCACTTCCCACGTGTACAACGGGTGTCGCTCCACCTCGCGACGCTGGTCGGGCGTGAGCGGCTCCGACGAATCGAGAATCCGGCTCGAGACGCCGAGCTTTCCGACGTCGTGCAGCAGTCCGGCGCGATAGAGACGCCGTTGCTCCGCAGCGTCGAGGCCACACGCCGCGCCGATACCGCGTGCGTATTCCGCGACGTTCGACGAATGCCGAAACGTGAACGGCGACTTGGCGTCGATGATGTCGGCAAACCCACGCGCCACGACGTCGAGCCCAGTGTCATCCACGCGGCGAATATGCTCTTCCGGCTCGAGCGACACGACCATCGCTTGCAGGTCCGGCGCTTCGAGTTGGCGCCACCACGCGGCATCCTTCCTCCAACCCAACACGATGGCCGCGAGCTTGGGGTCGAACCAAGTTCCGCTGCGTTCTCGCACGACGCGGAGCGCGGCGTTCATGTCATACTCGCTGAAGAACAGATCGACCGTCTGTGAGATGCTGGCGATACGGGCGAGCATTGGAATCTCGTCGCCGCGAAGTCCGAGCGGATATCCGCCACCGCTCCAGTATTCGTCGAGTGCGCGAATCGCATCCGCGGTCGCCTGTGGAAACCCCATCTGCGCGACGATTTCGGCACCCCGGTCGCAGCGGATCTGCACGAGCTCCCTCGTGAGATCCCTCCCGCGCGCAATTCCCACGAAGTGCTTTAGTCGATCGCGGAACGTGCCGCCGCGACCCGCGGTCGCGAACGTCTGAACCGCAGTCGGCGCAAGCCGGCGCCGGTCCACCAGCTTCATGCGATGCTTGGCGTCCTGGTCACGCGTGCCGAAGAGCGCGGCAAACCGGGCGGCGTTGCTGGAGCAGCCGGCGTCCTTGAGGAGCAAGACGTAGTACAGCGCCGAGCGTTCCGTGACGGAGAGGCCGACCTCGTCGGCCAGCCGGCATCCGATGACGCACGTGCGAATAGCGTGTCCCGCCGGCTGGTCTTCGGTGAGATCCAGCGCCGTCGACAGACCAGCCAGCACTTCGGACAGCGCGATCGCGGAGTGTGGCATAGTGTTGGTTGGCGGATGCGCCGGCAATACGGCGCGAACGACCGGCGTGGGCGCGACGATATGTAGATGAGTTTCGTCCGCGGTGCGCAGATTCTGCACTCTCTGATGCAAGCCGATCTGTTTGCCGCGACTCAGAAATGGTCGAATATGTCCCAGCGACACATATTCGTCCGATCCCACGATGTCCGGTTCAGCATCCGTTCCTGGTGAGACGACCGGCGTTTGCTTCCGTCGCCACAGCCGTGTTTTGCAGACGTCGACCAGCGTCTCCAGATTTTAAAGAACCGTGATTGGTGCAGTCCAGCGGAACGTTCCCCATTCCAGCACCAGTGTTCCGTGGCGCGAGTCGGCGCCGACAATTGAAATCGTGAACTTCTCGATCGGCGCCGACGTCGCTTCGGTCTTCAGCGCCGCGGTGCCGAGATCGAGCGCGCCATCGTGCTCCGTTCCCCACTGGCCCGACTGTTTGTTGACGATCAACTCGGCGCCTTTTTCCCGCGGGATCGTCCACAGCGTATAAGTCCCCTTCTGCAACTTCAGGCCGGCGAGCGTGATCGGCGCCGACGTCGAGAACTGCGTTGCCGCGTTGGCTCCCGTGCGCCACACGTGATCGAACGGCAGCACGTCGCCGAGAAGGACGCGTCCGCGCGCGAGCGGTCGTCCGTAATCGACGGTGAAGGTTGCCGCACCAATGCTCGCGCGTGCGGTGTCGCGCACGCTCAGCTGTTTGAGACCGGTGCTCGCCTCGAGCGCGGCGAAGCGAGCCGCGACGGGAGCAACGTCGGGCGGATCGGCGAGGCGCTTCACCTCGACTTTGTATGTCGTGCGCGCGCCAGAGTACGTGAGCATGCGATGCGTCGAGTCGAAGGTCGCATCAGCAACGCCTGCGAGCCAATCGTGCCACAACTCAGCCTTTTGTCCCGGCAAGGGTCGCACGAAGCCTTCGCCGAGCGGGAAATTGTCGAACTCGCGGTCGATGTAGAACTGGCGAACTCGCACACTGTCGCCGGGCGCGAGCTTTGTGTCGTCGGCGTGCTTGAGTGCCGCCTGGAAGTAAAGATCGATGAGGCTGTACATCTGCGGCAGGTGCGCCATCGTGAGCGTGCCGCCATTGCCGAACGCCTTTTTCTTTTCGCCGGTGCTGTCGCGCTTGGACAGGTGAACGGAATCGCCGCTGACATCCGCGACGACGTGGCGCACGCGTTGATTCGCCGGCTCGCTTGGCGTCGTGATGTCCATGACGAGATGCGCGATGCCGCCATCGGGGCGAAGGTCGATCTCCGTGTGGCGCTCCCGCACACGCGGAAAACGATCGACCTCGTCGCTCACGACGTGATTTCCGGTTCGAGTGACGCGTTCGAGCGAGATCGTATCGACGCCGAGTCGCGCGATGAATCCGTATTGTTCTCGTGGGCCGCCGGCGGTGCAGGCCGAGACGACGAGGAGAATCGAGAGGCGCTTCATTGGTCGGCGGTCTGGAGTGAACGACGTACGCATCTTCGCTTCTCCAATGCAACACGGAAAATCGAAGATTGGTTGCACCCGTACTGTTTCCATACAGCCTCTGGGGACGGGTCGTTCTCCGATCGGCGCCATCGCTTGCATGCGACTGGTTTGCCGCCGTGCGAGCGAGCATCTTTTGGTCGACTCCTACCGATTCTGATCTGAGCGCGCTTCGAGAAGACCTGCAAAACAGTCTTGGGAAGGCCTACACCATCGAGCGAGAGCTTGGCGGTGGGGGCATGTCGCACGTGTTTGTGGCGCGCGACGCATCGCTCGGTCGAACCGTCGTCGTCAAGCTGCTCTCCCCCGAGTTGGCGTCGTCGATGTCAGCCGAGCGATTCACGCGCGAGATTCGTACGGTCGCGGCGCTGCAAGAACCGCACATCGTGCCGGTGCTCACAGCGGGCACGACGGCGGACGGTCTGCCGTGGTATACGATGCCATTCGTTGCCGGCGAGTCGTTGCGCGCGCGTCTGGCGCGAGGACCGCTACCGATCGACGAGGCTGTGAGCATTCTGAAAAACGTCGCGCAGGCACTGGCGTACGCTCACGCGCACGGAGTCGTGCATCGCGACATCAAGCCGGACAACATACTCCTGTCCAGCGGCACGGCTGTCGTCGCCGATTTTGGCATTGCCAAGGCGGTGAACGCGTCGAGGACGCACACGCCCGGTGCGACGTTGACGCAATCGGGCACATCGATGGGCACTCCGGCGTACATGTCGCCCGAGCAGGTCAGCGCCGATCCGTCGGTCGATCATCGTGCCGACATCTATGCGTGGGGCGGCGTCGCGTACGAGATGCTCGTTGGAGCCGCTGCGTTCGCGCACCGAACGCACGCACAACAATTCGCCGCGCATCTCACGGAATCTCCGAAACCGGTGCGGAGCATTCGGCCCGACGTTCCGTCGTCGCTCGCGCGTCTTGTCGAGCAAGCGCTCGAAAAGGATCCCGTGAGTCGACCGCAATCCGCGACCGAGCTGTTGTCGGCGCTCTCGTCGATCGCGACGCCCGCGCCGTCCGTCGGCGTCGACGTGCGCGCATTCAAGGCGGTGCGCTGGAGCGTGGCCGGCCTCGCGGTCATTCTGTGTGCCGGCGTCATTTCGCTTGCACTCCGAACGCGTGGTGCATTGGGCGCGGAGTTGGACCGGTCGGTCGTCGTTCTTCCCTTCGATAACGTCGGCCACGATACGACGCAGGAATTCTTCTCCGACGGTCTCACGGACGAGTTGATCGGACGGCTCGCGTCGGCGGGGCTGCGCGTCACCGGACGTAACACCTCTTTCGCGTTCAAGGGCAAGAATCCGTTGCCGAAAGAGGTCGGCAAGATTGCGGGCGTCGCGACGGTGTTGAGCGGTCGCGTTCTCCGGCTCGACAACAACATTCGAGTGCACGCCGAGTTGGCGCGGGCGTCGGATAATGCGGTGTTGTGGACGTACACTGCCGATCGTGACGTTGCCGATTTGCTCGCGTTGCAACGCGAGCTCGTCGATTCGATCATGGCGCGCTTTCGAGTGGTCGCGCCGAAAGAGGTGGCGGCAAATCCTGACGCCAACTCACCGGCGATGGACGTGAAGGCGCACGATCTCGTGCTGCGAGCCACCTACGCCGCCAACTTGCAGACGCGAAACGGTCTCAACGCCGCGATCGCGCTCTACGACAGTGCGATCGTCCTGGAACCTCGCTATGTGCAAGCGTATCTCGGAAAGTCGCTCGCGTTGCTCGGCTTTGGCGACGGTTATGAATCGCCGCGCGTCGTGACGCCGCGTGTGCTCGCGGTGCTTCGTCAGGCGAACGCCATCGACAGCACGCTCGCGGAGAGTTGGGCCATCGCGTCTACGGTGAATACGAATTGGCAATGGGATTGGCCGCGCGCCCGGCGCGAGGTCGATCGCACACGCGCCATCGAGCCGCTGAATTACATGGCCCTGCTTTCGGAGTACATTCTCGCGCTGCACGACGGAAACGCGAGCCATGCGGTCGCGATGCTCGATACCGCGGAGCGCGTCGATCCACTCGCTCCGCCCGCGTTGCTCAATCACCTGTTCGTCTACGCGCTCGCTGGACAGCGGGAATCGACGCTCGCGGTGTGGAAACGCATTCCGGACTACATGCGCCAGGTGAATCTGGGCGATGACACGCGGGGCATGGTGCTGCTTGCGACCGGCCAGACCGCGGCGGCTGAGCGGGCGTACCGAGCGGGCGAAAAGGCGCTCGGACATCCCTCGCCGCTTCGTGGCGTCGCGCTCGCTCGTCTTGGACGCACCGACGAAGCGCGCGAGCAGTTCAAGTCGGTCGAGGCGGCGTGGTTGAAGCAATACTTTCCCCCGGAGTTGATCGCCGCGCTCCCTGCCGCGCTGGGCGACACGGCGTCGATGTATCGCTGGCTCGAGACCGGCGTACGGGAACAGTCGGCGTGGGCGACACTACTCGGCATCTGGGGCGGCGAACTCGGAGCGCATCGCGGAGAGCCGCATTTTCAGAGTATTCTAAAGCGCGTCGGCATCACGCCGGCCGCCCACGTACCGTAGACGAACGTCGGCCGCGGCAACGATGCCCCGAGCGTCCCAGGACGGTCACCATCTTATCTCCGTAGGAGTGGGTGCGGGATGTGTCAACCTTTCGAAATCCCAGCGTCGGTCGCCAGCGGGCGCGGCAGCTAAATCGAGGCGAATCATTCCTTTGACGTAGACTCTCCACGACGCGAAATCGTCGCCAGCCAGCGCTCGGCGGCGTCGCCCACCTCCACGAGCACCGCTGCGTCGTTTCGTCCGGATGATTTCAGAACGTGAAAGCTGTGGTCCGCGCCGTCGATCCAGTGCATTTCCCAGGGACACTCGACCGTCGCGACGGCGCGGTTCATCCACTCCGGTGTGCAGAGTCCATCGCGCGTTCCGTTGAAGCAGATCACAGGCATGGTGATCTGCGGCAGGTGTGCGTCGCGGAGTTTTGCGGGCTGTCCTTCCGGGTGCAGCGGATAGGCCAGCAGCAAGAGACCATCGGCATCGAATCCGCCGGCCGCCAACATCGATGCGGCGCGACCGCCCATCGAACGTCCGCCGATCGCCATCGTTTCCGGTTTCAACTCAGCGCGGACTCGATCGACGACGGCGCTGAATGTCGCCATCAGCTTTGGCATCGGGTCGGGACGGCCGGAGCCCTTTTCCTTATACAAGAAGTTGAATCGCACGACGCCGAAGCCATGCTTTCGCAGTGCGTTTGCCGCGGCGAGCGTCGAGCGATCCATCATGTTGCCGCCGGCGCCGTGTGCACACACGAACACCGCATGCTGTTCGTCAGACGTCGCCGGTTCGTACACCGCGCGCGTGGTCTCATCGCCAACCGAAATCACCCACTCGATCATTTCAGCCATATGTCTCGAGAAAATCAGCGTGTTTGGCTCGTAGTTTCAGACGCCGACTTCGACGCCGGCAGGCACCAGCGCCATCTCGTCGAGGAACTGATGGCCGCGCGACGGCTTCCCGCCTCGCGATCCAGTGTACGTCAACACGAGCCGGTCCTTCGTTCTCGTCATTCCAACGTAGAGAAGCCGGCGCGCCTCTTCAATTTCCTCGGGCTTTGCCCCGGTCGTCGGCGATCCGCCCGGAAGCTGCGCGTCTTCGGCGCCGATGATGTAGACTCGAGAAAACTCTAATCCTTTCGTCGAGTGCAGCGTGAGCAGGTTGACGCGCGCGCGATCGGGATCGGTTCCATCCCATTGCGACAGAACCACGCGTTCGAGGAACGTCGACCACTGCGATTCGATCGGTCCGTCGGGAATGTCCTCGATCAATCGACGCAAGCGAAGCATCGCGGCGGGATAGCGTTCATCGGCGCTCTTGTCGGCCCGAATCTTCAACATCAACTCCGCGCCGCCCAGTCGCTCGATGAGCTCGTCGACGGTTGGAATGGAAACGTCCTCGCCTTGCTCTAGCTCGTAGCTCTCGAGACAACTGCTATAGCGCCCCAAGGCGAACACTCGACTGATGCCGCGAAACATCCTCGCCTCGACGCACATCGTGGCGTCGTCGCTCAGCGCGAGACCGACCCCGACTTGATCGAGCAGGTTGACGAGGGCAGTCCTACGCCCACGCGATCGCTTCTCGTCGTCGAGCTTGAGGACGATCCTCGCGAGCGCGAGCGTGTCATCGAGCGCGCGATGCGATTGCCCCGGAGGAATGTCGAACTTGCGGGCAAGGTCCACGAGCTTGCGACTCGTCGGGTACAAATCGCGCGCCAGTGGCAGCGTATCGTACGTCGTGAGGTCGAATCGGTCGCCGCACGCGCGCGCCATGCGTGTGAGAATGCGAAAGTCGAACTCGTAGCCGTTATGCGCGACGATCACGTCCTCGCCGCAAAACGCGCGAAACCGCGGCCACACCTCTTCGAACCGCTCTGCCGTCGCAACTTCGGCTTCAGAAATGCCGTGCGTCGCGGCGGCTCCAGGCGCGATGGGTACTCGCGGCTTTACGAGCGACGAGAACGTGTCGACGATCTCGCCGTTCCGCACGCGCACAGCCGCGATCTCCACGATTTCGGCGCGAGACGTGTCATTGTCCGTCGTCTCCAGATCGACCGCCGTGAAGTTCTCGAACGCGGCGCCCGGCTCGTCGATTTCGATCAGCTGCGCGGCCTTGAAGACGCCGAGCATGAGCCCGACCGACGGTGTTTCATTTGGTTCAATGGCTTCAGCGTCTGCCGGACGCGACCCCGCCAGCGTGACTCGCGTAAATCCGATCGCCGTCAGAATGCCCTTGATTGCGATCTCGACGCCGCCCATACGCGGCATCCACACCTCAGCGCTTCGCGCACGGGCCGCCCTGAGACGACCGGCGAGCGCGATCACGTCGGCCAACTCGGGCTCGCGCACTGGATCGCTGATTTCGTCCGCGCGGTCGTCAAGCACCGAGCGCATCCTGCCGACGCGCCGCGATAACAATTCTTGAACGAGCGCTCGCAGCGTCGTGTGCCGTTTACCGAGCGCGTCGAGGTTGCGCCAATCGGTGAGGGCTCGACGGATCTGGCGACCGTTTTCGTGCGCTCGCGGAAGCCGCTGTGCCATGTGATTCAACTGACGGCGCAGGTCGTGGCGATTCGCTTCGGCCTGCGCTCGCGCCTCGTCGAACAGCGGACGGGGAAGAAGGGCCGCGTAAAACTGGTCGCGATACACGTCGTCCGAAGGGTTCGCGATCACGCGAAGTGCCGCGATCACATACGCGACCACCGGATCCTCGGCGAGCGCGCGTCCATGCGCCAAGCGACACGGAATGCCGGCGTTGATGAATGCGGCTTCGAGACCGTCGCCGATTTCGTGCTTCCTATACAGGAGCGCGACGTCGCCCCATGCGTGGCCGTTCTCGTCTTTGTCGGCGGCAACATCCTCCACCACCCACGCAAGCTCTTCGACATCGCGCTCGAAGCCGATTGCCTGGACCGGATACTTCGACTCGCGGTCGGCGAGCGGTACGACGCGATTGGCGAAGAGCGGAACGTTGATCGTCACGAGCTTGCGCGCGAGCGCGAATACGTCGCGCGGACACCGGCGATTCTCCTCCAAGTGAATCGGCGCGACGATGCCGAAGTCGTTCATCATATCCTTGAACACCCGCGGGTCCGCGCCGGCCCAGCTGTAGATCGATTGCTCGTCGTCGCCCACCGCGAACACATGCGCGTGGTCGCGCGCGAGGGCCTTGACCACGCGATACTGCACGGGATTCAGATCCTGAAACTCGTCGACGAGCACGACATCCCATCGTCCGCGTACCGGTTTCGCCACCGGATCGTCTGGACGCTCGAGAAGCTCCGCGGCCTTGATCACCAGCGTGTCGAAGTCGACGAGCTTGCGCGCTTCAAGGAAACGCTCATAGGCCTCAAACAGCATCGCGTCGTCGTGCATGAACGAATCGCCGCGAAAGCGATGAGCAGAAAACCGGTTGAGTGTGTTGCGATGCCACCGCCGATGTCCTTCGATGCGACGAAGCGCATTCAGCTGATATTCCTCGTCCGCAATGCCGAAGCCCGGCTCGAGGAGTACGTTCGCGCCGAACTCGCGTAACAGCTCAGCGCAGAATGCGTGGATCGTTCCGCGCTTTATCTTCGCGGCGTCGTTGCCAAGTCGCGCTTCGAGGCGATGCGCGATTTCGCCGGCGGCCTTGTTGGTGAAGGTGAACGCGCAGATCCGCGCGGGGTCGACGCCATGCCGCTCGATGAGGAAGCGGATGCGCTCGGTGAGGCAGTACGTTTTGCCCGCACCCGGTCCCGCGAGGACGAGGAGCGATTTGGGATCGGCCTCGATGGCCTCGCGCTGGGACGGCGACGGCACCAACGCGATATCAGCGGGCATGTTGCGGGGTGAGTGGCGATTCACCTCAATATACGCCCCGCGCGGCGAGCATGACGGTCGTTGGCTCGCGTCGAACCGCGCCCCGCGTAACGTCAGGCGAAACCGATCGCCGTACCCACCGTGCCGGAGACGCTCATGTACTTGATCCGCGACATCTTCTACTGCAAGCCCGGAAAAGTTCGGGCGATGGTCGACAAATTCCTGGCGATGTCCAAGCTCGGGGAAAAAGCCGGAATGCCCAAGATGCGGGTCATGACCGACTTTTGCGCCGAGCAGTAGTGTTAACCGCGACGCTCGACGTGATTGCGACCGCGATGGCGTCGACGATGATGAGTCTGCAAAAATGGTCAGGCAGCGCTATTTGAGTTTGATGACGGAAACCATGAGCTGTCCGGTTGCAATCTCGCCGGCCGCGAAGTGCTTTAGTCCGAACGACCCGACGTCGGCCATGTTGATTCCTGTGCCCATGACATCGTTTTCGTGACCGTCGGCATGATCGACCGACCGCGTCATTATGACGGCGCCGGCTGCCGCGCCGGAAGCCGCTGAGCCATCAACGTTGGATGTGCGCACGACGACGCGGGCGGCGCTCGAATCGCCAACGGCGAAGACGTGCGGTCCCGCGCCGTCGTTCGTGATCACGTTCATCTTTGACGCGCGGCTGCTGACATACTGGTCGTTTGCGTCGACGACCAGAACGACATAATTGTTTTCGGCGTTCGGTTGGAGCACTGCGCTTTCGTGCGCGTTGAGCATTCCGCGGATTGCGTCATCGGACAGCGTCACCGACCCGGAATGCGTCATGATGCCGGCGGCGCCGCCGCCGCTGGAGAACGTCACTACCTGAGCGCGCGCGACCGAGGCCAGAGAAAGCGCGGCGATGCCGAATGCGGCGGAAAGGACCAGCGACGGGCGGGAACGCATGAGACGATCTCCGTTGAGGTGAATGACAGTGGGATTGCCACTGCCGAATTCGACCCGCCGGCGATCGTGACGGTTTACCGCCCTTGGTGTGAAGTCGTAAAAGTTTACAAGTTGGGGCGAGTCGCATCACTCGTCGACGTGAAGTCATGGTCGACCGCGCCGCGCTGGGCCAAGAAATAGCGCGCTATCGCGTATAGAGTGCGCGGCCTTCGCGCGCGGCCGCGGCGATTAGCGCCTCAGCATCCGCCATCGTCGTTCGGAAATTGACGATACACGCCCGGAGCGCGAACCGTCCGCCAATCACGGCGTTCGATAGATAAACTTCACCGCCCGCCTGCAACCGCTCGAGCAGTCGTGAGTTGAGATCGTTCAAATATTTCTCGACATCAGGCGCGCCGACGCCGGCGCGTAACTCGCGCGGGACGTAACGAAACGTCGTGATGCTGAGACTCTGCGTCAGCGCCTCGAGCTCATCGTGATCCGCAGCCAGACGATGCATCGCGCGCGACAGTTCGATGTCTTCCGAAATCATGCGCATGTATCCGTCGCGCCCGCACTGCCGCATGGTCGCCCACACCTTGAGCGCGCGATTTCCCCGGGAGTTCTGCGGGCCCCACTCGTAATAATTTGTCGGCGGATCCTCAGCGTCCCCGCCGAACCGGTAGTACACGGGGTGGAAGCTGAACGCGTTGAGTAGCTTCTCGGGGTCGCGCACGAGCGTGCAACCTGCCTCGAGAGGAGCGTACAACCATTTGTGCGGATCGACCGCCACGGAATCCGCGATCGACAGCGCGCGCAATGCCTCCGATGCGTCTGCGACCATCGCCGCCGGCGCACCGTACGCGCCGTCGACGTGAAGCCAGATACCATGCTCGCGACACAACGCGCCAATTTCGCGCAACGGATCGATCGCGCCGGTGCTCACCGTTCCGGCGGTGCCAACCACGAACGCCGGCGTCCATCCATCGTCAATGTCTTCGCGGATCTGTCGCTCGAGCGCCGCCACATCCATCGCGAGCGCATCGTCGATTGGAACTGACCGAACGGCATCCGTTCCGAGCCCGCATATGTCGGCGCCTTTCTGAAACCAGGTATGCACTTCAGAGGACGCATATACCGCGAGCTTCTCACCGCCGGCGATGCCGAGCGATCGAACGTCGTGGCCGGCAACCGATCGCAGACCCGTCATGAGCGCGACCATGTTCGCCATGTTGCCGCCACTCACAAGGATGCCGCCCGCGTCCGGCGTGTAGCCGATCAATTCCGCGATCCATCGCACCACCTGCCGCTCCATCTCGGTCGCGACCGGTGACAACGCCCACGCTCCGCAGTTCGCGTTCACCGTCGATGAGAGCATATCGGCAAGCGCACCGATCGGCGCTGCGCTCGATGTGATGTACCCGAAGAACCGCGGATGCCCGTTGAAAGTAGAGTTCTTGAAATACAGCTCGGCGGCCTCGGCGAGGATCGCTCCGGCATCGGCGCCCGTGCTCGGTAGCGATGCCTCTGCACCGATCAACTCGCGAACCGCCTGCGGCGTGGTGCTTGGAGCGACGGGCAGCGTGGGGAGCGTCGCGAGAAAGTCCGCGATGCGGTCAACGAGCTGATGGCCGGCGGCGCGGAACGCGTCGGGCGCGAGTTCGGCGGATGAGTTTCGCATCCGTCGAAGATATGAGGCTAGGGCAATCCGTGCGCGGCGTGCGGCGGCAGGAACGAATGCGTGTTCCGCGTCGCAGCGCGGAGTCGGCCCAATCCGCGCGAGCCCAGCGCGACCTTTCGCGGGAGCGTCGTGTGCGCGCGTAGCCGAATCGTATCGTACCCGTTGCGGCGCACCTCATCGTGGATGCCGCGATACACCTCCGCGGCAACCGCGACGGAGCGACGAAACGCCGGCGGCAGAATGGGCATGGCTTCGAACGCCCGCAGGTAGTGCGCGTCGGCGATGGTCATCAACGTTTCCATCGCGGCGCGAAAGCCCGGCGTGATCGAACGCGTGCCGTCGTACATGGCCCCGAGTTCGTCGCGGGTGATTCCGTACGAGCGGAGCAATGACACCGGCAGGTACACGCGACCGCGCCGCCAGTCATCGCCAACGTCGCGCACGATGTTGGTGAGCTGCATCGCGTGCCCGAGCGTCGCCGCGCGGTCGAGCGCCCACGGGTCGGTGACGCCGAACAAGCGCGACAGCCACAACCCGACGACGCCCGCCACGCGATACGTGTACGTGCTCAGATGTATGAGATCTTGAAACTCCGGCGGACGAATATCCATCCGCATTCCGGCGATCAGGTCGTCGGCATAGCGAAAGGGAACGCCGCGCGCTCGCATGTCGGTCATCGCGCGGTCCACGATGTCGATGCCCGTGAGATCGCCGTCGTATGACGATCTGGACAGCGCAAGCCACTGATCGAGGCGACTGTACAGCTCCTCGTCGCTCGCGTCGCCGGCTTCGTCTACGAGGTCGTCGGTGAGGCGGCAGTACGAGTACACGTCCCCGACGCGCGCTCGCTCGTCGCCCGGCATCAACCGTGACGCGAAATGGAACGTGCGTCCATTTCGCGCGAAATGCGCCATCGCGTCGATGCCAAACGCCGATGTGAATTCGCTCATCGCACGACAGCCCGTTCGCCGGGGCGATCCGCCGCTCGCGACTCGGCGCGCATCACGGCCGCGCATGCGAGCAGTGGAATCGCGCTCGCCAACACCGCGCCACCGAGTCCCGCGCCGGCATCGATGCCGAGCGAAAGAGCGAGGTTCGCCGCGTAGAATCCCGCGAGCCATTTGATCGGGACGTCTTTGATCCACCGATCGGCGCGCAGCATCGCGAAGACCAACATCAGCGCAACGCCAGTGACGTACCATCCGAAAAGATTCAGCCACGGCATTCCGTAATACGGCCCGGTGACGCCTTCCCCCCAGATCCAGTACTTCGTTGCGTGACTCATCGCCGGGTCGAGTGCGAGATCCCAACTCAGCAGCACGAACGACCCGGTCAGCACGCGGACGATCGACGACGCTGCCGGACCGGCGAGACGTCGCGCAATAGCGAACGATGGAACCGCCATGATGAACCAGCTGAGCGGAATCAGCAGAGGCACATGTCCGAACCATTTCGGTCCGAGGCCGTCGGTGTATTGATACGGCCCGAACGGCAGACCGACGGTCGTGCCAGAGAGCTCACTCGACAGGCTGATGAGATACACAAGGGCGAACGCGGGAATCCATCGCGATCCCGTGCGCCGAATCAGCACATAGAAAAGCGCAGCAGACGCGAGCACGACCTGCCCGCGTGCGAAGAGCACGAACGCCGTCCCGTAAAACGCACTCGCACTCGGCGTCGCCGCGACCAATCCCGGATGCATTCCGAAAATGCTGAATCCGGCGACGGCAAACACCGTGAAAATGCCCAACACCCACAGCGCCGCGCGCTCGGCGTTGGTCGTCCTTATCGAGCTGTTGTCTAACATTGTCTATCGATATAGTTTGACATGAGCCTGAACAATGGAGCCGGTTCGTGGGAAACGCCAGAGGGCCGCGACACCAAATCGCGGGTTTTCCAATTCGCATCGTCGCCGAGCGAACTGGGCTGACGCCGGCGGCGCTTCGCGCGTGGGAGCGCCGATACCGGGTCGTCCAGCCCACACGCAGCGAGGGGTCGCAGCGACTGTACTCGCCGGCTGACATCGATCGATTGAAGCTGGTCGCGAAGCTTGCCGACGAGGGACATAGCATTGGCGCCCTCGCGAAACGATCGACAGCAACGTTGGAGAAGATGGCTCGTGGGATCGAGCCAGATCCCATTGATGCCGGGAATGGCAGACCTCGCGCCGCCGCCGGGACGATCGTCGATAAGTTGATGTCGGACGCCCGGGCGTTCGACGCGAGCGCGCTGCGTGCGACGATCACCGCCGCGATCCTCGAGGGTGGCGCCGATTCCGCGATGGACCGTGTGCTCACGCCGTTTCTTTCTCGCGTGGGACAGGCGTGGGCCTGCGGCGACGCGTCGGTCGCCCACGAGCATCTGGCGTCCGCCGTGGCGCGAGATTCATTGGGGTGGTTGCTCCAGAGCAGCACCGCCGATGAATCGGCGCCGGCGCTCATCGCGGCGACGATTGCCGGCGAAGCGCACGAGTTCGGCGTGATGATGGCTGCCATCACCGCCGCACGGGCGGGTTGGCGCGTTGTCTACCTCGGCGCGAATATTCCAGCGGAGGATCTCGCGCAGGTTGCGCGCACGTCGCGTGCGCGTGTCGTCGCACTCGGTATCGTCGCCGATCGTATCGGTGTCGACGTCAGGAGCGAGACCGCGGCGTTGCGAAAGGCGCTCGGCTCGAGAATGCGCATTGTTGCAGGTGGTTCGGCGACCGCGAACAATCTCCTAAGCCTGAGGCGCGCGAACATCGAAGTGCTCGATTCACGAAGCGATTTCATCGAGTTCCTGGCGTCATTGTGGACGCGGAGCTCCGCGGCATGACGCGCGCGGTGGTGATTGGCGGAGGGTTTGGCGGACTCGCGGCGGCCGTCCGCCTGCGCGTTCGCGGCTATGACGTGACGCTCGTCGAGGCGCTCGACCAACTCGGCGGCCGCGCGCGCGTTTTTCGGAAAGATGGGTACACGTTCGACGCCGGCCCGACGGTCATCACGGCGCCGCACTTGTTCGACGAGCTGTTCGCGCTCGCCGGCCGCGACGCGCGCGACTACTTCGAGTTGATGCCGGTCGATCCGTTTTACAGAATCCTCTTTCACGACGGCGGCTCGTTCGATTTCGTCGGCGACGAAGAGCGGCTGCTCGCGCAGATTCGCGAGATGTCGCCGCGCGATGTCGACGGCTACAGAAAGCTGGCCGCGAAGTCGCGCGAGATCTTCGACGTGGGGTACACCGGACTCGCCGATCAGCCGTTCGATCGCTTTTCGACGATGCTCAAGACCCTACCGGCAATGGTGCGGCTCGAGAGCTATCGCACCGTGTACGGAATGGTCTCCAAATACATCCACGACGAGCGTCTGCGGCAGGTGTTCAGCTTCGAACCGCTGCTCGTCGGCGGAAATCCGTTTTCAACGACGTCGATCTACCTGCTCATTCACTGGCTCGAGCGACAGTGGGGAGTCTATTTCGCTCGCGGAGGAACGAGCGCAATCGTCAGTGCCCTCGGAAAACTGCTCGGTGAGATCGGCGTCGATGTTCAGCTTAATTCGCCTGTTGAGGAAATTGTAGTAAAGAACGGAAAGGTCGAAGCGGTCGTCACGAGCGCGCTCCGCCGCATTGCAGCGGACGTCGTGGTGGCCAACGCCGACCCGTCCACAGTGTACCAGCGCATGATTCATCCGAGTCATCGTCGAAAACACACCGACGCATCCGTGCGCCGCGTCAAACAGTCGATGAGCCTTTTCGTCGGCTACTTCGGCGTGGAAAAGACCTTTCCCGAGCTTGCGCATCACACGATCGTCCTTGGCCAGCGGTACGAAGGGCTTCTGCACGACGTGTTCAGACGAAAGACGCTGGCCGACGATTTTTCGCTTTATTTGCACTCGCCGACGCGTTCCGACCCAACGATGGCTCCCGCCGGCCACGACGCATTTTACGTATTGTCGCCTGTGCCAAACAACCGGAGCGGGGTGAACTGGTCTGCCTACAAGGATGAGTATTTCGACAAGATCCTTGCGGAGCTCGAACGGCGGCTGCTGCCCGGCGTACGCGATCACATCACGACGCGCTTCGCGATGACGCCCGACGATTTCGAGACCACGCTCCGGTCTGTCGATGGCGCGGCGTTCGGTCCGGAGCCGCTGCTGACGCAGTCGGCTTGGTTCCGCTACCACAATCGCTCGCCCGACGTCGAAGGCCTGTACTTCGTGGGCGCTGGAACTCATCCCGGCGCCGGTGTGCCTGGCGTGTTATCGTCGGCGAAGATTCTCGATCGCGTCGTTCCAGCGCCGGCCGGCCGCGGCGCTTCCCGAGTCATTACGCAAATCGGCGCAGAGAGCGGTCCTTCGCTTTCCTCGCCTCTTCCTCTCGGTTCTTGGGCGGCGCGTGAACCTCGAGCGAGCTGATCAACCTATTCGCCGCTGCCGTAACTTCCTCGACCGCTCGATTGAACGTCTCTTCATTCGCCTTCGACGGCTTGTTGGTGCCGCTCAGTTTTCGCACGAATTGCAGTGACGAAGCGCGAATCTCGTCGCTGGTGGCGGGAGGCTCGAAGTTCGCGAGCGTTTTGATGTTCCGGCACATGCATCTGCTCCTGGCAAACGGTCTTTGCTATTTCCTTGAATATGGCCGATGGGCGCGCAGCCTAGCCAGCCTGCAACGAACCGGTCACGATTACCGGCCTCGAGCGCCGTCATCTTTCCAAGGAACTTTCGGGCGCGCAGTCTGCTACTGATCTCGCCCCCGCGCCTTCCGTCTTGCAGAAAAAGGCAGAGCGTGGTCGCTTCTACCACCCCGAACGAGAAATACGTTGAGCCACGCCGCGCATCCACTCGAGAGCAGCACGCAAGCATCGCCCACGGCGCACGGTGGGCGGTCCTGGTTGCTGCGCGAGACGCTCGCCGGACTGTGCAGTACGCCCAAGACGCTCCCGCCAAAGCTGTTTTACGACGAGGCCGGCGCGCGTTTGTTCGAACAAATCTGCCTCCTGCCCGAGTACTATCTCACTCGCACCGAACTTTCGATTCTTCGAAAGAATGTCGGCGAGATCGCGGAGCTGGCGGGACCGCGCGCGGCGCTGGTCGAGTACGGTAGCGGCGCAGGCGTCAAAGTGCGCCTCCTGCTCGACGCGCTCGAGAATCCCGCCGCGTACGTCGCAGTGGATATCTCCGAGGAACAGCTCGCGCGCGTCGCCGCGGAACTGAAGGGCCAGTATCCACACGTGCAGATCTCGTCGGTCGCCGCGGACTACACGCGTCCCGTGCCATTGCCGGCGCTTCCGGCCGACGCGCGCCGCGTCGCGTTTTTTCCGGGGTCGACGATCGGCAACTTTCATCCGGCGGAGGCCGCGGCGTTTCTCACGCGCGTGCGCCGCACCGTCGGCCCAAACGGCGCCATCATCCTCGGCGTCGATCGCCGCAAGGATGCATCAATTCTCAACGCCGCGTACGACGATGCGGCGGGCGTCACGGCCGAGTTCAATCTCAATCTCCTTCGTAGAATCGACCGCGAGCTCGGCGCCGACTTCGATCTGTCGGCCTTTCGCCATCTCGCGTTCTTCAACGACGACGCGAGTCGCGTCGAGATGCACTTGGTGTCGCAGCGGGCGCAACTCGTGCACATCGACGATACCACGGTCGGTTTCGAGAAAGGCGAGACCATTTGGACGGAATCGTCGCACAAGTACGATGAGGAAAGACTCAACGAGCTCGCCGGCGCCGCCGGGCTTCGCGTTTCGAAGCTGTGGACGGACGAGTGTAGCTGGTTTTGGATCGCGTTCCTGGAATCAGCGTGAGCGATGCAGCGCCGGGGAACACGACTCTGGCGTGGGTGTTGATGCAAAACAAGGTCGCGTCGTTCATCATCATCGGCGGTCAGGACACGTTCATGCTGTCGCGGGCCAGATGCTCGGCCGAGGGGCTGGGGGGCGACGCGGGGTTCGTCGTCGACGAGCCGGTTGCTAATACGACGCGATCGCCGAGTTGATGAAACTCTGAATCTGGCCGCGCTGGTCGGCGGCGTTGACGTTCGATCCGGATAGCACCGCACCAATCCACTCGTGCTCGTGCCAATGTCCCTTTCCGGCCAGCATCACGCCCGGGGGACTGGCCGGCTGCGGATGCTTGATCGCGTAGTAGTACGGCTCGTCATAGTACGTGTCGCCCGGCTCCATGCCGATTCCGATCGTTGCTCCGGCGCCGACGTCGAGTACCGTCGCAATGTCGAAATGGTGCGGCCAACAACGGACCGTCTTTCCGTCGTGCGACTCGCGGACGCCATTCAGGATCTCGCTCGCGCTCGCGAACCATCGTGAGAGTTGGTCGAAGGCTGCGCGGTTCCCGGTATCGAACGCAGTACCGTGCGCCACGGCATGCATTGGAATCGAGTAGTGTTTGTCGAGCGTGAAGCGGCTCGCGTCCGCCCCGCGAGCCGTGACGTGGCTGCGAATCCACTCGGCCGCGGCGGCGATCGTCCTGCCGTGGAGCGGAAGAGAATCGGCGACCGCAAACTCTTCGCCGACAAGCAGCAACGTCAGGTCGGCAACTCGCACGCCCAGGTGAAACGGCCTTTCCGACGCGACCATGTGTGATGTGAGCGCGCCGAGCTCGGAAATCCAGCCCAGATTGGTGTGGCTATCGTCGAATTGGGGCGGTACGTAGGAAATTCCGATCGCGGCAGCGAACTGGGCGGCGTGGTGGGTTTGTAACCTTGCATCGGTCAGCTTGGAAGCGAGAGCGGCATCGAGCGGAAACGGCTGGGCTGGCATCGCACGGTCCGGTAGAGGAATCACAGCCATTAGAACGCCGCCCGGGCGTCAGTTCCCGCTGCGGCGCGAGGAACTATTCAACTCGATGCTCCCTATT
>JBDTAE010000329.1:0-6653 GCA_039924785.1 Gemmatimonadaceae bacterium | reverse complement strand
GTCGTCTCGAATGCGGCGCCGCGCAGGACGAAGCCCGACGTGCGCGGAAGGCCGCCGTACGGATTTGGCGGCGGCGCGCCAATGAGCATTTGCGCAATCCGCCGATCGAGCGGGTCCGGCGCGGATTGCCACGTGTCGGCGGGGAGCCGCAACGGAGCGAGCGCATCCCACGTGCCGTCGGCCGTCGCTTTCTCCGTTGCTACTTCGACGACCATGCCCGCGGTGTTGGCCGAAAGTGGGAGATCGACGATGTAGACGATGCGACGGTTCGCGGGCCATTCGGCGGACGGCATGGCCGCGAGCGGCGGCAGATGCGCTAGTTGGCGGTGCGCGTCATCGAGGAGTGACATCCACTCCGGGGGGCGGGCCGGCGGTATGCGTTTGGGCGCGGGCGCGCGAGGTGGCAGGGGCTCCGGCGGCGGCGCCGGCGGGCGGCGGGTCATCCACGCTTCATCGAGCGCGAGCGGTGCGTCGGCACCTTCGCCGGATGCATCCTCGTCGTCGAATTCGTCGTCGATGTAGTCGGCGTCGCCAAGTAGTTCGAGCGGCGCGTTTCGACCGGCGGATCGTACGATCGGCTCGAGCATGCCCTCGGCATCCGCCTGGCGCAGAGTCGCCCAGATGTGTTTGCACATTCCGTAGTCGGCGGCGTACGGGCATGTGCAGCTCGTGGTCAGCAGGTCGGGGTCGGCGTGAAGCTCGACCACGTACCCCGAGGTGCCGCTCACGAGCGCCGTCAACGCAGCCGAATTGGCGCGTGCGATTCGGACGCGGCGGGACTTGAAATACCGGTCGCCGCGCGAGCGGATTTCCGGGGAAAAGACGGACGAGAGTTGGCGGGGAATCACGGCGTGAAAGCTATCGCGCGAGATTGCCTTTGGCGTTTTCGGTTGTGTCGAGGAAATGTTGGGCTGATGGACCCGAAACGACTGTTACAGTGAGACGGGCCACTATCATGACGGCTCACGACTTGACTCCGCGTGCGCGGCTCATGCATCATGCGTAGACGTGCCCTTCTCCGCCATAGGCTCGGCCGGTGACACCCGCTCCGCGCTCCGCATTCTCGCCGGATATTGGCGGCTCGCATTTCGGCGCACCTGGAAATACAACTCGTCGAATGCGATACTCGGCCTCGCGCTGATCGGCGCGCTCACGCGCGGCATCACGAATCGCCGCGCGTTGGACACGCCACTCCGTGCCACAACGTCGCTCGCCATCGCGCTTGCGGTGACTGCGCTCCTCTCGGCAGCGACACGTCGAAGCTCGCTCTTTCGGTCGTTGCGCTTCAGCCTCGCGTCGATCGACGGCGACGCGTTGCTCGCCGCGCGCGTACTCTTCGGGAATCCGTTGCGCACACTCGCAACCGCGTGTGTGATCATTTGGGGCAGCACGGTAGCGATTGCGGCCGGCCACGGTGTTCTCAGCGCGAGTCTCGATCTCGCGTATCTGCTCGCCGCGGTCGCCGGCGTCGTCGTCTTCGACGAATGGTGTCACGGCGGGCGGACCAGCGGGCATGCGTGGTGGACCACGGCGCTCGGCACGGGGTTCGTCGCGCTCGTGCTGTGGGCTATGTGGTTGTTCGAGTCGCCCACGCACCGCGAGCCACAAGTGCCGGGAATCGTCGCCGGCGCATTGTTCACGGCCTCGACCTCGGCATCACGCATCGCGTGGATCGCGATCGCTTGGCTATCGGTCGGGGCTCTGGCGTGGGCGGCGCGACGCGACGCGCGGACCAACACGCGCGCGATCGCGGCCGGACGATCGCGGCCGAATCGGGGAGGCGATGCGCGTGCGCTCGATCCGATCAAAATCCGCCGGTTCGCGTTTGTATCGAGCGTAGCTCCCTGGCTCCCTTGCGAGGTCGCTATCCTCTCCCGATTCGCCTACGGCCGACTTGGACTCTTCATCGCCTTTGTCGTCGCGTCGGTGGCCTTCCTGCGCGATGCGCCGGCGGCCCTTGCCTTCATCACCATCGGTTGGTTGGGAGCAATGCACAACCTGTTCGGGGTGGACCTTCCGAACGGCGCCGTGCTGCGTCACACGCTAGCCGGCGTAGGCGATCGACGCGTCATGCATCAACGCCACGTCACGATGACGGCGGCGACGATCGTCGTCGCGATCGCCACGATCGGCGCGTTCCTCGCAGCCAGTGTCGTCGTTCCGGCGCTCCCAACACCGGCGCGGCTTGCGCCGTACGCCATGTCGCTCGCCTACGGCGTGTCGGTGTATTTTCTGTTCACGGTCGAGAGCGATTACATATCGTTGCGATATCCACGCCCGGTCTATCGACAACTTTCTCGAACGCTCTCACCCGAACACGCCGGCTCGGCGTCGGCGTCATTGGCCATCCTCGCCGCCTGGAGCGCCATGCTCGCCGTCGCCGTCGTGATCGTCGTAATCTCGGCCCGCATCACCGAGCCGTGGCGCACGCTTGGCGACTTGACGCTCCCCGTCGCCACGGGATTTAACTTCGCGCTCTGGCGCGTCGGCAGCTGGATGTTCGGGAGCGATGCGCCGCGGCGCGCCTGACGGTGCCGGCGTGAGCGTGCACGCGCTCACGGTGCGCTATGGAGGCCTTGTGGCGCTTGACGACGTCGGGTTCACGGTGGCGGCCGGATCGATATGCGCCCTCGTCGGGCGCAACGGCGCGGGGAAATCGACCTGCCTTCGCGTCTTGGCCGGTCTCCTCCCGCTGACTGCGGGCGACGTCGCAGTTTTGGGAACCGACCCGTTCGGCGAATCATTTCCCAAGCGCGACATAGGCTTCCTTCTCGACGACCAAGCGCTGTTCGCGTACCTCACCGCAGCGGAGACGCTTCAACTGATCGCATCCATGTACGGTCTCTCCGCAACCGAGCGCGAGGTGCGGTGCGCTGATCTGCTGGCGTTCTTCGACCTCGATCGCAATCTGAACCAACTCGTCGATGAGTATTCGACGGGAATGACGCGCCGCCTGGCGTTGGCCGCGGCGTTCATTCATGCTCCGAAGTTGCTGATCCTCGATGAGCCGTTCGAGACGCTCGATCCCGTCGTTGTCAACCGGTTGAAGACGTTGCTGACGGCGTTCGCCCGTGGAGGCGGCACGGTCCTTCTCAGCACGCACTTGATCGGCGTCGTCGAAGCGATCTGTGATCACGTCGTCATTCTCGAACGTGGCCGTGTCGTATTGTCGGGCACGATCGGCGAGGTGGTCGCGACCGTCGGGCGGTCCGACGGCGCCACGCTGGAATCGGCCTACGTCGCGGCCATCAATGCGGACGAGGGGCCGGCGTTGCAGTGGATGTATGTCTGTTGAGCGAATCGCCTCGGCGACTGCGTGCGCCGAGCGAGGTTGGTGATCGAGAAACGCCATCTCGCCGAAGAGATCGCCGCGGCGAAACGTCGCGACGTGGTGTTGGTGCCCGTCGCTGCTTTCGCGTTCGTGTGCCAGATTGTGCTGACGGCGGGCGCTTCGAAGTTCGTGGCGTCCCGGACCACCAGCAGCAGATCCTTCCGCCGCCCCACTTGGCGGATGACAATTTCGCTCACGGCAAAATGAAAATCACGCGCATTCTTGCCTACCGCGTTGAACTTCCGCTTCACGAAACCACGTACAAGTGGAGCGGCGGCAAGTCCGTCACGGTGTTCGACAGCACCATCGTCCGCGTCGACACCAACGTCGGCATCGTCGGCTACGGAGAGGTCTGTCCGTTGGGGCCGTTCTATCTCCCGGCCTACGCGGAAGGCGTGCGGGCAGGGCTGCGCGAGCTCGGACCGCATCTCATCGGCGAAGACCCGACGCAGCTCGCGAAGCTCAATCGCACAATGGACGCCGCGCTCAAGGGGCATCCCTACGTGAAAAGTGGCATCGACATCGCTTGCTGGGACATCCTCGGCCAAACCGCCGGCATGCCAGTCTGCGAGTTGCTCGGCGGACGGTACGGCGGCGACGTCGGTTTGTATCGCGCCATTTCGCAGGAGTCGCCCGACGAGATGGCGGGCAAGGTTGCGACGTATCGCGCCGAGGGTTACCGGCGGTTCCAGTTGAAGGTGGGCGGTGATCCGGACATCGACATCGAGCGCATTCGCGCCGTTGCCGCGAAACTCGAGACCGGCGACCGCCTCGTGGCCGACGCCAACACGGGCTGGGTTCAACACGAGGCCGTACGCGTGGCGAAGGCCGTGCGCGACGTCGACGTCTACATCGAGCAGCCCTGCCTCACGTACGAGGAGTGCCTTGCAGTGCGACGCCAATGCCCGCACCCGTTCGTCCTCGACGAGAACATCGACGACATCGGCGTGCTGCTGCGCGCCAAAGCCGATCTCGCGATGGACGTGGTGAATCTCAAGATCAGCAAGTTCGGCGGCCTGACGAAAATCCGGCAGGCGCGCGACCTCTGCGTGAGCATGGGAATCGGGATGACGCTCGAGGATTCGTGGGGGGGCGACATCGCGACCGCAGCGATCGCGGCTCTTGCCCACAGCACGCCGACGGAATTTCTGTTCACCACCACCGACTTCAACAGCTACGTCACGGTGAGCACCGCCGATGGCGCGCCCCAGCGCGTGAACGGTCGAATGGCGGCGTCGCGCGAACCCGGACTCGGAATTCACCCGAAGATGGACGTACTCGGTAGCCCAATGGTGATAGTCGAATGATGGATTCTCCCGCGAACGGCTGTTCATTGTACCGCAGAGGATAACGATTGCTGAGAAGGCCTGGCGGCTGCAGGGCGCGCGGCACTATTTGGCCGGCCCGCCCCCGTCAGGCGCTTGGCGAGCACCGCGGAGCGCCGCCATATTCGCTGAAACCACAAACTCGAATATTGCTCGAGCCGACTGGCTCGAGATCGTCCGCGGCTCCGGCAGGATTCGGCCGCGCATGGGCGTTTCGCCAAGGTGGTTCGCGACGCTGGGCGTGATGTAGGTCGGAGCGCCCTCCGGAATCGCATCCAGATCGTCAGTTCCGTGCACGAGCACCCGCAGATTCTCGGCGCCCCGGACGTTCGCGAACGATTGTCTGAGGTCGACGGCGAGTTCCTCCGTCGCAACGATGGCCCAAACTGGCTGCTTCAGTAAAAGCGCCCAGTCGCCGGCAGAGAAATCGAGTCGCAGTTGCAGACAGAGTACCGGCTTCCGTAGCCTGGCGCCGAGGCGGTGCGCGAGCTCCTCCTGGCCGCTAGTCGCGAGAATCACGTCCGCGCGGCGAAACGCCTGTGGAGCATCGAGGTCCGTCAGATCGTCGCTGGTGATGCCCTCGGCCTGCAGCCCAAAGTCGTCATTCAATTGGCGCACGAGCGCTGCGCCTGGGTCCTCCCCGCCCGAAATCACGACAGCGCGCAGACGCAGCGTTTCGGTTGCGCGGCGCAGCCATTCGTGGAGCTCGCGCGCAGGAATTTCGCGAGCGAACGCGTCAGCGAGTATATCGACAAACCATTTCTCTGGGACATCTGACGGACCTTGCCCAACCCCGCCCCCCGCGACGTAGACGCCTCCGCGGTTGCGAATCTCAACAAGACCGTCGTCAGCGAGTCGGCGGTACGCCGCGAGAATCACGCGGTAGTCCACATCGAATTCGGCAACGAGCTGCCGGGCGCTCGGGAGTCGCTGACCGCGCTCGAGCGAGCCCGCGTTAACGCCGCGAAGCACCCGCTCTCGCAAGATTTCGGTGACCGCCATCGAGTGAGAGCTAGTCACCTCGGAGCGATTTCACGATGCGTATAAGTCGAACTCGCGACTGTGGCCACAGTGGCGTGGTTGTCTGGTGGGCTAGCTCATCACACTCGCTCCCCGTCTCAGGAGCGAGTATGCGGAGCCGGTGAACGCCGCGAGGCGCGTCATGATTCGCACGTCTTCCATGTCGAAATGGTGTGTCGGCTCGTGCGTCAAAATCCAAATCGTCCCAGCTGGTTGGCGATCAACGTAGAACGGGAGCACGAGCGCCTCGACGAAGGGCACGCCCGCCTTCGCAAAATACGTGAACCGCCGCTCCGGATGGCTAAACAACTCCGGTCGCTCATTGTCGAGGCAAACGCCGCACGGACTGAAATCGCGTGGGGTCGTTCCATTGATGTGCGATGCGAGACGACCGGCGAGGACCGTCCATCGAAAAACATCGGCATCGGTGTCGAGTAGGCTGACTCCGGCCGTCCCGGCGTCGCACAGTACCAGGGCGGCGTCCATCAGCGCTTGCAGCAGCGTATCGGGGCTGTCGGTCAGTCGCTCGGCCAGGGCCAGATACGTTGCATTTTCCGCAGCCAGGTCGGGCTCGCGACCCGGGCGGCGTCCAAGCTCGCCTGCAAGAAGAACCGTCGAAAGATCGACGTCTGACTGTTTCGTATTTGAAGTCTGGGCGGTGGGCGCGGTGGTTGGCTCTGGCACGGAATGCTCGGAGTGGCGTTGACCGGATAGCGCTGCACAATGCTTGCCAAATTGAACGGCCTAGTCCCTGCAATGTCACGATTCCGCGCGGGACTTTCCAGGCTGGAGTGATGACGAGGCAACGAGAGAATTCGGGAGCGCCTGAGAAGACCGCTGAGCCGGTAAGCAATCCGGTCGAGCGCGCCTTGCTATTAGGTATCGAGAGGGATGCGCGCCTCGCGGCCCGCGTCGGCGGAATTCATGGACTGCTCGGGTACTTGAACGCGCGGCTTCGTTTTCGGTTCACGGCGATC
>JBDTAE010000328.1:0-6501 GCA_039924785.1 Gemmatimonadaceae bacterium | reverse complement strand
GCCGGCAGCGTCGCGCACCTGATCGGCGTGTCGTGGGCGATCGGCGGCGGAGCGGTGATCATGCTTGGCTACTCGTACTGGGCGTTCGAGCGAAAGCCGGAATTGCGCGGCGTGTGATCGGGGCCGAGGCGGTCAGACCGTGGCGACCCCGAATTGTTTTTTGGCGGTTTCGACAACCAACTCCGCGGCATGCTCGATCCCGAGCCACCCGGTGTTCACGCAGAGATGATAGTTCTCGAATGACAGCCAGTTCCGATTCCAGTGGCGCTTGACGTACTGCTCGCGGTGCCGATTCTGATCCGCGACCATTCGATCCGCCTCGGCAGGGACGATGCCGAGTTTCTCCACGGCGTATTTTCGCAGCGCGCTCTTGGATGCGAAGCAGAACACGTGAAGGGTATCTGCCCGCTCGGCGAGGAGACACTGGGCCCCGCGTCCCACGAATACCGCCGGGCCGGTCTGCACCGCTTCTTCGATCACGCGTCGAGTGACGGCGACGATCCGTTCTTCCGCCGTTTCGATCGGGCCAGAGGGAACCGGCGGCATGATCTCCGGCGATCCCATCGACAACGCCGACGCGAGCCGCTCCACCATCGACGGAACGCGCTCGTCCTGCTCCGTCACTTCCGCGCGAGAAAGACCGGAGCGCTCAGCGACCGCGTCGATCATTCTATTGTCGAACAACGTCCAGCCGAGCGCCCCCGCGACGCGCTCGGCGACCTCCGATCCGCCGGAGCCATACATGCGCGAGACGGTGATCACCGGCATCAGTTGGCCACGGTCTGGGGTCGCGTCGGCGATTTTGCGCTCGGCGGCAGCGCTCTGCGTCGCACGTGCTCGACGACGCCGAAGCCCAACGATTCCCACGCGTGCGCCGCGACCGATTCAGTGACGTTGTTCAGCCGCATCTCGTCGATCCCGCGCTCCGCGCACCAGGACTCGGCAGCGGCGAGGAGCGCGCGAAGCACCCCCCGTCGACGATCGTCAGGCCTCACGTACACCGAAGAGACGAAGCAGTAGTGTTCTGGAAAGAGCAAAGGTGAAACAGGCGTGTCGGCGCAACGCATGACACCGATCAATCGTCCGGCGGATTGCGCGACGAACATGGTTTCGTTCGGCGACATCAGCTGCGCGCGAAAGAGCTCCTCGGCGCGGGGCCCCGCGTCGGGTCGAAGGTGTCCGTACATCGGGTGATCGCGATATTCCCGGAGCAGCGACAGCCGCAATTCGACGATCGAACCAAGATCGCCAAGTGTGGCGTGCCGCACCGAGAAGTCGGCTGTCACGATAGGCCGCCGCCAAAGAGATCGTTAGGCGGGCGGCGGCGCGGCTCGGCGGCGGCGCGGCCGTACTGTCCGCCGTCAGAGCGAGAAATCTTCTTGCGCGCCACGAGCGCCTCGAGCACCAGTTCGCACGCGGCGACCGAAGCGCCCGCGTCGTCATTCTTCGCGAGCCCCGTGTGATGTACGATGTGAAGGAGATCCGGCACGACTTCGAATCCTTTGAGCGCGACATCGCCGCGCGCTTCGTCGGCCACCTGCAGCGCGCCGCCTTCGTCGAACCACATGATGACGTCGTCGACGTTCACGCCGCCCGCGCGTTCCTGGAAGGTGGCATCGGCGGCGCGACGAATGAGCTCGCGCGCGATCGTGGCCCCTCCGATCAGCTCACCTTCGTACTCGAGCTCGATCTTGCCAGTGATCGCCGGAAGCGCCGCGTAAATGTCGGAAATACGCGGCACGATCTCATCGTCGTTCGACGTCAGCGCGCGACGCTCCGCGTTGGATACGACATTTTCCATCACGGAGATCGGCATGCGCTGCGAAACGCCCGAACGCTTGTCGATGCGGCGGTCGCTGCGCGCCTCGAACGCGATGCGCTCGATCACCTCGGCGATGAATTCAGGAACTCTCACAGGGCGATTGTCGCGCTTCGTCCATGCTTCCTGCTTGGTGATGTCCATTCCAAGCTCGACGGTGGCCGGATAGTGCGTGTTGATCTCGCTGCCGATGCGATCCTTGAGCGGCGTGATGATCTTGCCGCGCGCGGTGTAGTCCTCCGGATTCGCGGTGAAGCAGAGCTGTACGTCGAGCGGAAGACGGACGGGGTAGCCTTTGATCTGCACGTCGCCTTCTTGCATGACGTTGAACAGACCGACCTGCACTTTGCCGGCGAGATCGGGAAGCTCGTTGAGCGCGAAGATGCCGCGGTTTGCGCGCGGCAGCATGCCGTAGTGAATCGTGAGCTCGTCCGACAGCACGTGTCCGCCGCGCGCCGCGCGAATGGGATCGAGGTCGCCGATGAGATCCGCGATGGTGACGTCGGGCGTCGCGAGCTTTTCGATGTAACGATTCTCGCGACCGACCCATGAGATCGGCGTGTCTTCACCCGCTTCGGCGATGAGTTGGCGCGCGTACTTCGAGATTGGCGCAAATGGATTGTCGTTGATTTCGCTGCCGGCGACGATCGGCATGGCGTCGTCGAGCAGCCCGACGAGTGCGCGCAGAATCCGTGACTTCGCCTGACCGCGGAGTCCGAGGAGAATGAAGTTGTGCTTGGAGAGGAGTGCGTTGACCATTTGCGGCATGACGGTGTCTTCGTAGCCGATGAGGCCGGCGAAAAGCGGTCCGCCCTGGCAAAGTCTGTCGAGAAGATTGCGGCGCATCTCGACTTTAACGGACTGGAATGCGCGTTCGGGAACGCCATATGGAGAGCGCTGGAGGGCGCCGAGTGTTTCGGGATGCTGCACGTGGTGCTCCGGGTTGCCGAGTTGGACGCTCCTGCAATGAAGGGGTGGGAATGGGGGTCGCGCAAGACTGGTGGCGGTCGGGGATTGGTTTCGCGCGTCCGGATTCGTGGATGGGACGGTGGCGGTGACTCTTAGCCGCGGAATCCGCGGAATCCGCGGAACCTCACGGAATGAACTACGTGCGCGGCGTCTCGACGATACGCTTGAACACCGGCTTGAGGCCGAAGTGAAGAATCAGCGCAACCTCGAGCCCGGTCGCTCTCAAGTAGTTGATTGTTTGTGCTTCGGCCGTGGGATCGAGACGTGGTCCCGCTTTGAACTCAACAAGTACGCACTTCTCGACAATCATGTCCGCGCGAAAAACTCCGATCGCTCGCGAGCGAAAGCGGACGGTGACTGCTCGTTCTCGATCGAATGTGAGTCCTGCGTCACCGAGCGCACACGCCATCCCATTCGCGTAGATCGATTCGAGGAAACCTGGCCCCAATTCCCAATGCACCTCATAGAAAACGCCGATGATTTTTTCGGTGATGTGACCGTGCAGCAAGGTTGAGCTCATCCGCAGCTCCGTCGTTTCCGTGGTATTCCGCGGTTTCAGCGGATTCTGTGGCCAATCTCATCACCACCGTCCTCCACGAAACACCCAGAACGCAAAAGAGCCGCACCGATTCATCCCGGTACGGCTCTCCCCATTGCGAAAAGAAGGATCAGTCCGCCAGCCCGACCTCAACGAGATTGTCGTAAAACACTGGCCCATGCCCCATGTCCGTCTCTCGCTGCGACGTGGTTTGGTTCGCGTTCGCACCATCCGCCGCGTACTTCCCCCACCAGATTGACGGAGCCCACACGACCCCCGGCCGAATCGTGTCCTCGACGCGAGCCACCGCCGTAAACGCGCCGCGGTCATTGTGCACGACGACTCGCGCGCCAACGGCAATCCCTCGTTGCTCCGCATCAATCGGATGCAACAAACACTCGGGCTCGCGCGCCGATCGCCGCAGCGTATCGATGTTCACGAAAGTCGTATTCAAGAACTGATGCGCGGGTGACGAAATCAGCGTCAGCGGATACTTCGCGGCGAGCGCTGGCGATGTGTCCGGGAACTCGTACGGCGGCGTGAACGTCGGCAACGGATCGAGGCCCATCTCTTCCATGCGCGGCGACACGAACTCGCACTTGCCGGACGGTGTCAGAAATCCGCCGTTCGCGAACGGCAGATACGGCTTCGGCACGTTGAGTCGCGTCCAACCCTTCTCCATCAATTCCTCGAACGTAACGCCGGCCATCTTTGGTCCAGGGTGTTCGATGGACTGTCTGACCAATGTCACGTCGTCGTCCTTGAAACACGGATGGTCGAGTCCCATGCGCGCCGCGAGACGACGGAAGATCTCTGCATTGGACAGCGCCTCGCCCATGGGCGCGATCGACGGCTGGTTCAGCGTGACGTAATGATGCCCGTATGAGAAATGAATGTCCCAGTGCTCGAGCTGCGTCGTGGCCGGCAGCACGTAGTCGGCGTAGTCGGCGGTGTCCGTCTGAAAATGTTCGAGGACCACTGTGAAGAGATCGGAACGTGACATGCCCCGCAGCACCGTGTTCCGATCCGGCGCGACAGCGGCGGGATTCGAGTTGTAAACGATCATCGCCTTCACCGGCGGTCCGCCAACGCCGGCATCAGGCAATGTGAGTGCGTCGCCGAGTCGGATCATGTTGATCGTGCGGACAGGCGGTGAGAAGTCGGGGCGCTCGAGAGTCTTCTTATCGAACTGGAAATTGGCGCTCGACGACAGTTGCACGCCGCCACCGGGCCGCTTCCAGTGCCCCGTGATCGCCGGCAAGCAGGCGATGGTTCGCACGGCCATTCCGCCTCCGGCGTGGCGCTGCAACCCGTAGTTCACACGAATGAAGGTCGCCTTCGAGCGCCCGTACAATTCGCCCAGCTCGACGATTTTTTCAGCGGGCACACCAGTGATCGCCGCCACGCGCTCCGGCGGGTATTCGCGCGCGCGCTCGCGAAGCTGTTCGACGCCCACCGTGTGCGCCGCGATGTAATCGGCGTCCTCGAGACCGCGCTCGAAGAGCATGTGCATCATGCCGAGCGCGAGGGCGGCATCTGTTCCCGGGCGGATACCGATCCAGTCGTCGCACTGCGCGGCCGTGCGTGTCCGAATCGGGTCGATCGCGATGACGCGCGCCCCTTTCTCCCTCGCTTCGAGCACAAACGGCCACATGTGCGGATTGGCCGTCAGTGTGTTCGTTCCCCACAGCAGGATGAGGTCGCTGTCGGGAATTCCCTCGGGGTCCGCACCGATGTTCGCGCCGACCGTCATTCGCATGCCGACCGTGCCGGCCATTGAGCAGATGGTGCGGTCGAGCAAGGACGCACCGATCGTGTGGAAGAACCGTCGGTCCATCGACGCGCTCTGCACCAGCCCCATCGTTCCCGCGTACGAGTACGGCAGGATCGATTGCGCTCCGTTGGACGAACTCCGGATCTCATTCAGGCGCCGTGCGATGTCGGCGAGTGCGTCGTCCCACGACACGCGCTCGAACTGCGGTGCGCTGCCCTTGGGGCTGATGCGTCGCATTGGGTAGAGCACGCGATCGGGGTGGTACGTCCTCTCGATATACCGGTTCACCTTTGCGCAGAGAAAGCCGCGGGTGAAGGGATGGTCCGGGTCGCCCGCAACGCGAACGGCGCGGCCGTCCTGGACGGTCACGTGCATCGCGCAGGTGTCGGGGCAGTCGTGCGGGCACGCGCCGCGAATGACGTGCGTCTCGCCCGGAGAGGTCATGGGAGGAACCTATAAATCCAGCGTTGCAGGAGCCAGTAGCAAGGAACTCGTTGCCCGAAAGCAACTTGCCTCCGTTTACGGGCTTGACACACACCCATAGTCCCCTAACTTTCACGCCGCTCCCCCGAGCGCCCAGATCGCGTGCACGAACCACGCGGAAAGACCCAATCGACCTATTTTAGGAGAATGTCATGAAGCGCCTGGCTCTCGTCGCCGCTGTGCTCGCGTTTGCTGCTGCTTGCTCCAAGACCGATTCCGCTGCGAAGGATACCGCTGCTCCGGCCATGGCTCCGGCCCCGGCGGCCGGTACGACTGCCGACACTGGCATGAAAATGATGGACACCGCCATGAAGAAGATGGACACGGCGATGAAGATGATGGATACCAGCAAGAAGAAGATGAGCAAGAAGCCGTAGTCGTTCCATCTGCACGAATGATTCTGGGCGCGACTTCAGTCGCGCCCTTTTTCACATCCGTGATCACCGTTCGCTAATCGCGTCGGCGGAGATCTCTAATCGCGCCGCCGGCGCTCCTTCCACCAGCGAAACGCGTCGGGCACGCCCTCCGCCGGCCGAACGCGCGGCGCCCAACCCAGCTCGGTCTTCGCGCGCTCCGACGTGAACGGATTGTCGCGCGTGAGAAACGACAGCGAGCTTGCCGACACGACGTTGAGCGACCCGGCCGTCGCGACGCGAACGATCCACATCACGATGCCGACGCCGCCCTTGGCCACCGACAGCGAAATCGGAACGAAGCGAATTCGCTTCTGTAACCCTTCGCCGGCCAGCAGAAAAAACTCACGCACGGTCACGTCGTAGTCGTTCGCGAGATTGTACGCCCTGCCGCCGGCTCGATCAGAAAGCGCCGCGAGCACCGCGCCATCCGCCACGTTGGCCGCGTGCACGATCGGAAGAATCGTCCTCGCGCCGTCGATCGCGATCGTCACCCCAAACCGCA
>JBDTAE010000327.1:0-2595 GCA_039924785.1 Gemmatimonadaceae bacterium | reverse complement strand
TCACCTGGCCGCGCGCCGTGCCCGCATAGTATGGACTCGATCCGTAGATCACCGGCACTTTGAGGCCTTCGGTGTCCGTTTGACGAGGACGCGTCACGTCGACGTGCACGCGATCCATCTTGCCGTCTCGATCGCTGTCGAAGTTGGTTTCGACCCACAACTCCTGTCGAATCCATGACGTGGAATCCTCAAAGGCGGGGACGACCTGCGCCATGCCGTTCGCGAACACCGGCATCGCCTTCGGGCCGGCCTGCGCGTGGGCGTACGACGCACTCAACGCCACCGCGGCGATCGGGACGAGACGACGGAAGCAATCGACGGGGCGTCGCGCAACGGAATCGTACATTAGAAAACTCCTATGGCATTCGACCGGACGCCTTCGGAATATTCCGGCGGCGTGGAGGAGTATTGGTCGAAACTGGCGTCGCCCAATATCGGCCCGCTCCGACCCCGCCGGCAAGACGGAAGTACTGGGCTGTTGGCCGATTCCTAAACGGAGTCGTTTGATGCGACGCGACTTCGACGGTTCTTCCCGAGCGACGCGAGGAGACCGCCAACCACTGAACCCGTCACGAGCGCCAGCGTGTTGAATAGCCGAAATGCGAGCGGCACCGAACCGTGAGGCAAAATGAAATTGCCAGCCACCATTGCGGCGCCACAGACGATCGTGAAGGCGAGAGCACCAACAAGCGGCGAGCGCGGACTCACTTTCGCGGCGACGAAGCCGGCGAGCACACCGTCGCAATGCGTCCAGACAACGAACAAGACGGACAACGCGAACGCTTCGAGCGGCGTACGCGACGTGACAGCCAGCAACCGACCTTCGATCGGGATGCCGAACACGGGCGCGATTCCCTGGACAATGACCACCTCCAACGCAAAGATGCTCGACCATCCCGCCGTTATGGCCGCGGCGATTCTTACGAGACCACGGGCGGGAGTACGGCCAAGCCAGTTTCGCAGCAGGTGAGGCGCAACTCGAACGCTCTCTCTCCGGTACCACCACCGCGCCGCCCGCTCACCGTCCCATACTGCGCGAATCGCGAATTCTTCCGCGAGATCGCCGAGCACTGCGTCGCGAAAGTCCGGATCGGCGCCGAGTGATTGAAGAAGACGCTCGGTCCGCTGCGGAATTGCTGGATCTCTCATGCCGTCTCCGGATTGATCGATGATCCAACGCCAGCCCAGACCGCCTTCGCAACGCGTTCCGCGCTCCGAATTGTCCGCTGTCCGGGTGCGGTGACCATGAACTGTCGTCGCGAGCGGCCTCCGCGCGTTGGCGTGGGATCGGTCATTCGCGACAGAACGAAGCCCTTCTTCTCGAGACGATCGAGCGTGGTGTAGATCGCCCCGACTGAATAGTCGCGACGCGTGCGTTCCGACACATCTCGGCGCACGGCGAGCCCGTAGGCATCGTCGCCGAGTCGAGCGACGGCGAGCAGAACCGTGAGCTCAAAGGAGCCGATCGTAGCTGAGGACATGTTTGACTATGTAGAACAAATTGCTGCCGCGCAAGGTCCGAGCTGGTCTTCGCGCGGCACGTGATGGTTAGGTGACCGCCTCACGGACGTCCTGAAGAAGGGCGGGTCGCGATCGCGTCGCGTGGGATGAATGCCCTGAACGCGTCGTCTGGCGGCGCGGGACACTCAGCGGGAGCTCTGATGGCACGCCCATGGATGGCGGCGGCGCGTCGGAAGCCACGCGTACAGCGTCCGACACTGCCGAGTCCATCACGTTTGAGCCGACGAACAGCTTCATCAGCCGCGAGGAGACACCTAGCATCAGCGCCGCACTGCGAGAGTGTTTGTGCAGGTCCGACCTTCGGAGATTCCTCAGGCACCGCGGGCTCGTCGGCGACGACCACGATCGCGGCGGCGCCGCGAATACTGTCCTTCCTCGTCGTTTCTGGCGACAACACGTCCGCCGTTGAGTGGCCTGACGGGCTCTTGCCTCAAACGTTCGATGGCGAACGACGATGGCGGTTTTTCGATCAGTCGCCGTTCTCAAACACGCCACTTCTCCGCTTGACGGTTTTCTCGGCACGTCGTACGTTGCGACGGTCGTCGATCTGCTCCCATCATCGCATTCGCGTTTATCTCATGCTTGTCGCGCACAACTCACGTCTGCACGCCAGCGTTTCGCTGCGCACCGCCACGGCAAGGGCCGCTGGCCGGCTCACGGCTACGCGTACTGCTATGACGATGTGCACCAGCATGTGCATGCGACCGCGGCCGGAGAGCAACGTGTAGCGAATACTTCGTCTTACACTGTGTTCTCCTGCGGCCGCTCGTTCGAGCGGCCCTTTTTTTTGCCCAGAACCTTTTCGCAAACACTCATGCCAGGCGTACAGCGCAAGAAAGTGACAGTCTCCACCCTCCGCACACTCAAAGCGCGTCATGAGCGTGCCGTCTTTCTCACCGCCTACGATGACCCAACGGCGGTCTTTGCCGCTCGCGCCGGCGTCGACATGCTTCTCGTCGGCGACTCGGCGGCAATGACCGTCCTCGGCCTGCCGACGACGGTCGGTATCACGATGAACGAGATGCTCGTATTTGCTCGCGCAGTCTGCCGCGGAGCGGGCCATGCGTTTGTGGT
>JBDTAE010000326.1:0-14578 GCA_039924785.1 Gemmatimonadaceae bacterium | reverse complement strand
TCCTCGAGACTGCCTGGACGCGCCATGACCGGGACTTTGCTGCGGACGAGGAGCGCCTTCGATTTTTTCGCGAGCTCTTTTCCCGGCGGAACCGGATCGAACACGATCGCGGGGAGGATGCTCTGGTCGAGCGGTTCTTTGTGCAGCTGCTCAATGTTTCCGCGCATCTGCTGGAGGCTTCGCACCATCGCGGTGCGCTCCTCGTCGGAGAACTTAAGCCCGGAGATTTCCTCGGCGGCGGCGATCATCGCCGTCGTGATCTCGGGACCCTGCTGTTGCTGGCCGTTGAACTGTGCCCATAGCACGCCGGGCATGAGCGTCGATCCGAGGCCGATGGAGCTGAAGTACGCCACGAAGGCGCGTCGATCGTACTTAGTCTCTGACATTGATGGAGGGAGCGAGAGTCGAAGGAGGCAACGACAGGCAAACGCGGACAAGGTGAGCAGACTAATCCCTATCGCCGAGTCAACGCTGCCGCAAGGGAGACCAACCGAAGCGGACCAAAACCCCTTTGACGTTGCTATCCGGGCCACCGGTATGGAGTTATGGTGTCCCCGGCCGGCATGAAACCAACGACATCGAACCGTCGTTGTCATCTACGAAGACTTATGACAGAAATCATCATCGAGGGTGTCCTGTTCGTCGCGTTGATCGCGGCAATCGGCACCCTCCTCTATTTCCTGGTCATGTATTTCACACCAGTGGGAGCTCGGGTCCGTCAAACGCGGAACCGGAGGCAAATCGATCGCGCGGCCGAACTGGTGTGTTCGATTCATGGGCCGCACTCGACCAACGACCTGGTGCGCCTCACCAGCGGGGACTTGCTGTGCCCCGATTGCTATAAGGAGATGTTAAATGGGTAGCTCGATGGGCGATCGTCTGTCATCCGTGGCGTTCGGCGGACCGGGCGACGCGGGACGAAAGATTCGGCGCGTGTTGAGTGTGATCGCGGTGTTGGTCGTCGCAATTATTCTGCTGCCGACGTCGGTGACGTACGTAAATCCTGGCTATGTGGGAATCGTGATTCATCGCGCGGGCGGTGGCGTCGACAACGTGCCGCTCGGGCCCGGGCTGCATCTGAAGAATCCGTTGACGACAGGCATCGAGGAATATCCGGTGTCCATGCAGACCCTGGTGTTGGCGAAGAGTCCGACGGAGGGGTCGATGAGCAACGACGAGATCAACGTCAACAGCAAGGAAGGTCAGCCGATCTCGGTGGACGTTTCGATGAGCTTCGAGCTCGACCAGCAAAAAACGCCGGTGCTCTACACGACGTTCCGGCGGGACATTCAGGCGATTCAGCACGGATATGTGAAGCAGTCGATTCGCCAGGCCCTTCAGGAAGTCATTGGCAATGAGGAAATCGCGGCGGTGATCGGTCCGAAGAAGGCCGAGGCCGTGAATCAGACCCAGCAGCTGTTGTCGCAGCGTTTGGCGCAGTACGGCATCATCGTCAAGCAATTCACCATCAACGAGCTCCGCGCTCCACCGGCGGTGATCGAGGCGATCAATCAGAAAAACGTCATGCAACAACAATCATTGACGGCCCAGAACGAGCTTCAGAAGAACACGTTTCAGGCGCAGGGCGATTCGATCAAGGCCGCCGGACAGGCCAAAGCCATTCTGTCGCTCGCCGAATCGCAGGCCAAGGCGAACGAGCTGCTGAGCGCAGCGTGACCGCGAACCTCGTGCAGTACGAGATGGCCAAGAAGTGGGACGGAAAGATGCCGCAGGTGAGCGGCGCGGCGATTCCGATGCTCAATTTCGGAAAGCCGGAGTAGCCGTTGTGCCGTAGGTGTTCACACGATTGGCATGGAGGTATCTTTCCTTCATGCCAATCGTTGCATTCGACACCCTCCCCGACTCGGCGCGTGTCTGGGTTTTTGCGAGCGACAAGCCACTGTCGGGGGACGCCGCGGACAGCCTCCTGTCGGCGGTCGACGAGTTCCTGGCAGGCTGGGCGGCGCATGGTACGCCGCTGCGCTGCGCTCGCGATTGGCGCGACGGACGCTTTCTCGCCGTTGGCGTCGACGTGAACGCGGAAAACGCATCGGGCTGTTCGATCGACGGGCTGTTCCGAACGTTGCAGCAACTCGAGGGAGTGCTGGGGTCGCGGCTCGTCGGGGGTGGACGCGTCTTCTATCGCACGAAGTCGGGGATCGAAACGTCCTCGCACGACGGATTCGCGGATGCGATCAACGCGGGGGAAGTGGCCCGCGAGACGCCGGTCTTCGACACGAGCCTGACCGATGCGGGCGATTGGCGGAACGGGTTCGAAAAGCCGGCCAGCCAGTCCTGGACGGCGCGGTTCTTCTAGTTCTTCAATTCGTTCGCGTGGTCAGGTCCGTGTCGAGCCGCGAACCTCGATTACAGCGGCCCGAAGCTCTCCGCGAGCGCGTGCATGACTCGCGTGATTTCGTCGTTCTGACCGGGCGACAACTCTTCGTTCTCGTTGAGGCACCAGACGCCATCCAGCAGACCCTGGCGTCGTAAGACTTCGTGAATGCCCGGAATGCAGCCGGCGAACCGGTTGGGTGCATCGAAGATTGCCCCGTTCGCGTCCGTCAGTGCGGCGCCATATGCCAGAAACGACGGATCCACGCTGCCACTGTCGCGCGCGACCTTCACGGCGGCCAGCATCGCGACGGCGCGTTCCGTCCACATCGCCCATTGTCCGAGCAGCCCGCCGTCGATCCAGCGAACGACCGTTTCGCCGCCGACGTGAATCGGAAACGGCGTCAGCAAATCGGCGACGATGTTGTCGTCGTTTCCCGTGTAGAGTGCGATGTCATCGCGACCGGCTTCGGTCACCGCGCGAATCACGTCGATCGTCTGATATCGATTGAATGGCGCGATCTTGATCGCCCACACGGCCGGAATCTCGACGAACTCACGCCAGAAATTGTGCGAGAGCACGCGTCCGCCGACCGCGGGTTGCAGGTAGAATCCGAACAACGGCATGATTTCGCCGATGACTCGACAATGCTCCAGCAATTGGGCTTCGGGTTCGGTCCGCCAATCGCCCAGGCTCAACAACGCAGCATCGTACCCCAGTGCCGCGGCGATCTCGGCTTCGGTGCTGGCTTGCGCGGTGTGTCCGCACACGCCGGCGATGAGTCCAAACGGACGCGGGGCGTCGGCAAGCGCGGCACGTGCCTCGTCGACGGCCATTTCGAGGACGGGTCGATACAGTCCGAATGACGAATCTCTAATGGCGAACTGCGTCGTGTGCACACCGACCGCGATGCCGCCGGCGCCCGACCGAACGTAATAGCGCGTCAGGCCGCGCTGTCGCCGCTCGTCAAGCGTCCGATTTGCCGCGAGCGCAAGCGGATGCGCGGGAATGACCTGCCCCTCACGCAGATGCGCGCGAGTGCTGAGCATCGCGGGACGAGCATGCTCAGAACCTTCCATCGCGCGCCTCGAACTTTGTTGGCTTGCCGAGCACCAACCCGCCCTGCTCGATCCACTCGGCGACCCACTCGAGCAGCTGTTCGGTCGAAACCGCGGGAGTCGCGAAGTTCGCGCGCATTTTCGCCGTGTCGCTGAGCAGCGCGTCGGATCGCTCACTGCCCGAAAGATGAACCGGCACGCCAAATCGCGCGGCGAACCATTCCGCGATCGTTCGGACAGAGAGTTGCTCGCCGCCGGTGACGTTGACCGCAAATGGCGGAACGTGCGCCTTCGCCAGGCACTCGATCGCGATCGCGTTCGCGTCGCCCTGCCAGATCACGTTGACATAGCCCATGTCGACGGCGACCGGCTGTGCCGACTTCACCTTCATCGCAATGTCGACGAGCACGCCGTAACGAAGGGCGATCGCGTAGTTCAGTCGAACGATGGCAACCGGAGTGCCGTATCGCTCCGAGTACGCCTCGAACACGCGTTCACGGCCGAGGCAGGACGCGGCATATTCGCCGACGGGCGCGAGCTGGTCGTCCTCGACTGACCCGCGCGACGAAACCGGTGTTAGCGAATACACATTTCCGGTCGAGAAGGCGACGATCCGGGATTCCCGATATCGTTCGGCGCAATTCGCCGGGACGATCGTGTTCATCGCCCACGTCATCGCTGGAGCGCCGGTCGTTCCGAACTTCTGCCCTGCCATGAAGATGACGTTCGGTGCGTCGGGCAGACGCGCGATCGCGTCGCGGTCGAGGAGGTCGCATCTCACCGTCTCGACGCCGGCCGCGTTTAGCGCGTGCTCGGCGGACCTGGACGACCACCGCGAAACGGCGATGATGCGACGATCGCCGTTCGACGCGCGCGCGGCCATTCGAGTGAGCGTCGGCCCCATCTTGCCGCCGGCGCCCAGCACGACGATGTCGCCGGGACACTTGGCGAGAGCGTCGACTGTTGCGGTTCGCGGCTTCGAGAGGAGGTCGTCGAGCTCTGCTTCGGTCATTCGCTTCCGGCTTGGGGTGCGATCGATTCCGGCTTTGGTGCGGCCGAGAATCGGGTGCGATTAGCCGCGGAATCCGCGGAATCCGCGGAACCTCGCGGAAGGATTCGATTGGCGGGAGAAAGTCGTGATGGAATTCCGAGAATTCTCTTTTGGTAGCTGTGGACCGTCTTGCCCCACAACATCAGGCTCGTGATTGGTTCTTGGAATCGTCGACGAATCGTTCTTTGAAAGCTCTCGCACATTCAGCGACAAGAATCCGGTCAAAGATCGGCGCTCTCCACTGGTCTCACCTTTGCCTTCACGTCGTTTCCGCGCATTTCCTCCGTCCTCCGCGGCATTCCGCGGCTACTTCGATCCCGAGCGCCACCACCTCATTTTCCGGCTGCGCCGGCCTCTGCGCTGGCCTGTGCGTATCGCTTGATTCGCGCCACCATCGCGTTCAATCCGACCTCGCGGCCCGATAAGCCAACTCCCTCCATCAGCTGGCTGACGAAGTCCGATGGAATCGCGAGCGTCGTTTCCGGGGGGTGTTCATTGATCGCCGAGAAAAGTATGGCCAAGAACGCAGCGATTGTCGGCGATTGTCGGACGTTGACGTCGGCAAAGAAATGCATCTTCCCGTCGTGAAGTTCCGGAAAGAGGTCGACTCGGGTTTGGCATTCGGGAACGGAAAAGGTCGCGCGGTCGAGGTCGCGTAGCCGTTCGGGCAGAGGTTCGAGCTTCTTGGAGTAGTGGACCAAGGCCTGCATCTTTTCTTCACGCCCCATCGACTCAAAGCGCGAGAGTACGCGTGCAATGGTCGGTGGGAGCTGTCCCCGTGGCGTCGTCTCCGTCATGAGCCGGATTCAATCCGCCTCGGCGCGCGGCGTCAAGTCATTCCGAAGTTGAATCGAAAGAGGAGAAGCGGCATGCCGACCAGAAGCGCGAGTGCAAAATGGGAAGGTGGTCTCAAGAGCGGACGTGGCACGTACAGTGGAGCAGCCGGAAGCAGCCTCGGCGGACAGTACAATTTCGGTTCGCGCTTCGAGGAAGGAGCCGGCTCGAATCCGGAAGAGCTGCTCGCGGCGGCTGAAGCGGCTTGTTTCAGCATGGCGTTGGGTGGGGGCCTCGAGGGCAACGGAACGCCGGCGACCGGCATCGAGACGACCGCGAAGTGCACCGTCGCGAAAGTTGAAGGTGGCTTTGCGATCACGACAATGGCGCTGGAAGTCAAAGCGGTCGTTCCCGGCATCGACGACGCGAAGTTCCAGGCGATCGCCGCTGCGACCAAAGAAGGATGTCCGGTGTCGAAGGTGCTGAAGGGCAACGTGGATCTCCAGCTGAAGGCGACGCTCTCGAGTTGACGATTACCTTATGAGCACGCTATGAAAGCACGACTCTCGCTCCTGGTGGTTGCTGTCGCTGCTGGATGCCGGCAGCAACCGACGAATACGATCGAAGCCACGGGCTCGCTGGAGCTTGTCGAGGTCGACGTGACGCCGCAGGTTCCCGCGCGCGTGACGAAGGTCTGGCGCCAGGAGGGAGATCGCGTCAAGCAGGGCGATACGCTGTTGACGCTGACGCAGTCGACGCTGCCCGGCGACATCGCCGTGCAGCAAGCGGGTGTCGCGGCGGCGCAGGCACAACTGAGCGATCTCACCGCGGGCCCGCGCGCGGCCGAGGTCGCAACCGCCGACGCGAATGCCCGCGCGGCGGACGCGGAAGCGACGCGCGCCGCGCAGGATCTAGAGCGCATCACGCCACTCGCTGCGAAGGGCGACGTGAGTCAGCAACAACTCGACGCCGCTCGCGCCGCCGCGCGCTCGTCGGCGGAACGTCGAGATGCGGCGCGCGAGCAAGCGCGGCTCGTTCGCGAAGGTACGAGACCCGAACAAATCGTCGCCGCCCGGGCGCGACTCGCGTCCGCGCGCGCGGCGCTCTCTGCCGCACAGCAAACGGCTCACGACCTCGTGCTCACGGCTACAGTGGGAGGCGCGGTGCTGAGCCGCCACGTCGAACCGGGGGAAATGCTCGCGCCAGGCGTGTCGGGCATGACGATCGGCGACATCACGCGACCGTATGTTCGCATCTACGTCAACGAGTTGATCGTGCCTCGCGTGCGACTGGGCGACACGGCGTCAGTAACGATCGACGCGTTTCCGAATCGCGCGTTTCGCGGTCAGGTCGTCGCGGTGAGCGATCACGCGGAGTTTACGCCGCGGGTTGCGCTGACCAAGGACGAGAGGGCTGATCTGATGTTCGGCATCAAGATCCAATTGACGGATTCCTCAAACGTGCTGAAGTCGGGCCTTCCCGTCACCGTGCACCTCACTCCGCACCCCGGTCAGTGACCGCTACCGGCGGTGATGCCGCCGTTCGCACCGAACGTCTCAGAAAATCGTTCGGCGATCTCGTCGCGGTCGATTCGCTCGATCTCATCGTGAATACTGGCGAAGTGTTCGGGCTGCTCGGACCGAATGGCTCCGGAAAGACGACGACGATTCGGATGCTGTGCGGACTGCTCGAACCCACGTCGGGCACGGCGAGCGTCGCCGGATTCGACGTGACGCGGGAGCCGGAGAAAGTGAAGCGGAAGATCGGGTACATGTCGCAGAAGTACGGATTGTACGATGAACTGACGGTTGCCGAGAATCTGCGTTTCTACGCAACGGTGTACGGCCTGTACGGCGACGCGCGCACCAAGCGGATGAACGAGATGCTCGACAATCTTCATCTTCGCAAGCGCGCCAACCAGCGTGCCGGCACGTTGAGCGGCGGGTGGAAGCAGCGATTGGCGCTCGCGTGTGCGACCGCGCATGAACCGCCGGTGCTGTTTCTCGACGAGCCCACTGCGGGCGTCGATCCCGCGTCGCGCCGCGAGTTTTGGACCCGCATCCACAAGCTCGCGGCGGGCGGGACGACGATCATCGTGACGACGCACTACATGGATGAGGCGTCGCAGTGCGGTCGACTCGCGTTTCTGTCGCGCGGACATCTCGTCGGGCTGGGGACGCCTCAGGAAGTGATGACGCACTTCAACCAGCCGACGATCGAGGATGTCTTCATCAGCCTCCAGGAAAAGGACGAATCATGAGGTCGGCGATCTGGCCAATGCTTTGGAAGGAGTTCATCCAGATGCGGCGCGACAAGTTCACGCTCGCGATGATGGTAGGCATTCCGGCGATTCAGCTCATCTTGTTCGGCTACGCCATTCGCATGGAAGTCCGTCATGTGCCGATGGTGGTGATGGATCAGTCGCAAACGCAGGAGAGCCGCGCGCTCGTCGACGTGCTCACGAATACCGGCAATTTCGACGTCGTGGGCGCGGTGACGTCGCGCGCCGAGATTCAACACCGAATCGAGACGGGGTCCGCGCACGCCGCGCTCGTCATCCCCGGCGACTATCTCGCCGACCTCAAGCGCGGCCGTGGCGCGCAGGCGCAGCTCATCATCGACGCCGCCGATCCGTTGTCGTCCACCGCGGCGATCAACGCGGCCGCGTTGGCGTCGACGGCGACGGCCCTGTCGCTACAAGAACTCTCACAGGGCGGGAACCGCGTCCAGCTGTTGGACGTCCGTGTTCGCCCCTGGTACAATCCCGACCTCGACAGCTCGACGTTCATCGTGCCCGGGATCATCGGCGTCTTGCTGGCCATGATGCTGATCCTCATCACGAGCATGGCGATCGTCCGCGAGCGGGAGCGGGGAACGCTCGAACAGCTCGTCGTCACGCCGATCGGAAAGACGAGCCTCATGCTGGGCAAGATTATTCCGTTCGTCCTGGTGGGTTACATCCAGATGACGGTGATCCTCGTCCTCGGCAAGCTGCTGTTCGACATCCCGATTCGCGGAAGCGTGCCTCTGCTGTACCTGTTGACCCTCACGTACATCGTGGCGAATCTCGCGCTCGGCCTCCTGGTGTCGACGGTGACGAAGACGCAGGTCCAGGCGATGCAGCTCAGCTTCTTCTTCATTCTGCCGAACATCCTGCTCTCGGGATTCATGTTTCCGCGAGACGCGATGCCCGTCGTTGCACAATGGATCGGCGACTTGGTCCCGCTCACCTACTTCCTGGTGATTCTTCGCGGGATTCTGCTGAAAGGCATCGGGTTCTCCGAGCTCTGGCGCCAGACGCTCGTGCTCGGCGTCTTCGCGGTGGCCCTCATCTCGCTGAGCGTCAAGCGCTTCACGAAGACGATTGGCTAACTGCCGTCAGGTCGAGTAGTACTCTTTAATGCAGATCGTCACAATTCGCTGAAGGAGGCGCGTTTGCTCCGCCTGCTCCGTCATGGCCCGCACGGTCGGCAGCGAGTACCAGATGTCTTTCAGGATGACGAGGACCCGTTCTGGGAGAATCGATTTCTCCCGCGCTTCGACGGACATGACGCGCAGCGTCTCCCGCAGTCCGTCACCCTGGTGAGGCGCGCGGACGTACAGAGCGAGTGCTGAGCGGACTGCCTCGACGGTCTCCGCGGCTAATGCCCCGCGGCCGGGACTCGAGTCATGCGCCATCATCATGTGAGACGGAATTCGCGCGTGTTGGTTCAGGAGGGGGATAACGGTGCCGGACCGCGCCGTGCGATAGTCCCAACCGCACCCGAAAGTCCGCTTTCGCGCGCGCGGCGTCAAGGACCGCAAAGCTCTCTTTCGATTCTGTAATCCAGACCCTCTCACCACTTGATAGTGTGCGGCGCCGGGCGCAGGCTTACCAGTCTCGATCTGTCACCCTTTCACCCCGACGCGCCATGGCTTCCACTGAATCGTCGTCCCGCTCTTGCACGCTGTACACGTGGGATGAAATGCCCCGCGAGACGGTTTCCCCAATGCTCGACCGCCGCCTCATCACTGGCGATCGCATGATGCTTGCGCACGTCTACCTGAAGAAGGGTTGCATTGTGCCCAAACATTCGCACGAGAATGAGCAAATCACCTACATCCTCGAGGGCGCACTAAAATTCTGGCTCGGCGAAGAGCAAGCCGAGACGGTGATTGTAAGCGCGGGACAGGTACTTACCATTCCGCCGAATGTGCCGCACAAGGCCGAAGCGCTGGAAGACACGCTCGATGTCGACATCTTTGACCCGCCGCGGCAGGACTGGTTGAATAAGACCGATTCTTACCTGCGGAAGTAGCCCGTGGACTTGGGCCTGAAGGGAAAAGTCGCGCTGGTCGCGGCGGCGAGTCGCGGCCTGGGTCGCGCCATCGCCGCCGAGTTGGCGCGAGAGGGCGCGCATCTCGTGATTTGCGCGCGCAAAGCGGATGGACTCACGGCAACCGCGCGCTCGATCGCGGCGGATACCGGCGTCAAGGTGCATTCCGTCGTTGCCGACGTCACCAAACAGAAGGACATCGACAAACTCACGCGGGAAGCGCTCGCGAAATTCGGTCGCGTCGATGTGTTGGTGACGAACGCCGGCGGCCCGCCCGCGGGAGTTTTCGAAGACCACTCATGGGATGTCTGGGAGAACGCGGTCAATCTCACGCTGAGGAGCGTCGTGGAGATGACGCGGGCCGTGCTTCCTGGGATGAAAGACCGAAAATGGGGGCGCATCATCAACGTCACGTCGATCTGCGTGAAGCAGCCGGTCGACAACCTGATCCTCTCGAACAGCCTTCGGTCCGCGGTCACCGGGTTTGCGCGCACGCTGGCGAATGAAGTCGCCACCAGTGGCGTAACGGTCAACAATATCTTGCCGGGCTACACGCGCACCGAGCGGGTCGAAGCGCTCGCCGATTCCACCGCCGCGAAAGAGGGTCTTGGCCGACAAGAAATCGTCGCGCGCTTCGAGAATCAGATTCCGATGCGACGATTGGGCGAGCCGGAAGAACTCGCGGCGCTGGCCGCCTTTCTGGCGTCCGACCGCGCGGCCTACATCACTGCGCAGTCGATTGCGGTCGACGGAGGATGGATACGGAGCTTGTTGTAGCCAGCGCCACGCTGCGCTCGAGTAGCAGGCGCAAAATCGCAAGGTTGATGGCCTGTTGAATCTCCGCGTACTTCTTGTAATCCGGATCGAGCACGTAGTACACGGTCTCGATTCGAATACCTGCCTCCCCGATCGCCAGGACGTGGCATCGGTCGAACTTCACCGGCGTTTGCGCGTTCACGATTTTCTCAAACTCGCCGGTGAGGCCGGCGAGTGTCTCCGGCGGCGTGTCGAATGCAACCTCGATGGGGAATGCGATGCGTCGCTGGTATTGCCGCCGGTAGTTTCGCATCCGGCTCTTGATCAAATCGCCGTTGCCGATGATGATCTGCTCGCCGGCCTGCGCGCGAATGCGCGTCGTCTTGAGCCCAATGTGTTCGACCACGCCCGTGATGTTGTCGACGCCGATCGTGTCGCCGACGTCGAACGGTTTGTCGAACACGATCGACAGCGCCGCGAGCAGGTCGCCGAGGATGTTCTGCACCGCGAGCGCCACCGCGATGCCGCTGACGCCAAGTCCGGCGATCCACGGTGTGACGTCGATAGCGAGGACGGAGTGAAACGCCGTGATGATCACGAGCACCCACAGCAGCACGTTGGCTCCGACGCCCATCGCCGTCACCATTGCCACGCTCGCGCGTTCCCCCGCCTCCGCTCGGCTGTTGAGATGGTGTTTGATCCAGAACGAAATCGCCGCACTTCCCCAGAGCGCCATCTGCCACAGCAGGATCAGTTTCGCCGCTGGCGCGAGATGGGTGTCGACGCGCGACGGCAACGTCAGTTGATCGAGCCCTATGAGCAGGGAAAACGCCAGCAGCACCCATGTGCGAGTCTTCGCGAGCGTCGCGACGACCATGTCGTCGAAACGATTGGTCGTTCGTTCGGCGATCTTGCCGAAGCGCGTAACAAACAGCCGCTTGGCAATCAGAAGAATCAGGAACAGCGCCGCGGCGGTGATTGCCGCGACGGCCCATGAGCGAAGCGAGTTGGCGAGGAACTCGTCGCGCCACGCGTCGGAGATTGGAGAACGTAGGATCATTTGGCGTTGAAGGCGTACGCCAAAGGATAATCGAAAGGGCGCTAGGTCGCCGCCAGCGTCGATGCCAGCGTCGACGCCGGCGTCGACATGGCGGCCCGTCGTGACGGCGCGGCGTAGCCGTCGCAGCCGTCGCAGTTCTCGCAACGCCACGCCGGGTCGATCTCCTCACCGAAGTACTCGAGGATGTACCGCATCCGACACTGCGCGCTCTGGCAATAGTTGATCATCGCCCGGAGCTTCGCGCGGTCCTGCGCGCGCCGAGCCTCATAATCGGTGAGATCGGCGCTCAAGTCGACCGACGTCAACCGATCCTTGACCCGCTCCCAGCTACCACCCCGATACTCGCGCACGAGCCCGTGCCGCTTCAACAGCGTGAGGACGATTCGCACTTTCCGTCGCGCTACGCCTGACTGATCGGCCAGATCGTCGAGTAACACGGTTTCATGGATCGGAACTTTCTCGAGCACGATCGCGACGCGCGCCGCCTCCTCGACATCGGGATACTTCCCACCGAGGAAGTACGACTGCACTCGGCTGTCTTCGACGCGGTAGAGCAGGGTACAGGTCGCCGGCAATCCATCGCGGCCCGCGCGCCCGGCTTCCTGATAGTACGACTCGACGGATCCGGGAAAGTGGTAGTGGATGACGAATCGCAGATCCTGCTTGTCGATGCCGAGTCCGAAGGCGTTGGTCGCGATGACGGCCTTGTAGTCGTCGGCCATGAACCGATTCTGCGTGGTCTTGCGATCGCCCGCCGCCATTTTGCCGTGGTAGAGCCCAAGCGGGAACGTCGGCGAAAATTGCTCGTGCAGCCGCTCGGCTTCTTTCACAGTGGCGACATACACCACACCGACGCCGGGGCTGTCATCCAACAACTGTTGGAGTGTGTCGTCTTTCACCTTCTGATTTACCGTCCGACGCATGTCGAGACGGAGATTGGGTCTCGCGAAGCCCGTTATCGTCACGAATGGATCGTGCATGCCGAGCTGGCGAATGATGTCGGCGCGGACTTCGGCGGTTGCGGTGGCCGTGAGCGCCATGATCGGCGGTCTGCCGAGCCGCTTGACGACTGACCCGAGCGTGAGATAGTCGGGACGGAAGTCGTGGCCCCACTGGCTGACGCAGTGCGCTTCATCGATCACGAACAGACTCACGGTGCGCGTCAACAAGCGATCGAAGAAATCACGATCCTTGAATCGCTCCGGCGTGAGATAGAGGATCTCGCCGGCGCCTTCGGACACCTGTCGCGCGAGCGCACGCGCTTCAACGTCGGTGAGGTGCGAGTGCATGGCAAGCGCGTTGACGCCGTGCGCCTTGAGCTTGTCCTGCTGGTCTTTCATGAGCGAGATCAGCGGGCTGATGACCACGGTCAGTCCCGGCATCATTAGCGCGGGCAGTTGGTAGATCAGCGATTTGCCGCTCCCCGTCGGCATGACGACGAGCGTGTCGCGCAGGTTGAGGGCCGCTTCGATCGCGTCCCACTGCCCGGGGTGAAAATCACGATGACCGAAACGCTCAGCGAGAACGCGTCGCGCCTTGGTCCGAAGACTCTGAGGCATGGCGCATGTTGTGGGCACGAAACGGACCGAAGCCGCCCGAGCCTGAATTCAACGCGCCACGGGCGGTAAGAGCGTCTGATCGATTTGAAGTTGCCCGCCATCTTCATGGAAGATGAGCGGAACCCTCAGTCCAGCGAACCGCATGAGCGCCGTGTCGCGCGCTCCGAGGTCGTTCACGACCCAAACTGCGTCGTTGGCGAGGTTGGGGCTGTTTCCAACCACGAGGGAATGCGGGCCCAGCCGCGGCGCGTAATGCACAAAAATCACAGCGTTATGCATCGGAAGTTTGCCGATCATCTCGTAAAACGACGTGTCCCACGCGGCCATGCGATTTCGCTGAAAACGTCGATCGTGCATTTCGTATGCGGTGAGCAATGCCAACAGTCCGGCGACCACCACCGCCGGCGAAGTGGACCGTCGTTTCTGTAGCGCCTGCTGAACGCCGGGCCAACGCGCGAAAAGCCAATTGAGGCTTTTCCAAATCCCCAGCGCCGCCAGCAATGACAATGGCGTCAATCCCTCGAAATAATAGATCGTCCACTCAGCCCAATGCCCATAGCTGAGGTAGCCGAGAAAGAGCGCGGCCGAGCACGCGAGTGCGAACAGCGTGGCGCCGTTCATCCCGATGAGTCCGATCACCACGAACGGAACGAGCAACATCCGCGGCCCGCTCCATTCATCGCGCGCGAGGACGGTCAATCGCTCCCATGCGATGCGGGGAAGATTTGCGGGCGTGTGGAATTTGTGGGAGTCGTAGAATCCGGCGTACGTGTATTTGTCGACGGGCATGAGCGGCATCGCCGGCGGCGTGGTGTCTACGCCGAAGCCGGGTTTGTCGTATGGCAGATAATCTTTTTGGTAGAGCGCCAGCGGCGACAATCGCCAACTACCGGTCGTCTCGGCGCTCCATAGCGGAATGATGCCGAGCAACGCGACACCGACCGCGACCGCAAGCGCGAAGTCGCGCCAGAGTTTGAGATGTATGACATCTCGAATGACGACAAACCCCACGGGCACGGCAAACGCGAGCATTGTCAGCGGTCGCGTGATCGCTCCCCAGCCAATCGCTGCGGCGACCGCGAGCAGCCACCGCCGTCGCCGTGTTTCGCGCCACTTGAGTAACGCCCACCATGAAATGACCCACATCGCGCCACTCGTGACTTCCGAGTAGTACGCCGCGCGAAAGCGGAGATTGATTGGATCACCGAGCCAGATGATCCACGTGAGCAGTGCGACGACCGGCCCGGCGACCCGCGTCGCGAGGATGAAGATCAACACGCCAGTGATGCCGGTGAGGATCAGTGGGACGAGCGCGGGCGAGCCGAGGAACGATCCGACGCTCATGAGGAGGGCGTGACCCGGCGGAAATTTCGACGCCACCGCCGGCGACGTCAGGACGTGGGCCTGCTGAAAGAACTCGGCGACGGGCGGCGCCGGCGCGGTCCAGTGGCCACTCGCGAAAATGCGCGATTGAAGTACATATGAATACTCATCTTCGATGAGCGGAAGCGGGTCGCCTGCCGCCCACACCCACCAAATCGCGAACGCCGAGAGGATTGCGACGACGAGTTTTGCTTCGCGTGTTTGCAGCAAGTGCGACAGGCGAGAGAATCGAGCTCAATGGACGCAAGCCGGGCGGGTGCCCGCAATCGCAGTGATGCACCCGCTC
>JBDTAE010000325.1:0-2690 GCA_039924785.1 Gemmatimonadaceae bacterium | reverse complement strand
ACCGACTTGTACACGCCATTGCCCGGCTCGATCGTGTTGCGCGAGTTCGGCTCACCCGTACCCGCCCACACGATGTTCGTGTCGCTCGGCGCGATGGCGAGCATGCCGAACGCCGCGACGTCCTTGTCGTCGAACATCGGGCGCCAGGTGATGCCACTGTTCGTGGTCTTCCAGATGCCGCCGCCCGCGGCCGCGATGTAAAGGGTTTTCGACGGTCCGGGAATGCCCTGGACGTCGGAGACGCGACCGTTGAAGTTGGCTGGGCCAATATTTCGCCAGCGGAATGCGCCGGTCACCGTCGTGTCGAGCAATTGTGCCTGCCCGGACGCGGTGAGAGCCACCAGCGCCGCACTCGCGGCGATGATGGTGTTTATGCGGAAACGATGCATGGTGAATCCTGCAAAGTGGGGGACGGAAGGGCTGACTCACGACTTCTATTAGAATACGAGCCTGTAAAAGCCAGTGTTGTGCTGTTTAGCTTCTGTTCATGTTCGGCGCTCGTTGTTCGTCGTTCGAATGACAGTTTATCCTCTTTCCCCTACGCCGATGTCCGTCCGCGCCGCTGTGATGCCGGGCCCCAACGTGCCCTTGAAGATCGTCGAAATGCCGTTGCCGAAACTCGAACCGGGTGCGGCGCTGTTGCGCACCCTGTACTCCGAGGTCTGTGGAACGGACGTCCACCTTCATCACGGAAAACTCAACGTCCCGTTCCCGATCATTCCCGGGCACGTGTCGGTCGGCGTCGTCGAGGCTACGGGCAGCAAGCTCCGCGATATCGAGGGAAACCCCATAAAAGAGGGCGACATCGTGACGTTCCTCGACGTTCACGAGACGTGCAACAACTGCTACTACTGTCTCGTCGCGCGGCAGCCGACGCGATGTCCGTCGCGCAAAGTCTATGGAATCAGCTACAGCAGCAACGAGGGACTCCTCGGCGGCTGGGCGGAGGCGATCTGGATGAAGCCTGGCGTCAAGATGATCAAGCTGCCGAAGGAGCTCACGCCGGAGACGTTCATCGGTGGCGGGTGCGGGCTGGTCACGGCGCTGCATGCCGTCGACATGTCCGAAATCAAGCTTGGCGAATCAGTCGTGGTGCTGGGCGCCGGTCCGGTGGGGCAGTCGTGCGTTGCGTTCGCGAGGATGTCGGGGGCGGGCGAGGTGATTTGCGTAGGCGCGCCGCAGTCGCGATTGGATTTCGCGAAAAAGATGGGTGCGACGGCGACCTTTGGCCTCGAGCTTCCGGCTGAAGTCCGGCTCGATGCGATTCGCGCGCGCACGGGTGGCCGGGGCGTCGATGTGGTGATTGAGGCGAGCGGCGCGCCGGACGCCGTTCATCAAGCGTTGGACATGGTGCGCGACGCGGGGCGCGTCGTCGTCTGCGGGCACTACACAGACAACGGATCAATCGAGATTCATCCACACTGGCAGATCAACCGTAAACACGTCGAGCTCAAGGGCTGCTGGGGTTCGCGGTACGATCATTTTCATCGCGCGGTTGCGCTCACGGCCCAGCACGGCGGTGATACGCCGTGGCGCGAAATGGTTAGCGGTCGTTTTACGCTTGACCAGGCGTCGGATGCCTTGAAGGCGGTGGAGACGCGCAGCGCGCTCAAAGCGATCATCACGCCGAACCCGGCGCTTGTTTGACGCCTGTTTACAGAGAATAGACAAGTCTGCCCTGTTCGAGCGGATTGGTTGTTCCTACAGTTTGAGCAGCCAGCTCGCGTCGCCATGTATACCGCCTGTCTGTTCTGCCATTCCGACCTCGGTGCGAATTACTTTCTGCCGACGTTTCCCGTCGGCAGGCGCTTGGCGTTCGATCCGAAGAAGGGACGACTATGGGTGATCTGCACTCGTTGCGGCCGATGGAACCTCACGCCGCTGGAAGAGCGGTGGGAAGCAATTGACGAATCCGAGCGACTCTTTCGCGGAACGCGCCTTCGAATGTCGACCGACAACGTCGGTCTCGCGCGCTTTCGCAACGGGTTCGAGCTCGTCCGCATCGGGCCGGCACTATTGCCGGAGATTGCATCGTGGCGATACGGAACGCGGCTCGCGCGATTTGAGCCGGCCGCGGAAAAATCGCGCAGCCTCGTCGTGCGTGGGGCGGAGCTGGTAGCGCGCGAAGCGGCCGCCGCGCTCGTGGGCTACGCGCACTCGATCGGCTTCAGCGACGACGCGGTGCTTCGCATGCGCGTGTTTCGGCGCGAACGTGGTGTCCTCCTTCGCACGACCGACGAGTATGCGCGACCTATAGTCGTTCGATACGAGCACCTCGGCGCCGCCGAGCTTGTGCGTCCGGAGAAAGACTCGCCGTGGCAACTGAGGCTGCAGCACGACACCGGCATTGCGACGCTCGCGCAATCACCGGCGCTGCGCGTTGCCGGAAAGATGCTCGCGACGCTGAACGTCGGCGTCGCGAGCCAGTCCGAAGTGCAACATGCAATCTCGAAACTCGACGAAGCGGCGAATCCCGAAGGCTACTTCACGCGCGTGGCGTCGCTCGCAATGCGGACGTCGTGGGGACGGTTTCCCGACGCGCGGCCCGAAGACGAGGCGCAACCGCGCGGATCGTTTTCCGAACGTCTCGCACTCCAGCTGGCCAACCGGTCGTTTTGGGGACGCGGCGGCACTGGTAGCGACGAGCAGACGCCACTCTTTCGGCTGCCGGCCGTCGACCGACTTGCGCT
>JBDTAE010000324.1:0-10062 GCA_039924785.1 Gemmatimonadaceae bacterium | reverse complement strand
CTCTCATCAAGCGGATGTATGACGCGAAGATTCCGTTTCTCGCAGGCACCGATGCGCCTGCGGGATATGACCTCGTCCCCGGCGCGAGCCTCCATCGCGAGCTTCAACTGTTCGTGCGCGCGGGACTTACGCCGCTCCAGGCCCTGCAGACGGCGACGATCAATCCTGCGGATTTTTTCGGCAAGACGGCGGAGTGGGGGACGGTTGCGGCCGGAAAGGTTGCGGATCTCGTCGTGCTCCGAGGGAATCCACTCGTCGACATCGCCAACACGCGTGCGGTCGTCGCGGTGGTCGCGGACGGTCGATACTACTCGCCGCGCGAGCTCGATCGTCTCCGGCTTCGAATCATGGACCTGGCAGGAAAATGAGCGGGCGCGAGCGCCCGCCGATCTGCTGCTCCTCGAGGAACTCTAGGACGAGGTGAACGCTTCAAGAAGGTCGAGGTACGCTGGATCATACGAACCCCCAACGTAATTGAGGTTCCAGAGTCCACTGGCGCGAATCTCCGCCCTCGGGCTGTGGCGCCCCAGCCAGCCGGGGCTTGGCTGATCCACCGCACTCGTCGCGTTCGATAAGAGCGCGATTGTATTGCGCTCGATGACGGAGCGCGCGCTTCCAGCTCCCGGTTCGTCGGGAATGGCGACCCAGAGAACTGACATTGCTCCGATGTACTCAGAGACACGGCGTTCATGGCCGGCTTCCGCATCCCGAATCGATCTTGGTGCTGACGGACCATCGCCCCACGACGCAAGTTCTGTCTTATCTCTCGCAAGGAGTGCTGCACCCACATGCAGACGAAAGATTGACCCGCGGTGATTTCCACCGCCGTCGCGGCCGCCGCGATGTGCGCGGAGACGACCCCAGAGCGTTGATTTTGCATTCGCGCTTACCGCGTGCGTTCCAACTCGAACAATTCTGGGTTCGTCCGGCCGTCCGGATCTAGTCTCGCCTGGCTCTCGGAAGAAATACACGCCGCGCTCGGGCCAGTCCGAGCGACCGGTGTATTCGCTCAGCCGGTGGCCTTGACCTGGCTGAATTTGGAGGTGGGAGAGTATTGCGTACAGGCGCTCGAGATCAGCGCTCACGGTATCCATTCTCGCTCAGTGCCTTGAGTCGTTGTAACTGCTTCCCGAGTGGGAGGCCGATAAATGGAACCTGGACCGAAAACCCGTGCGCGCTCAGGAACTCTGATAGGCCTTCCCGATAGCGTTGGCCGGCCAAGAACAGAACCGTCGCACCGGTTGGCAACGTCTCCAGTAGTTGCGTACGGACGCGTTCGGCCCAGGCGGTGCGGTCTCGCTTGGGCATCGTGTTTAGAGTACGCTCGTATGGATCAATGATCGTGGTTGGCGCGACCAGTCCATGCTCGGCCGACAACACGTACCATGCATCGGCGTTCGCGTTCGCGTACGCTCGAAGCGCAACGAACAGCGGCGATGTGTAGAGGTCTCCCGCCGGACTCGCGACCGTCCGCTTGGTCTTCACACAACTCACGAGTGCAATCCGCATCGGCTGTTCTCCCGAAATCGTAGACTTAAATTGACCGCGGCTGGTTTGAGACCGCGGCGTACTCCTCACTCATGATGCGCTGTCTCCGGCGCGAATCTTCGCGTCGCTCAGACCGTTAGCTCTGCCTCGGCGGCATCTCGTTCGGCTTCGGCGTCGAGACCCTCCTCCTCGTCAGTGCCAACGTACGCAACCTTTCCGGTCGCTTGTTCGATGAGCGAAAGGAGGTCCTTCTGGCGTGCCGCGAGGAAGGCATCAAACGAATCAGAACGCAGCAGTCGCGGATCGATCAAGTGCGACTCGAGATATTCGCCGAGTTTCTGGCGTGATATCGGGGGCGAAGTCTCATTCCCTCGTTCCAGCTTTCCCAGGTACTCCGAAGGTGCCACGCCGCCGATCATTCGGTTGGTCCGATAGGAGAGCGGTGTCTTGTTAATGATGGAGTCAAAGACCGCAGGTTTGATTCCCTGCTTCTTGCACCAGTCCTGCGGAAAAATGTGGTGGATGTCGACGTTTTCTCCGAAGAACACAATGTGATCAAACTTCTGGCCTGAACGAAAATCCCGCGCTCCCTCCTTCATGAGGAGAGCGTTCACGCCTTTGTACGCCGCTGAGAGTCGCATTCGCATCGTCTTCAGTCGGTCTGCGCGGAACAACGTCTCCGATACTGTCGAGGGCTCGGGGCCGCCTTTGAGCCACGCCGGCACCTCCATGAAGTCGCGCGCAATGCGCGTTTCGACGGCCGAACCATAGAGTTCTCCAAAAACACCGTTCCAATACCAGCGAACCAACATCTCGCGGATCGTCTGGTGCTCCCAGGAATCGCCAATGTCGGCGAGTATGGCCGCGAGCGGAACGATTTGGGACTGGTACGGAAGGTCGAAGATGCGGTAGATGTGGAGCATATGAAGGAACTTTGCCGCTCGTACAAAACCCTGCTCGACTTGCGCCTCGTACTTCTTGTAGGCATCGAGTGGCAAGTTTAGTAGCGCTTGACGGTTTCCAGTGACGGCAGGCAGTTCCTTGCCTTGCTTTCCGGCACGCTCCGCTTCCTGCCTCCGTTCACGGGTGTGGAATAGCGAAACCGCCTGTAGAAAATCTGTGTTCGACACCTCGGCGATTATACCAGTGTCCGAGCCGGCAGGCCGCAGGGTCTCCGCTAGCCGCCCGTGACGACCCTTCTCCACATCGTCCCCGTACCAGTCCTTTCGGAGTTCGTGCCCTGAGGCGGCGTACATCGCTGTTACAAGTTCGAATGCGTCGAGCGCCTTGCCACCGGTATTGACCTTTTCAAACACCACGCAGACCGCTTCTTTGGAAGTCGAACGGTCGAGCGCGATCACGGGCACGCGGTAGTACTTAAAGTTCTCGAGGACGTTTCGCTTAAAGGCTCGGAAATCTTCGCGGACGCCTTCATTCTGATCACCCCGCCAGTGCTTATCGAACCCGTCCTGCCATTTGTCCCAATCGAAGACCTGTGAGACAGGGTACATGAGTTGGGCGTATTCACGTTCCGCTGATGAGAGATCGAGTACGATTTTGCGGTTAAACTCAGTTCGCATGATCCGATCTTCAGGTACTCCAACGATCGCTTCTTCACGATCGGCGGTCGGATCAAGCGCCTTGCGAATGTCGATATAGAACCAACGCTTCACCGTCTTCTTCTTCGGCGTCTCGGTCTCGACGACTTTCCCGCGAATAGTCACCTGATATAGAGACGTCATCCGCTGCTGGCCGTCCAGGAGAAGCGACTGCGGAGTGACATCCTTCGACTTGCTCGGTGCACCTTCGACCACCCGGGGCTTGAAGTCGACCGGTCCTCCGGAGTCGAGCGTCATCAGCGCCCCAACTGGGAACGCTTGCGATATTGAAGCGATCAAACTCTTTATACGATCCTCATCCCATACCCAGCTGCGCTGAAAATCAGGCAACTGGAGTATGCCCGCGTGGCAATCCTCGAGAAGCTTGTTTAGGTCAAATGGGTTTGTCTGGAACGTCGATCCTGCCATGGCGGAAAGTCCTATGATAAAAGAGCTATACGAGGAAATGGCTGCTCGCGACGTTTCCGCCGTCTGCCGAAGGCGTGATCGCAGTGCAATGAGTACAGCCTCGCCGGCTGATGATGCGGCGGATGTCAGCCCGTGGCATGCTTCGACCTCAGCTACCTTGTGGGTCCGGCAGGTGGTGCCATGCTGCCTGGCGGACCCGTCGACGACGCGCGACCAAGACTCCGGACGTGAGCGCGCGTTCGTATGTCTCGCGTGCTAAGACCGTACGCAAACCATCGTACATTCCTCGACCCGAAACCAACGTGGCCGCTTTCCTCGAGCATCGCCATTTCAAGATTCGGAAGCTGGTTCGGTCGCTCGATCTGAAATTCGGCAACGACCAAGCGAATGATGTCGTAGAACAGCGTTTCAATCTCGGCGAGTTGTTGATCGGGCAATGAATGATCACGTCGAAAACCGATGGGACTGTCGACACAATCGCTCTCGCATCATTCAGTATCGGCATCTGATCCGCTCCAATGGCCGTATTCGGCGCGCGACGCTGAGAATCCAGTAGCCGGGTTCGCGCCACGTTCAGCGCTTGAATTCAACCGAAGCAATGGTCTCGCGTGTCGCAGGAGGTGTCGATCGATGGCCTCGCGCCCACACCGAATCCGGCTTCGCCAGAGTGTTGGCAGGATCATGCACTCGTCGGCGAGGGCACACGGCGATGGTGACCGTTTGCGAGAGGCATGGTGCCCGGACGGCGAGGGCTTGGCAAGCCGTGTGAGCAGGGTCTCGACCATGCTCCACAAAACGCAGTAAGGCGTTCCCCTTGAAGAGCGAATCGAGGCGGCCTACGACGACTCGGATCTCAAGACTTAGTACTCGCCGCGGCCTTGCTGCAATGATGCAGCCGAAGGTCAGCGTGGGAATCGACCATCGAGCCGGCGGACTTTGCGCTGACGGGCCGTTGTAAGAGACGAGTCAAGTTATGGCACTGGGGAACGGATGCCACCCCGGGAGTCGATGCTTCGACGGAGACAATGCTGCAAGACACGATGACGGGAGCGCCGGTCTCGCGCCTCGCTTGCGTCACTGTGTGTATTCGCACGAGGAATGCACCGCTAAGCTGTCAGACCACTCGGTGCTGCTGATCGATCTCGCATGATCCATTCATTCGTAGCGTCAGTCTTTTTGAAATAGGGGCGTTCTCTTGTCTGTACGTCACGCGGTTTGGCGGGTCGGCACTAAGCCCACCCCGTTGGCGCAGGTGTCGCTGGAGACGGAGGCGCTCCTGGAACAAATGATCGTCGAGGATCCGACGATCCTGTCCGATGGTTGGATGCTCATCGGACGGCAGATCCGAACCTCGCATGCCGGCTTTATCGACCTCCTTGCCTTGAATGCCGATGGGCAATTGATCGTCATCGAACTGAAGCGGAATCAAACACCGCGCGAGGTGGTTGCTCAGGCAATTGACTACGCTTCCTGGGTTCAAGGCCTGGTGTCGGAAAAGATCGCGGAGATCTATCAGGAATTCTCAAACGGCGATTCGTTGGATGAGGCGTTTCGGCGTCGTTTTGCCATTGATTTGGACGAGGAGCAACTGAACGGATCGCATCAGGTTGTGATCGTGGCGGCGTCACTCGACCCTAGCACCGAGCGGATTGTCAAATATCTGAGCGACAAGGATGTACCTATCAATGTCATATTCTTCCAAGTATTTCAGGACGGTGCGAATCAGTTCCTGAGCCGTGCATGGCTTATCGATCCGATTGAAACGGAGGCCAAAGCGGTATCTCCAGGCAGTTCGAAGGGCGAATGGAATGGCGAGTTCTACGTGGCGTTCGGGCACGGACCGACTCGGAATTGGGACGACGCCGTACGATTCGGTTTCATTTCAGCTGGCGGCGGGATTTGGTACTCGCGCACGCTCTCGCTGCTCTCGCCCGGCGATCGAATCTGGGTTCTTGTGCCGCACCACGGATACGTCGGCGTCGGTCGCGTCACAGGTGCGCCAACCGCGGCGAAGGACTTTGCAGTGATGGTTAACGGAGTCTCTCGCCCAATTGTGGAAGTCGGAAACGCCGACTATAAGCGCCGAGCCGATATCGATGAAGAGAACGGCGAGTTCTTCGTGCCTGTGGAATGGATAGAAACTCGAACGCTTGAGAATGCTGTCAACGAAGTTGGATTGTTCGGCAATCAAAACTCGGTGTGCCGCCCGAGGACGTCGAAGTGGAATCACACAGTCGAGCGCCTTAAGAAGTTTTTTCCGGCGGTCGAAAGCACCGCCAACCGTTCACCGTCGAAGTGAACGACGCATTTTGGTCGAGACTAAGGAACCGCGTCTTGCCCGCCTGGGAATCAGATACCCTTCTTGCATGCCCAGCCTTTAGCTCTAGCTCATGATCCGCGTCGTCCGCTCCCTGAATCTTCAGAGTCTTCTCGAGGCCGCGGCGAGCGAGTTTCTCACCTGTCGCCCGGCAACGGGCGCCGACGCATTCCCCACCCCGGCCGCCTGGCTTGCAGTCCGCCAGGGAGGCATTCGCGACGATCTACTCCGCCTCGCCCACGAACGCGGAATCCCAGGCTGGTTCGATCCGCCACTCTGCGTCTTCGCCGAGCTGCCGGACATCCTTGCCGACCTCTCGGACCGCCCGATAGACGACTTCGAGCGGATGGTCATCCTCCGCTCCCTGATCGACGGCCTCGCCCCACAGCCGGAGATCCTTGGCGCCAAACACGGAACTGACTACCTCGACTCCATCGACCGCTTGTTCGGCGAGCTACTCGGCGAAGGAATCGGCGCGGACGATCTCGACCGCGCGCTTTCCCATGTGGAGGGCCGCGACGGTTTCGAGAAGAAACGAGACGCAGAGCTGTCTGCGCTCTTTCGAGCGTACCAACTCGCACTGGCAGAAGCCAACGCCCGCGACCCTCGCGCCCGCCTCGTCGACTGCGCCGCCGCCATCACCGCCGATCCAGCCCAACTCTCGCACAGGCTCGGCGGCCGCCGCGCAATTCGCCTCTATGGTCTCGCCGACCTGCGTGGCGGCTGGCGCGCGCTTCTCCGTGCACTCGAAACGTCGCCAGCCGTGGACGACATCACCATCTACACATCAGTAGACCTCCCGCTCCGCGACATTCCGGCGCGCGTCGAAATATTACACGAACTCGAATCACTCGCGGAACGCCTTTTCACAGACGGCGCAGAACCACTCCAGGAAAACGTACAACTCATCTCCGCCCCCGACACGCAACGAGAAGTGGAGGAGATCGCCCGACGGGTTCGTATGCTCATCGATGCCGGAACAAAGCCGCACCACATCGCAATCATCACACGACAAGCCAGACCGTGCGTGGACCTTGCGTGCGATGCCCTCGACCGCGTTGGCGTTCCCGCCACGGCACGCCGTCGCCACGCGTACACCGAAGTTCCGCTCGTCCGCGCCGTGCTGTCGTTGCTCGACGCGGCTGCGGATGGATGGAGCCGGCACGGTCTCGCGGCTCTCGCGCGCCAACCGTACATCGGCTCCGCACTGGATGCCACGGTTCTCAACTTCGTTGGATTCAGACAGCGCGTGCGAGGCCTCGCGGAATGGGAGCTTGCGCTTCGCGCGTTGGAAGGAAAGGCGATGGCGCGCGAGCAAGGCGAGCCCGATGAAGAAGCAGCTCGGCGCTATCCGTTGCCTCCGCATGAGCGCGTGGTCGAAGCGCGCGAGGCACTCTCGAGCTTTGCTTCGCACGCTCGTCACCTGGACCGCGCTCGGACCCTCGCCGAGTGGCTCGCCTGGCTGGGCGACACACTCACGCAGGACGCCTTTCATATAGAAGAGCGGATCTACGCCATCCCGCCCGACCGCTATCAGGTGGCCCGCATCGACCTCCGCGCCTGGGACGCGCTCACCACCGTGACGCGCGACTGGCGTGAGGCCCTGGAAAAGTGGAACGTCGTCGGCGAACCGATGACCGTGAGCGAATTCGCCGAGCAGCTTCGCGAAATGTTCGCGGCCGATCTCACGATCTGGACACAAACGCTTCGCGGCGTGCAGGTGCTCGAGGCACTGAGCGGCGCGTACCGCGCGTTCGATCACGTCTTTCTTGTCGGCATGGAGGCTGGGCGCTTTCCCACCCGGCCACCGAGATCGCCGCTCTGGCACGACGCCGATCGCGAACGCCTCGTGGCCGCCGGGCTGGGTCTCGATTCGCCCGACGTCTGGGCCGAACGTGAGCGCGAGCTCTTTCGAGTGCTCGTCGCCGGAGCCGCGTCGCTCACTATCTCGTACCCGCGGTCGAGTGCGCGCGAAGGGGATTCGCTTCCTTCAGCATTCGTTGAAGCCGTGCGCGAGTGCTGCACCGTCACCGAAGAGGTCATCCCCACGGCGCGCGTGCTCACGCCCGGTCTCCCGCTGCACCGCGAGCCGGAGTCGGTCGCGCACGCGCGCCGCGTCGCGGAAATCGAGCATTCTCGCCACACCGGTGCGCCGTCGCCATATAACGGAATCATCACCGACGCAGAGTTGCTGGCGTGGCTCGGCATCGAGCTCGGCGACGATCGTCTCTGGAGCCCGACGCAGATTGAGTCCTACGCCAAATGTCCGTGGGCATATCTCGCGGCGAGGCTGCTCAAGCTCGACGAACGCGGCGACCCGGACGAGGACATGGAGCCGACGACGCGCGGCACCATTCTGCACGACGCGTTGCGACGCTTCTTCGAGTCGGCCGAGGCAACGCTGGGGGCGCCGGTGTACCTGCGGCCCGAGAATACAGATCTGATGGGCGAGCCGCTCGAGCGCGCGTTGGACGAGGCGATCGCCACTGCCGGCGAGCGCGAGTGGCTTGGCGCGCCTGCGCTCAGGTCCGCGCGGCGGGACGAGCTGCTGCGCTTGCTGCGCGGTGTCATCGAATATGAGATCACGTATAACGAGCAATCGTCAAACAACCGCACCAACTCATCGAAAGCCATGCGCGCCGGCGTCATCGCGCACGAGTTGGCATTCGACGACGTCGTGCTCGAGCGCGGTGGAATCCGCTTCCGCTTCCGAGGCTCTATCGATCGTGTGGAGCGTGGCGTGGACGGCCGCATCACCGGAGCGGATCAATTCGTGGCCGCCGTTGACTACAAGAGCACGATCTATTCAACGCCCGGCAGCGGCAAGAAGGAAGCGTGGGACGACCGCGTGGTTCTCCAGGTTCCGCTCTACGCATACGCGCTGGAGCGACTGTACCCTGGTTCGCGAGTGGCCCGCGTCGAGTATCGGGCACTCAAGGATCCCAAGGCGGTCCATCAACTGCAACCGGTCGGCGTGAACTACAAGACCGGCGCGATATCAGAGAACGCTGATGCCGCGGCGCGGCTCGATGGGGCGTTGGATGCCGTGGTCGCGCATGTACGCGCGGCGCGCGAGGGCAACTTTTCCACCGCGCCCGCGCCGTCGTGCGGGTGCCCTCCGTACTGCGCTGGTTGGGACATCTGCCGGGTCGCGGGCGGCCCCAAGGGACTGCGCGACTTATGACGCCGGTTATGTCGTGGGAAGACGCCGGTCTTCGTCCCCTGAGTGACGAGCAATGGACAGCGGTGCGGGCAGCGCACGCGGGACACGTCCTCGTCTCCGCCGGCGCGGGGAGCGGAAAGACGCACACCGTCGTCGCTGCCGTCGCCTGGCACCTCGGCGTTCCCATTCGCGGCGAAACGTGTTCCGCCGTTCTTCAGTTGCGAGACATCGCCGCGATCACGTTCACCAATCGCGCGGCAGCCGACCTCAAAGCCAAACTGAGAGCGACGCTCAACAGCGTTGGACTGAAGGCACAAGCCAACGATCTCGACCTCGCGCGGATCGGAACGATCCACGCCTTCTGCGGCGAGATCCTTCGCGAGTTCGCGTTGCGTGTTGGGGCGCCGCCGATCCGCGACGTGCTCGAAGAAAATCAGGGCAACACACTTCGAACAGACGCGGTGCGTGATGTGCTGCTCGCCGCCGCCGAAGCCGAAGATGTGATCGGGCTGCATGAGCTCTTCGCCGAGTACAAGGTCGAGGATGTCGAGCGGTGGGTCGGAGCGCTGGCCGCCGAGAGCGACCGGGTCGCCGCATTGGCGGCGCGGATATCCGAGCTCGAGCCCCGAGAGCGCGCATTAGTGGAGTTGGCTCGCCGCGCGGTCGCACAATCCGTCGAGCGGCTGGACGAGATGCGCGCGGTGGATTTCGACCGCATGATCGTTCGGTCGCGCGATCTGGTGCGCGATCACGCCGACGTGCGGCGTCGCCTCCAGCGCGATATCAAACTCCTCATCGTCGACGAGTTCCAGGACGTGGATCCGGTGCAGCAGGAGATCGCCCGATTGCTGGGCGATAGCGCCGACGGCGGCACGCGACTGATGCTCGTGGGCGACGCCAAACAGAGTATTTATCGCTTTCGTCGTGCCGACGTGACCGTGTGGCGCGACGTCGAACGACAGTTCGGGCCGGGCAAGACGGCGCCGCTCTCCACGAACTATCGCAGCACCGATGCCATCCTGGCCTTCGTCGAAGCGAGCGCCGGAAAAATCTTGAACACGCCCATC
>JBDTAE010000323.1:0-5504 GCA_039924785.1 Gemmatimonadaceae bacterium | reverse complement strand
CGTGATGACACCGGCGCCGTCCATCGCGTCGAGGCCGTTCAGCATCAGCGCCATGAACACCTGCATCAACTGCTCTTCATTCGCCCGAACCGCCGGCAGCCGCTTGCCGCGCTCCACCTCGACCTTCGCGCCGCGGAACTTGGGATGGTGCTTCACGAGCCTGAGGGTCTTCTCGACGACCATGTTCAGGTCGACGGGCAGCTTGTCTTTCGATTTCGGACGGCTGAAGTCGAGCAGACCGTCGGTGATGCCCTTGCAGCGATAGACTTCATTCTGAATCAGCATCAGCGCGTCGCGCAGCTCGGGCGCGTCGCCGGACACGTTCAGCGTTTTCTCATCGAGGCCATAGACCAGACTTTCGGCGCAGGCGCCGATCGTCGCCAGCGGGTTGTTGATCTCATGCATCACGCCCGCGGCAAGCGTGCCGATGGCCGCAAGTTTTTCCGCCTGGGAAAACCGCGCTTCGGCGAGCCGCCACTCGGTGATGTCCTCACCAATCGTGATGACATGCGACACCTCGAGGCCTTCGAGGTGCATCGGGATCTTCGTCAAACGATACGTGCGCGCATCGCCGAACGAGGTCGATTCGATCGTGAACTGCTGCATCTGTCCGGTCTCGAACACACTCTCGAACTCTTGCCGGAGCACCTCCGCAGGCTGGCGGTGCAACACCTCGAAGATCGTGCGCCCAATCGCTTCGTCGCGCGAAACACCCTGAAGACCGGTCTCTCGTTTGTGATTCCACGCCTGAATGCGATACGACCGATCGATGACGTACAAACCCAGCGGCAGCGAATCGATGATTTTCTCGGTGAACCGATGTTGCTCATCGATCTCGCGTGTTCGCGACGCGAGCTCCTCCTCCAAGCGGTGCGCGTGCTCCGCGTCGCGAATCGCGGGCGCGAGCAGGTCCGCCACGGCCGCGATGAAGAGCTGATCCGCCGATGACAGCGCGCGGCCTGGACGCACCGACAGCGCCCCAATGTCCTTTCGGCGGGCCACCAGCCGCGCGATGACGAAGCCGTCGTCCATCGACCGCGGTTCAGCGGCCTTCAGCGCCGCAGCGACGCCGAGTGCCGGAGTCGAATCGCCGGGCACCGACCACGCGCGATGGAGATCGCCCGTTCCCGTCAACCACAGCGACGCATGCTTACCATCGAGCTCATTCGCAACCGAAGCGAGAATGCCCGGCATCACCGCGCCCACCGTATCGCGCGTCGCAAGCGCAGCCGCGATTTCCGCGATCGTTGTAAGCGTTCGCGGAATGGCCTTGGAAACACGAGGCCGCGGCGGAATCAGCACTGATGAAAGACCCTCGGACACTGCGTCGAATCTCGGCGTGACGGACAAGATGACCGAACAACACTCGATAGACGCGTACGTTGCGCCGACGCAACGGCGGCGGCTTCGGCTGCCCTGTGTTCTATCCCCCGAACGTATCGATCGCCGCCACGAGCTCGGCGTCCTCTCGCTTGTGGCCGGGATGCTCCTCGACGTGCACCCACCGGATGATGCCGTTCGCATCGATGAGGAAGTAGGCGCGATTCGCGTAGAAATAGTCTTCAAGCAACACGCCGTACCGACGCGAAACCTCTCGCTTGAAATCACTTAGGAAGTGGGACTTCAAGTGATGCTTCGCCTTATACTCGGCGAGCGCGTACTTCGAATCGACGCTGATTCCGAGAACAGTCACCCCGCGCTCGGTGTACTGGTCGTCATTATCGCGCATGCTGCACATTTCCGCCGTGCAGGTGCTGGAGAACGCGACGGGAAAAAATGCGAGCAAGACGGGTTTTCCCCGGAGCGACGACAGCGTAAGCTTCTGGCCCGATGTCGAATCAAGCGTGAAGTCGGGCGCTTCTTCGCCAACGGACGGAACGGTTTTCGACTCGGCTGCAGACATTGATTGAGCTCCTCGGGCTGCAAAGGATGATGAAATTAATAAGCGAGGTCGGAAGAGTCCGCGCACTGGCCGCGCTGACAGTCGTCGCGTTTGGGTTGACCGCGACGGCCTGCGGCGGTTCGGCAGCGTCGGTCGCCCCAACGCCGTCTCCTTCTTCCGCCCCTTCCGTGCCAGCGTCCGCACCGCCGCGACCGCTAAGCCAGATCGAGCAAACGAACTTCGCGCCGAGCCTCGGAGTCCATCTCGATTCCATGTCGCGCCGCGCGTCCGGCCTCTACGTCCAGGACGTGAAGTTCGGAACGGGCGCGGTGTCCGCCCGCGGTCGAAGCGTCGTGGTTCGCTACGCCGGATGGCTGTCGAGCGGAAAGCAGTTCGATTCCGGCGAGATCACGGTGGCGCTTGGCGCGGGCAAGACCATTCCCGCATGGGAAGAAGGCTTGCTCGGCATGCGTGTCGGCGGGCAGCGCAGAATCGTTTCGCCGCCGTACATGGCATACGGGTCGCGCGGCGCGGGCGACGACATTCCGCCAAACTCGGTGTTGGTGTTTCTGATGGAAGTGACGTCGGTGTTCTGAGGCGTTGGCGCGCCTGCCCTGCCGCGCAGGCGCGCGTCGAGTCCTACTGCGGAAACAGCAGCGGGAACACCGAGTTGGTGGTGAAGATGCACCGATCGTTGTGGCCGCATTCGGGAACGATCATCGCCGACTGTTTCGCGCCGAGCGTCTCGGTGATGTACTTGAAGAAGGCTTCTCCGCGCGCGCGCCGCGTTGGACCCTGAGCCATCGCGTTCGGCGACGAGTCGAAGCCGCCGAGCGGCAGCACGTCGACCTGCCCGAGCAGGTAGGTCGTCGGCCGCTCGACGAGCTGTTTCTTCAGCTGGTCGTCGCTCGCGCCGGCGGTATATCCAGTGCGGCCCTCGAGGCCCGCCGGCCACTTGTCGAACGTCGGCGCCTTGGCCGCGTCGAACGGTCCGTAGGTGAAATCGCCGTTCACCTTCTCGCCGTTTGGACCGAGCGCCTCCTTGTCGGCCTGGGACGGATCGGCATTGCCGGTCGGGAGCGGACGCACGGCAGCCGGCCACGCATAGCTCGATGGATTGGCGACGACGTACGACACCGCGACGCCGCCGAGCTTGCCGTGGACCTTGTTCGACATCTCGTACCGCGTCACGAACTGTCCGCCGGCGGAATGTCCGGCGACGACGATCCGGGTGAGATTCGGAAAGTTCTTCTTGTTCGCGAGCGACCGAAGGACATCGTCGACGAGATCGAACGACCCATACGTCGCGTTCGTCGCGAGAGCGCCGCCCGATCGCCAATTCTGTCCCCGTTCGGGCCACAGGACCTCGTTATCCGCGACCTTGTCGGCGCCGGCGGCGAACCGGGGCGCGATGATGATCGTGTTATCGAGAGCCCCGGCAAGAAACCCAGCGGCAATGCTCGTTTCGAAATAATGGTCGGCGTTGCGGCCGGCTCCGTGCACCATGACGAGCGCGCGAGTGATCGAGGGGTTCGGCACGTCGAGCGCGTACGTCGAATAAAGCAGTGTGCGCGATGGACCTTTCCCGATCGTGATCCATCGCTCGCACGGCGCAGTCGCGGTAACGCACGGCGGCGCCCCGGCAACGATGGGTTCGTGGCGCGTTGCGGAGGTCGGTGCGAGGAGGGCAAGGACAGCGACGAGGGATGTTCGCATGATAGAGCGATTAGTGATGGTGGCGGCGCGCGACGTTGGCGCACTCGAGAATCCTCACGACATGATACGACGCGGCACGGCGTCACACCACCGATTTGACGAACGCGGTCGGCGCGCGTTGTAGCTATCCGGTGGAGGAACGACCGGCCTCGAGCGTTATTGGCCGTTTCTCAGAACGGTCGCGGACTCGCTGGTCCACCACATCTGGCTGTCGTCGCTCGTCTTCACGCGAATCATGCCGCTGGGCGCATCACGTTCCACGATGACCACCTGTCCCTCGAGTTGCCGGCATCCGTGCGTCGGATCCATGAGCATTTGCGGCGCAAGCTCGGGATCGACGGTGATCAACCGCCGCATGCGCGTGTACGAATCGCGGTCCCAACACGCGACGGTCTTCGTCGAGATCGTCGCGGCAATGCCGGTCGTCGCGGTGTTTGGCCCGCCGCGCGGCGCAACGACGGCCGTGGGGTCAGCCGGCGCGGCGCGCATCCTGATCGCGATGAAAGACCCGACGACACCGAGCAGCACGAGCACGCTCGCTCCGATCCACATTCGGCGCGAATTCCAAAACGCGTTCGATCGCTTCCGACGATATCGCGCCATGATAAATTCGAGTAACGGACGGCACTGCGGGAACCGAGCGACCCATCGTGGCGTCGGAACGCTCTACTCGGGGCTGAACGCACTAACGGCCAGTCGCATCACGCGCGACCGGCCGTTGGTTGTGAAACATGGAGCGTATCGGGATCGAACCGATGACCTCCTGGTTGCAAACCAGGCGCTCTCCCAGCTGAGCTAACGCCCCGCGACTCCATGACCTTCCCAAGCTTCGTATCTTCAAATGTAATCGACCGAGTTCGGCTGGTGAAACTGCCAGCGCGCACGCTCGTTGCAATTGTTCGTTGCACGGAGGACCACAATGGCGACTTCAGACACGACCGACGTCAAACATCTCACGATTCGCTGTCAGTTCTGCGACACGTGGAACCGGATCGACGCATCGCGCGCCGCCGACCGGCCGAAGTGCGGCAAATGCTCGAAGCCAATGCTGCTCGACCGTCCTCTGCATTTGACCGACGAGACGTTCGCGCGGACCATCGCGGAAACCGAGATTCCAGTGCTTGTTGATTTCTACGCCGATTGGTGTGGTCCGTGCAAAATGATGGCGCCGTTCGTCGACGCGTTGGCGCATGAGAAGCAAGGCGTGGCGCTCGTGGCCAAGTTGGACACGGATCACGCGCAACAGACGGCCGCGCAATTCAACATTCGCGGCATTCCAACCGTCATCGTGTTCAAGGGCGGCAAAGAGGCCGCCCGTCAAACCGGCGCTGTGCCGAAGAAGGGTCTGGAGGATCTGCTCGCCGGGGCATAGACGGTAGCCGGCCTCGGTGAAGTGAGACCTCGCTTCAATGCGGCGGTATCTAGCCTCGATGGGCCACGACGTCGGGTCGGTGCCCAGCGACCTCACCTCGGTGCAGCGCTATCTCAGTTCGGTGAGCTGACACGTCGCGACGGTGAACTGCGAACTCATCACAGGGAAATGCGGGGTGGGCTCGCGGATCTGCCACGTCACCGCGGAGCGACGCGACCTCGGCTCGGCGAAGTGCCATCTCGCCTCAGCGAATTGCGGCGTGTCGTCGCCGCACTGCCCCCTCTCCCCAATGCAACGCGACATCATGTCCCGGAAAGGGCACATCGCCTCGAGGAAGTGGCATCTGACGTCCGTGATGCGCGACCTCAATTCGAAGCATGACAAGCTCACGCCAGTGTCGTGCTCCGTCACCGCGGCGGATCGCTATCTCACGTCGCGATCGCGCAACCTCACCTCGACACATTACAAAAGAAAATCGAACGCGGCAACGTCGCGGCCGATCGTCGCGATGTAGAACCGCCGCACCGCGACGTA
>JBDTAE010000322.1:0-4702 GCA_039924785.1 Gemmatimonadaceae bacterium | reverse complement strand
TGCTCGAGCTCGAGCGCGCCTGGAGAGACGCCGAAGAGATTGCGGGAATCGCTGACGAGTTGTTGGTTCCAGAGTCGGTCGATGGAGCATACGCGCGGTTGAAGGGCGGTTGATTCCGCCTCGCGGGTGCGCGACCGTTCTGCCCCGAACCATGAGGCGTCGATGATCGCTCGCACTGCACTCCGCGCGTTTGCCACTCTCGCATTCTTGCCGATGACTCTCGCCGCGCAAACGGGTTGGGTCACGATGTCTGACTCGGCTCGCTTGTACTATCGGGTCGCGGGACATGGCGCGGACACCATCATTGCCATTCACGGCGGGCCGGGCATGGACCACGAGTCCATCTTCGCCGATTTCGCTCCGTTGACGAAGTCGCACACGGTGATCTTCTACGACCAGCGCGGCGGCGGAAAGTCGACGTTGCCGAAGGATACTTCGACGCTAGGCGCCCAGCGGCAAGTGCAGGATCTCGACGAGCTCAGACTGCATTTTGGGTTGGCGAAGGTGACGCTCGTCGCGCACTCGTACGGTCCGTTGCTCGCGGCGTCGTACGCAATCGCGCATCCGAACAATGTGAAGAAGATGGTGTTCTTCGGGCCCGTGCCGCCGTATCGCGCCGACTTCTGGCAGCGCTTCGGCAAGAGTCTGAACGCGCGGCTCGACAGCACGCAACGCCGAGCGATGGCGGCGGCGTCGCGCATGATGACGAGCCCCGGCGGCGACACCAAGAAAGGGTGTCGCGACTATTGGGCGATCGCGACACGCCCGCGCCTCGCGGAGCCCGACCGCACGATGTCGATGATCAAATCGGATCTGTGCGCGACCGACGCCGCCGGGATTCGGTACGGCAACGTCACGAGCAATCACATCATCATGAACTCGTACGGCGATTGGGACCTCAGGCCGCAGTTGAAGACACTCCACATTCCGACGCTGATCGTCCACGGCGAGGAAGACTCAATCCCGATGGACATGGTCGAGCAGTGGGCCACGTCCATTCCCGGCGCGCGCCTGTTTAGAGTACCACGCGCCGCGCACTTTGCATACGCTGAGCGACCGGACATTGTGTGGCCTGAAGTCGAGGCATTTTTGAGCGGCAACGCCAAATAGCCGCGATTCAAATATTCTAACAATGACGACACCAGGCTCCTCTCCGTCGGACGCGAATCTCTTCGCGCGGCTCAGTGCCGCACTCGCGCCGTCGTACGAGATGGAGTCGGAGTTGGGCCGCGGCGGAATGGCGATCGTGTACCGAGCGCGCGACACGCGTCTCAAACGCGGCGTCGCGGTCAAACTGCTTCCGCCGGACTTGGCGTTTCGCGCCGATATCCGGTCCCGCTTTCTTCGCGAAGCCGAAACCGCTGCTCGACTCAGTCACCCGAACATCGTTCCGATCTACACCGTCGATGAGCGCGATGGACTCGTGTACTTCGTGATGGCGCTCGTGCAGGGCGGGAGCGTCGGCGATCGGTTGCGCGCGAGCGGCGCCATGCCAATCGCGGACTGCCGACGCATCATTCGCGAAACGGCCGACGCGCTGGCGTATGCGCATCGAAACGGCGTCGTGCATCGCGACATCAAGCCGGACAACATTCTGCTCGACTCCGATTCCGGCCGCGCGATGGTGACGGACTTTGGCATTGCGCGCGCGACGAGCGATGACGGCGATGGATCGCGGCTCACGGCGACCGGCGCGGCGATCGGGACTCCGTCGTACATGTCACCTGAGCAGTGCGCCGGCGACCGCGACCTCGACGGACGATCGGATCTCTATTCGCTGGGGACGGTCGCGTATCACATGCTCGCGGGCGAGCCGCCGTTCACGGGCGGCAACACTCCGTCGATCATGATGAAGCAAGTTGTGGAGAGGCCTGTCCCGCTGCGGCAGCGCCGCGCCGACGTTCCGCCGGATCTCGAGGCGATCGTCATGAGACTTCTCGAAAAGGAGCCGGCGAACCGGTTCGCGAACGGCGAAGCGTTGGTCGCTGCGCTCGACGGCGGGCCGATGACGCCACTTCCGGCCGAGCCGTCGGGTCCGACGAAGGGCACGATGGAGAGTGGCGTGATCGGGGGTCGACACTCGGTCCAATCGGTTCGCGATGGGATCGACGCGGCGCGCGAACGGTTGGATACGATTCGCGGCGACCCGGCGAGCATTCGAGCGCTGGTGCGCGAAACCCGGCGCGATGCGCGGGCGGCGCGCCGCGGAGAGTCGGACGCCAGTAAACCGATTGATGTGCGGATTCGCGGCTTTCGCAAACAGCTCGTGAGCTGGGCCGGCACGAGTGCGTTCTTGATCGGCATCAACGCGTTCACCAGCGGAGGCAATCACGTGTTCTGGTGGGCGGCATTCCCTGTGCTGGGTATGGCGCTTGGCGTCGTGACGCGCGGCGGCGCGCTATGGGCCGACGGTGTTCGGCTGAGGGACATCTTCAGTGGATCTCCGCATCCGTCGCTGCATGCCGGCGCATCGGTCGCCAAGATCTCGCCGCCACCTCCGTCGGCAATTGCCGGGGTTTCCGATGAGATTGCGCGTGGACCATACGGTGCCGTCCTCAAACAAGCGAACGCCGATCGTCGCTCGGCACTCGAGCTCATCGATCGCATGAGCGAGACCGATCGCAAAATGTTGCCCGACGTGAAGGGCACCGCCGAATCGCTGTACGATCGGATCTCGGCGCTGGCGGTCGCGCTGCATCGCCTCGACAGCCAGGCGGGAAGTGACCGTCTTCCAGCACTGGACGAGCGCATCGCCAAGATCGAGAGCGAGCCGGGCGACGCGAAGGACCGGGAGCGTCGTTTGAGTTTGTTAAAGCGGCAGCGAGAAATGGTCGCCGAACTGATGGCGTCGCGCGCGGCGCTTTTGGAACAGTACGAGAGCGCGGGGATCCTGCTGCAGAATCTCACGCTCGACTTGCTCAAGGTCAGGTCCCGCGGACTCGACTCGGCGTTGAGCGGGATCACGAGCGCGACGCAGGAAGCGAGAGCGCTGTCGCGTGAGATTGGCTATGTGTTGAGCGCCGCCGACGAGCTGAAGGATCTGTCGTAGTCGCAGAGAGACGCGAGCGCGTTCTAGCGGCGTTTCAGGACGACGACCGTTACGTTGTCCAAGCCGCCGCGCGACAGCGCGAGGTCCACGAGATCTCTGCAGATTGCGTCCGACGTCCCGCCGCCTCGAAGCCGGTCCGCGATTTCATCGTCGGTGACATGGCGCGTGAGGCCGTCGGTGCAAAGAAAGCTGATGTCGCCGCGCCGAAGCTCGAACATCTCGACCTGCGGGTCGAGCTGCGGCGACCCGACTGCGCTCACGAGGACGTTCTTGAGCCGTGACATTTCCGCCGTCTCGCGCGACATGGCGCCGGCGTCGATCATCACCTGCGCCATAGTCTGATCGATCGTGAGCCGTGTCAGCTCGCCGGCCCGCATGCGATAAAAGCGGCTGTCGCCGGCGTGCATGAGGAACATGCGCGGCCACACAGCGAACGCGATTGTGAGCGTCGTCGCCGCGGTGCCGACTTCGCCCGCGGAGTCGCTGAGATCGAGCAACGATTGATGCGCCGTCGCCATCGCCGTGCGCAGCCGTTCGATGACGAGGTCGGCGCGATCGGGGTCGGTCTGCAGCGAGATCTCGCTCATGCTCATCAGATATCGCGCGACGCTGATGATCGCCTGTTCGCTTCCGTCGGCGGCGTGGGCGAGTCCGCCGACGCCGTCCGCGACGAGCATCACGACGCCGCGCGAATCATCGGACATGGGCTGCAGATCGCCCGCCACGCTCGACGCCAGCACGTGCATCGCTCGATGAAAGCTGGCGACCAGAAAGTGGTCGGCGTTCTTCGCGCGGACCTTCCCCGGGTGCGTGAGTCCCGCAACATCGAGCTCGGAAACGAGCGGCTTCGTTTGTGGCGTAGTGGCGACTGGCATGTTCACGGGAGTGAGCGTCCCCGTAGACGATGGGGCGCTCGCGTGCGCGCCGCTAGCCCCGGTCTTACCGACGCCGCAAATGCGCTACCTTAGAACCAGTCAATGATCACGCCTGCCGACGGAGTCTCCGATGACCGATGAAGATCTCAAAGCCGAGCTCGAGCGTTTACGGAAGGAAAATGAGTCCCTAAAGAAGGGAGCCGCTAAGGGAATCTCGATGAAGGTGAGCGAAAAAGGCGGCCTCTCCATTTACGGCCTGGGCCGATTCCCAATCACGCTCTATAAAGAACAGTGGACGAAGCTGCTCGACATGACGGACGATATCCGGAGCTTCCTCGCGACGCATGACGCGGAGCTGAAAGCGAAGCAGTAGCGATTCCATCTGTCAACAACCTCTCATCAAAAGTCTCTCACGGTGCGTCGGCGCGGCCGGCGCGCCACCACTACTTCTTCGTGCCGTGATAGATGTCGACGGACCGCACCGGGGTGCGCCGCGATCCGATGGTCTGCGCGTCACTGTAGGCGCGAGCCGCCACCTTGATCTCGCCTGGCGACGGAGTCTTTGCGCGGGCGTCATCATGCGAGCCGCCTTGCGCTGCGTCGCGCGCGATGGGCTGCGAGCGCGATGCGCGTATGGAACCACGTCCCTCGTTGACCGCGGCGCGCAATTGCCAGATGATCTCCGCCAGCGGACGCGCGGGCATCGAAATCGCGCCATCGACGAGCGCTGCTTCCTGACTGATCTCGTCTTGCGCGGTCGCAATTCCCGGAGTGACCG
>JBDTAE010000321.1:0-6545 GCA_039924785.1 Gemmatimonadaceae bacterium | reverse complement strand
GCGATCACACTGACATCGGTTTGATTGGCCCTTTATGTGTGTTGTTTTCGTGTTCCAATTGTTGATGCCGGCCAGGCGATGCCGCCACGCCGCCCCGTCGGGTGTATCGTGGAGGGGAGATGCCCCTAACTGAACCGTATTGCGCCTAGCTCGGGCCTTCGTCCAATCAAATCAATCGTCGAGCGCCGGCTCGTACTCACGCGGACTGTCTGCCCGTTCGTGTCTGCCCAGCATGCGAACACACGTGTTCCAGCGAAGAATCGCCTCGTCGTTACCGTGCGGACGCATTCCCTCGGCTTTTGCGTACCACGACATCGCCTCGCGGAACCCCTCGACCGCCACGTCCGCCGCGCCGAGCGTGCCGCGATGCAACTGCGCGCGCGCGCGACGCTCGTAGATGATCCCGGCGTAGTACACGCGATCGTACTCGTCGGTCAGCCGCGGCAGCACCTCGCGCGCGCGACGCACCCCGTCCGCCAACTCGTCGTTGAACTGATCGGTGATCGCGAGCAGCAACGAGATCAGCGCCTCCTGATTTCCCGGATCCACCTCGAGCACGTCGAGACAAATACTCTCGGCGGCCGATGAATCGTTGAGCAGCCGATACCGTTCGGCTTTCTGAAGCGCGGACGGTATGCCTTCGTGCGTGATTGGCTTGAGGTGCATCGAAACCTCCGGCGTGGTGCGAAGTTCTACGGCTTCTCGAACGTCGCGCGCTGATTCGGATAGTCCATCGTGATCTTGAATGCGTCGATGATCAACAGGAACGTGTCGCCGCGCTGCGCTTTGGGCTTGGTGACTCAGCCCTTCTTTCTGCGCGAGTAGATCTTCACGAGCTTTCCAATGGGATCGAAAAACTCGTCGACGACGCGCTCCTTGAGCGGAATGATCGCGTTGTCGGTGATGGTGATGTGCTCTGGACACACCTTCGTGCAACACTTGGTGATGTTGCAGTAGCCGATCCCGTGCTCCTTCCGCAGATCGGCGACGCGATCCGCCGTGTCGAGGGGATGCATCTCCAGCGCCGCGGCATACACCAGGAAGCGTGGTCCAATAAACTCGTCGTGCTTCTGATGATCGCGCAGCACGTGGCAGACATCCTGACACAGAAAGCACTCGATGCACTTTCTGAACTCCTGCACGCGGTCGATGTCGGCTTGGTACATCGTCCACGTGCCGTCGGGATTGTCCGGCTTCCGCGGCTTGAACTTCTGGATCTTCTTCTTGACCTCGAAGTTCCACGAGACGTCGGTTACGAGATCTCTGATGTGCGGGAACGCGCGCATCGGCTCGATCGTCACCGGCTTGGTGGCATCGAGCTCCGCGAGACGGGTCATGCACATCAACTTCGGCATGCCGTTGATTTCCGCCGAGCAGGAGCCGCACTTGCCGGCTTTGCAGTTCCAGCGGCAGGCGAGATCGTTCGCCTGGGTCGCCTGGATTTCGTGCACCGCGTCGAGGACGACCATTCCCTCGACCACGTCCTGCTTGTATTCCACGAAATCGCCCTTCCCTCTCTCACCGCGCCAGATCTTGAACGACCTCGTTGCGTGCTTGGCCGACGCATCCTGCTCCGCTTGCGCGGCCGTGTAAGCGTCGTGCGCGACGCCCTGAGTGGCGTTCTGAGGAACATTCGTCGACATCTATTTCATCTCCTCGATGATCGCCGCCAGATCATCGCGGATCTGTGGAATGGGTTCGCGTGAGAGCTGCATCTCGCCATCGGGGCCTTTCTTCACCATGAAGTTAAACGTCCCGAACGCCGGATCTTTGTCGGGATAGTCGTCGCGGAAATGTCCGCCGCGACTTTCCTTCCGCTCGATGGCGCAGCGCGCGATTGCTTCCGACACCGTGAGCAAATTCGAAAGATCGAGCGCCGTGTGCCAGCCGGGGTTGTACTCGCGATTGCCCTTCACGCCGACCCTCGCCGCGCGTTTCTTGAGCGTCTCGATGGTCGCGAGCGCGTTCTCCAACTCATGCTGCTCGCGCACGATGCCGACGTTATCCTGCATCGTCTCCTGCAGTGCTTCCTGCACTTGATACGGCCCGTCGGCGGCATCCACCCGTTCGAACGGTTCGAGCGACTCCTTCGCGGCCCGATCCGCCTGCGCGGTATCGACCGTCACCGCGCCATTCGACTTTGCGAACGCGGCCGCGTGCTCGCCGGCCCGCTTGCCGAACACGACGAGATCCGACAACGAATTGCCGCCGAGTCGGTTTGCGCCATGCAGTCCAGCGGCACACTCGCCGCAAGCGAACAGCCCCGGCACGGTCGTCATCTGCGTATCGCCGTCGACTCGAATGCCGCCCATCACGTAGTGCGTCGTCGGACCGATCTCCATCGGTTCCTTCGTGATGTCGATACCTGCGAGCTGCATGAATTGATGATACATGCTCGGCAGCTTGCGCTTGATGTGCGCTTCCGAGTTCGGAAGTTTCTCTTTGATCCACGCGATGTCGAGAAACACACCGCCGTGCGGCGAGCCGCGGCCTGCCTTCACTTCGCTCACGATCATACGCGCAACGTGGTCGCGCGTGAGCAGCTCGGGCGGACGGCGCGAGTTCTTGTCGCCCTGCGTGTACTTCCACCCTTCTTCCGGCGTGTCCGCCGTTTGACTCTTATAATTGTCGGGAATGTTGTCGAACATGAAGCGCTTGCCATCACGATTCTTTAACACTCCGCCCTCTCCGCGCACACCCTCCGTCACGAGCAACCCGCGCACACTTGGCGGCCAGATCATGCCCGTCGGATGGAATTGCACGAACTCCATGTCCTGGAGCGCCGCGCCGGCGTGATACGCGAGCGACTGTCCGTCGCCGGTGTACTCCCAGCTGTTCGACGTGATCTTGTACGCGCGACCAATGCCACCGGTCGCCATGACCACCGCCTTCGCCTTGAAAAGACGGAAGCGACCTCGCTCGCGATCATACGCGAACGCGCCCGCGATCCGATCGCCGTCCTTGAGCAGCGTGAGCACGGTGACCTCCATGTGGACGTCGAGCCCTTGATGCACGCCGTGATCCTGCAGCGTACGAATGAGCTCGAGCCCTGTGCGGTCGCCGACGTGCGCCAGACGCGGATACCGGTGTCCACCGAAATTGCGCTGGAGAATTCCACCTTCGGGAGTGCGATCGAACAATGCGCCCCACGCCTCGAGCTCCCTTACGCGCTCCGGCGCTTCCTTCGCATGCAGCTCCGCCATGCGCCAGTTGCTGAGATACTGCCCCCCGCGCATCGTGTCGGCAAAGTGAACACGCCAGTTGTCACGATCGTCCACATTGCCCATCGCCGCGGCCATTCCTCCTTCGGCCATCACGGTGTGCGCCTTGCCGAGCAGCGATTTGCACACCAGACCGACATTCGCGCCGTGTGACGCCGCCTCGATCGCCGCTCTCAAGCCAGCTCCGCCTGCACCGATGACGAGTACGTCGTGCTCGACCGTCTGGTATTCCGGGACGGCCATTAGAGAATTCTCCAGTCGGTGAAGACGCCCATCGAACACATGCGAACGTAGACGTCGGAGAACGCCACTCCGAAGAGGCTCATCCACGCCCACTTCATGTGCCAGCGATTGAGGCAACTCGAGCAGTCATACGCCTTCTTCCGCACCGGATGCTTCGAGATCTGATCCATGAATCCGCCGATGACGTGGCGCATCGAGTGACAGCCGAGCGTGTAGCAGCTCAACAGCACGACGTTGAGCGCGAGCACGAGCGTGCCGACGCCGATGCCGAAATGCGCCACACCGTTCGCGTCGTCGAACCACATCGCCTTCCATACGTCGTGCGCAAGAAAGAATAGAAACAGCACCGCGATATACATGAAATAGCGGTGGACGTTCTGCAAAATCAGCGGAAAATAACGCTCGCCGAGGTAGCTCTTGCGCGGCTCACCGACGGCGCAGTTGATCGGATCCGCCCAGAACGCCTTGTAGTACGCGCCGCGATAGTAGTAGCACGTAAAGCGAAAGAGTCCCGGAAAGGGCAGAATGATCAATGCGGGTGAAAACGGCATGAATCCCGGCCACCACGACGGCTTTCCCCCGAACCACGCTGTTTTCGGATCGCCAAATAGTTCCGGCGAATAGAACGGCGACAGATAGTGACCGTACATGTAGTGGCCATTCTGAAACGCGGCCCACGTGGCGTACACGACGAATCCGCCGAGGATGGCAAAGGTGATCAGCGGCTGAATCCACCACGCGTCGCGTCGCTGAGTTTCACCAAAGCCGCGATGAAGCAGCGGAAGCGGTGCATGAGACATAGTTGCGAGATCGGAGGTTGAACTGTTGACCCGACTGTACCGCTCCTCAGGGGCAAAGAAAAGACAGCACTTCACCCGACACGTCAATGCTCGGGCGGCGGCTCGGGGCTGAAAAAATTGAATGCGTACTCGACAACCTGCGCCACGGCGCATCCCTTGATCGTCGCCGGACGGAAATGCTGAGTCGGCAGCGCCGTAACCGCGGCGCGCAGAAGCGCCAGCGACCGTCCACGCACCAGTTCCACGGTGCTCGACATCGGTTCGCCCTGCCGGTCGACCACGAACCGCAGCACGATGTCACCCTCATCGATGCCCTCCTGCTTCGCGTCCTCCGGAAGCTTGAGCGGTGCGCTCGTCGCAAGCGGAACCGCGTCGATCACGGGCATGCGGGGGAAATACGCCATCGCAAGCCGGCGCGCTCCCGGAACAGAATCGCTCGAGAAACTCACGTCGACCGCCATCGAATCGTCTCCCTCAGGCACCGACATGACATCGTCCACGAGCGCACTCGCGCGAATCGCCGACGCCGCAGCCATGTCGAAGCCGGGCATCAACGACGCCCGCAACACCGCCAATCGCTGGATCTTTCCCGATCGAAGGATCGACACTCGGTACGTTCCGCTCACGACAGGCGAACGCAACACCGTCGTGTCGCGCGAGAGGCGAAGAAAGCGCGGACTCGGCGAACCGCCGAACACCGTCAACCGAAACGGACGGGGCGCGATGAACGCCGCCCCGATCACCGTTTGCATCGTCGAGACGCGAGCCGTCGTCATCTCACCCGGATCGACCCGACCCACCGAAATGAACAGTCCAGCGGCCGTCGAATCGACGCGCGCCGCGGCAACGATGGAATCACAACGCGTTGAATCGGCCATCGCTTGCGGCCTCGTTTCCGCCTGCGCATGCGCGACTTGCGCGTGCGCGACTCCGGAAATCAGCAGCGCCAGTCCCGCAATGGCGCGCGCATCGCCCGGCATCAGCGTTTCTCGGCCTGCGGCGGACCCGCGATGATCGCGTCCGAGACTCGTTCGCGCTGATGGCTGTTCAAGCTCGTCAAAAGCCCGAGCAGATTGACCGACTCGATGATGGTTCGCTCATGATTCATCGTCTGCGGCATCGTGTCCGCCACGAATTGCGTGCGATCGAGCGTTTTCTCATCCGCGATGCGCGACGCCGAGTCAGCGTAGATGTAGATCTCGAGCAGTGCGTTGAGCCCGATCTTCATGATCAAAGGCGTGCCCTTGAGCTTCTCCGCGGGCTTAGCCGTCGAATCGACTTTCGGCGCGACACCGGCGCGCTCGAGGTGATAAATGACCTGGCATTCCGACCACAGGCCGGTCGCCGGACAACTCGCACCGGTCCGCGGCGTCGCGGAGTCCGTCGCGGTCGCGGTCTTCGCCGGCGGCGCGTCGCTCTTTCCGCATGCGGCCGCGAATGCCACGATCGTTATGAGAATTCTTTTCACGCTTCCACCGCCGTTCGAAGCCCCGCGATCATTCGTCGCCGTTCGGCACGCGCCCGTCGGCGCGTGCGGCCGAACGTTACCGCCAGAACCACCACGATGGCCAGCAGAATCCATGCGACGCGATCCGCGGCCTTTCCCTCGGGCATCAGATACCCTGCAAGATTGATCCCGGCAATGACGATGCCCGCGATCGAGCTTCCCACCATCGCCGTGAGGGTCTGCCTCGTGTCGAATTCCTCGATCTCGGATAGCTGGAGCTCATCGCGCTTGCTGTACGCGTGGCGATACATCAGCGCAAACACCGCGAACACCGCAAACCACCCAATGCCGTACGTCATCATCAGTAGATCGGCATGCGGCTCTTTGAAGATGTTCACCGCGTTCGGGTCGGGAAACCCGGCATGAGACAGAATGCGCTCGAACAACGCACCCATCACGAACTTGAGCGGGTAGATGAAAAACAGAATGACGAAAAGCAGAACCGCCGTGAGCAAAACGGTGGTGTTGTCTTCGAGCCCGTACCGGCGGAAGAACGTGAACTGCGTTCGCCAAACGCCAAAGAGAATGCCGAAGGTAACCGCGAACGGCAGCAGGCCGCGCATCGCGTGCAACACTTCGTCCGCACTCTTGGGCACTTCGAGGGAGATCACCAGCAAGGTGATCGCAAAGCCGAAAACGGCGTCGCTCAATCCCTCGACGCGCGAGATGTCCTTGCCTCGAATTCGAAAATCGCCGTCACGCATGCGCGGATGATGCGCGCCGGATATGCTCTTCGCAACGTCCGGCAGCCGGCGCGGGAGCCTCGCGCGCCGG
>JBDTAE010000320.1:0-15673 GCA_039924785.1 Gemmatimonadaceae bacterium | reverse complement strand
CGCTCGGCGAGATCATCGCGGGGCTGGTCGGCGGCAAGATCGACCCGAACAAGCTCAACGAAATGCCAGCGCTGTTCGCGCAAACTGCGTGGTTCTTGATCGGCGCGTCCGTCGTGCTCGCGCTGCTCATCGTGCCGATTCGAAAAATGATGGCGTCCCAGCCCGAAGGGTGATCGCAAGACGATCTACGGTGCGCAGATAGCCTCGACAGCGCAAACTGACTGGATGGCGTTGGACGGCGACGTGAAAGAATGAACGCGGGCTTGAACGGACTTCCGCAGACACACGCGGAGACTTTCATCGCGGGTTCGGCCGTTGCTCGCGCCGGAATCCAACCCCGCGCCGATCAACCGACTAAGCGAGCAACCAGAAAGAAAGAAAACGAGCGAAAAAACAAAGAAGCGAAAAAACAAAAGACGAACGACATCCGGCGTTGACCGAGAATCCCGACTGTGCGAACACCTCGGCAACGAAACCTCGCAGAAAGCATCGGCGTCCCGTTCGCAAATGCCGAGACGAGTCTTGCGCCGTCTTTTTTGACGCTGACACCCTGATTGGTGTTGCTGCGAGACCAACACCATCTCGGCGAACACCACCATATCCGTTTACGCCGTCTCCGCGTCTGTCCGCGTCATTCCGTCCAGATCCGCGTTCGCCGTTGTCGCCAACGTCGATGCGAAAACCCGCCGTTCGACGACGCACCGACGCTTGAATGGCCAAGACCGTACCGTGGAGGAAACCAACTCGAACCGACGGCGTACACTGCGACCGTCACTGCGGCCAACGAAACACGCTCGACGGAACGGTGCGCTCGCGAATCGACTGAATGTCGCCGGGTTCCGTGAGGAAAAACGTCGTCTTGTCGTTGCCGCCAAAGCGAACTTCGAAACGACCCCCGCCGGTGGATCGCAGCGCATAAGCAAAATCGATGCGCCACAGGCGCGCCGACGCGGCGGGAACGGCGGCGAGAATGCTGAAGCCGACCGACGTATAGACCGGCGTGTTCACGCCGTACGGAATGTCGCCCGCCCAGAGACGGCCGCCGTCGACGAACGCGCCCAACCCGAAGTCGCCGAACTCGAACGGCTTTCCAATGAATTGATGATCCTCTAATCGAATCACCAGGCGCTGGCCGCCGGGAATGTTCGACGCCGCGTACCCGCGCACGCCGCCCACGGGATCGCTCAGCGTGAGGTTGAACGGCAATCGCTGCTTCCACCCGCCGCTGAATTCAATCGACGCAAGCGTGGTATTCGTGTGCGTGAACTTCACGTACTCGATCGCGCGACCGTCGGCGAGCATGCCGTCCCACTGCCCGAGCGAGTTGTCGTGCCGCGCCTCGGTCTCGGCCTGCATGCGAAACCCGCCGTGATGATTCGCCGCGCCGACGTACAGGTCGCTCGCGACGAAATAGTCGTTGTCGCGAGAACCGAGTATCGAAAGCGACCGTCCAACCATCGTACCGAGTTGCAGACCAATCGGCAGATCCTGCGTGGCGGAAAGCGCGTCGAAGCCGCGCACCTGCGCGAAACCGATGTCGCGAACGCCAAACAAGAGATTCGCGCGTGCAATTCGATGTGGAACGTAGCGACCGAGAAGATCTCGGCTGGGATCCGGCTCGAAACCATCCTTCGCGATTAACACCTGATTCGTCGCGGGACGCTCGTTGTCGCCGGAGATCGAACCGCCAAGGAGCATGAGCTTTCCGGGCGGTCCAAGACGGAAGATGCCGCCGATGTCGAAGTAGCTTCTCGTCACGCGAAGGGCGTGGCTGGAATTGATGTCGTTGAGGAACTGCACATAGTCGTCGCTGCCACCGGCGCGGGCGCGCCACGCAATGCGCTGAATGTCAGTGTAGTAAGCGTGCATCACTTCGCCGTGCCAATCGCTGCCGAGCGGATTGAGATTGGCTTCGGCCGTTGCAGTGTACGGGTGATCGAGCAGTTGGTTGTCCACGATGCGGCCGCCGTATCCGTCGCGAAACGCGCCGCCCGACCGCCAATTGCCCGCCATGTAAACCCCCTCGCCGCCAATGTTGGCGTCGCCGACGCGAATCAACCGCAGCGGCGGATGGCCATGGCCAATTGCCCCGTCGAGCACCAATGAAATCTCGTCCGTGGTGTGGACGTCGAGCATCACGGTGCCGAAGGAATCCGGAAGCACGTCGACGGTCGCGCTTGCGATGAACGGCTGCGCGCGCAGAATGCGCTCCGATTCCGAGCGGCGAAGCTCATTACAGTCGTCGCCCTCCTGCAGGAGCAGAAAGCGACGAATGAGTTCGGGATTTGTGGTCGTGTGAATCGCACCGACGATGCTGCCTATTGTGTGAATGCGCCGCAGCAGGGCAGCCGTTGGCGCCGCCGAGTGAATCGAGATGTGTTCGATTTTCTGGCCGGCGCACCGAGTGGCCGTCGTGTCTTGCGCATGAATTCTGTGCACCACGGTGCACAGCAACACCGCGCCGGCGAACGCTTGCGACTGTCGGATAGCTACTTCCCCATTTTCTTTTTGAGCTCGTCGAGTCGACGCGCGGCGTCCGCCTCGCGGTCGGCGTGCGCACGTGCTCGGCGAAGCGAATCAATTTCCTCGCCAAGTCCCGCGTCGGCCGGTGGAATTCCGAGATCGCTGTCGTCGATGACGTGCTGGGTCGATCCCGGCACCGTTCCTGACACGACCGCCTTCAACTCGGACGTCATCGACTCCACGTCGCGTTCGGCGAGCGCCAACTCCGACTCCTGCACACTCACCTTTTGCGTGAGGACATTCACTTTTTCCTGATGCATCTGCTCGTATTTAGCAGCAACCTCGACCGTTGCCCGATCGCTAATCCCTTCGGCGAGCTGCTTCCGGCGCTGGACGGTTTCGAGCTCGCGCGTTTCGGCGGCGAGCCGCTGCTTCGCCTTCTCGAGGCCTTCGCGAAGATCATCGAGGCCCACGCGCGCCTGCACCAACGTCTCCTTCATTCGAGACGCGACGGCACGGCGCTCTTCGGGCTTGGTGGCCCGCTGAAGCAACTCGTCGAACGATTGGCGGAGCCCGTCGAATACCATTGGTCTGTTGGCCGGAGAGTGGGTTGGCGTGTACGATACAGATCGCGTCCACGACCTGGCAACCGCTTCTTCCGCTATGACTTCCTTTCCCTTCGCCATCGTTACTTCTACCACCGAGATCATTCGCGGTGTTCCTCGGGTTCGCGTCAACGAGGCGTACATAGACGCCCTCGCCAAGGCGGGTCTCGTGCCGTTGGTCCTGCCGCCGCTGGAGCCCAATCGCGCCCTCGCGGCGCTCGACGGTCCGTTCGTCCTGGTTCTGACCGGCGGTGAAGATATGAATCCGTCCGCATACGGCCAAGCACCGCACCCCGCCGCCGGCGAACCCCACGAAGCTCGAGACGCATACGAACTGGCACTCGCCAGAGCAGCGCGCGACCGCCGCATTCCAACGCTTTGCATCTGCCGTGGCCTGCAGGTCATGAACGTCGCATTGGGCGGCTCGTTGATTCAGGACATTCCATCGCAGCGGCCGAGCAACATCGTTCACGATCCCGAGGGAAAACGCGCTGAGCGAGTGCACTCCGTGAGTATCGACGCCGGCTCGCAACTCGCGAACGTTGTCGGAGCCACATCGATCCGCACCAACTCGTCGCACCATCAGTCGATCGACCGGATCGGCGACCATTTGCGGATTGTGGCGCGAAGCGACGACGGAATCGTCGAGGGCATCGAGTCGACGGACCCCGACTGGTGGATGGTCGGGGTCCAGTGGCATCCCGAGGAGTTAATCCATACCGCCGAGAATTTGGATCGTCGGATCTTTGCGGCGTTCGCGGAAGAAGCTCGGCGGGGTGTTTTTGCGTCGCTGCCGACGGCGGTGGCCCCTTAGCTGCCTCCAAAACCTGGACGAAGGATCCGAGTTTCGAGTCGCGAATCAACGCCAGTCGTCAGTAAGAAGTGAGTGACGTCCCAGCGCAACACGCGAGAACTTCCTACCACGACTGTAGTCGACTGAGTACTCGCTGCTCGAATTCCCTTTCCCGACCATGAACGCAGCGACGCCGACAGACCGGCGCGCCACTCCAACAGGCCGGTTCTTAGCTGAGCTTCCACCGCGCCTCATCGCGCACCTGCCGCATGAGTCGCTCCGGCGAGTGCGCCGACGGAAACATCAGCGTATCACTCACCGTGTTCAAAGCCGTGCGCAACAGCCCAAACCGCTCCGCCGCCGTGTGATAGAGGGGCGCGAGCCCATTCTGCTCAGCCAACCGATGATCGGCGGCGAGCTGGAAACCTCGGCTTCCCAACTCCTCGTAGTAGGCCATGTCTGGTCCGCCACGGCGCCAGTGCCGTCGCTCGATGAAATCCGGGAACACACCGCTCAACCACAATGCGTAATTGCCGAGGTGCGTTTGCACGAGGAAGCGGCGGCGCGCGTCGGGTTCGTCGAGGCTCTCGCACAGCTTTACGAGGGCATCGTACGTCTCGTCGTCCGACGGCGAAATCCGCCGTGAGCGATCGTGAAAACCAAAATGGATCACGATTGACGCCACATAGTCGGCAATGCCGCGATCGTGCTCGCCGGCCTGTCGAAACGCGTGGCGAATCATCACGTACGCAAAGAGCGCGAACGACGCGCGGATGCCGCTGGGATGGCGGCGAAGCGCGTCAGGCAGCCGCGGGTCATCGAGAATCGAATCGATGCCTTCGTCGGCGATCTTGGATTCGAGCGAAAGCAGTTCGTCCCCGGATTCACGGGCAAGAATGCGCGCGGCTAGTTGCGCGTCGTCACGGGTGAGGTGATGACGTGTGTCGGCGAGAATCATCGGACCCTCCAGTCATCGGTCTATACCCCGGAGTATCGGTCCCGTGCGGCGCCTCGTGAGCGGTTTTGAGCCGAAACGCCCGCCGCCCGCCTAGCATCCTCGCGCTCCCACTCCCTAACTTTCTAACAGAAGCCCGCCCGACCTCCCGAGGTTTTTTCGTGCTGTACATCTGCATTCCGTCTTACAACGAAGCGCAAACCGTCGGCGTCCTGCTCTGGCGCATCCGAAAGGTGTTCCAGGAGTATTCGCGCGAGTACGAGATCCTCGTCCACAACGACGGGAGCACCGACGCCACGTCCGAGACGCTCGCTCCATATCGCGAGGTCTTGCCGCTTACGGTGCTCGGTGGCAAAGAGCACGTCGGCTACGCACGCGCGCTCGACGCCCTCTGCCGAGCCGTGTCGGCGCGCACGAAATATCCCCGCCGCGACGCGATGATCACGCTGCAGGCCGATTTCACGGATCAGCCGGAACATCTTCCGGAGCTCATCAAGCGCTTCGAAGGCGGCGCGGATCTCGTCGTTGCCGAACGCACGCTCCCCGAGACGACGCCCAAGTCGGTTCGCCGGTTGCGATGGCTCGCGGGGTGGACGCTCCGCCTTTCCGGATCGGTTCCTGGCGTCACCGATCCGTTCGGCGCGCTTCGGCTGTATCGTATTTCGCTCATTCGCGATCTCTTAAAAGAGAGCGGCGACGCGCCGATCGTGAAGAGCGAAGGCTGGTCGGCGAACCTCGAGTTGCTGCGACGCGCGTTGCCCTTGGCGCGACGCATGGAAACCGTGTCGCTCGATCCGCGCTATGACGTGCGCGAGCGCGAAACGCGGATCAAGCCGTGGACCGACGGTCTCGAGATCTTCAAATCCAGCCGCGAGACTCGAGTTCGCAGCGCGCCGACCGTCGCGTCATGAAGCACGCGCTTTCCGGGCTGGTGGTCGCGGCGTTGCTCGCCGCGGGCACGGCAAGCGGCCAGAAACCCGTGGACTCGGCCGCAGCGCCCGCCGCGCCCAACACCTCCGTGGCGCCGGCCAAAGTTCCGTTCGGCGTCGGTGAACGACTGGAGTACGACATTCGCTTCGGCAAACTCCACGTCGGATCGGGCGATATGGAAGTGCTGCCCATGGACACGGTGCGTGGACTTCACGCCTGGCACACCATGTTCAAGCTCAAGGGCGGAATTCCGTTTTATCGCGTGAACGACAAGTACGAGGACTGGATCGACGCGTACACGCTGTCGTCGCTCCGTTACTGGCAGGACATCGACGAGGGAAGTTACGAGCCGAAACGTCATTACGAGATCTTCCCCGACAGAAAAGAGTACGTCGAAAACGACCAGCCCGCGCAGCCGAGCGTCGCGCATCCGCTCGACGATGGTTCTTTCGTGTACTTTCTGCGCACGATTCCGCTGCGCGTCGGGATGGACACGACGTTCAACAACTACTTCAAGGCCGACCGAAATCCCGTCCGCATTCGCGTCGTCCGGCGCGACACGATCGAAGTACCCGCCGGCAAATTCGCCGCGATCGTCGTGGAACCGGTCATCAACGCGAAAGGCATCTTCAGCCAGGGCGGCGAGGCGCAGATCTGGCTTTCCGACGACGAGAACCGCATCGTCCTGCAACTAAAGTCGAAGCTCTCGTTCGGGTCCCTCAACCTGTATCTCAAATCCTACCGCCCCGCTCCGACGTCGACGGCACCGCTGAACAAGATCACGAAGCCGGACCCTCACGACTGATGGTTCCTCCCCGCGAGGCGGACCTGTCCAAGGTGCGGACCGTCCCCGTCGCGCGCCGGTCGAACAAAGTGAACGCGAGCGAATTCGCCGGACTGCCCGGCAGCGATCGGTCCTTCGCGGCATTCATCGACGCATTGCCTGACGTCCTCGTCGCGCGCGATTTCAAAGCCGTTGTCGAAGCAATCGCAAACGCGGCGCGAAAAAAACGCGGCGTCGTCATCATGCTTGGCGGACACGTTGTAAAAACCGGCCTCGCGCCCCTGCTGATCGACCTGATGCGGCGCGGCATCGTCACGCACGTCGCCATGAACGGCTCGGCGGCAATCCACGATTATGAGATTGCTCGTTTCGGCGCGACCTCCGAGGACGTCGCCGCCGGCTTACGCGACGGAACCTTCGGCATGGCCGAAGAGACCGGCCGCGAGCTGAACGACGCGTTCACGCTGGGAATGAAGAACGAGCAGGGCATGGGCGAAGCGGTTGGGCGAGCGCTTGCCGCGCGCGGGGATCTCGTGCATCCGGAGCTTTCAATAATTCTCAATGCCCTGAAGCTCGGGGTCACCACGACGGTGCACGCGGCCCTCGGCGCGGAGATCATTCACCAGCATCCCGCGGCGAACGGCGCCGCCATCGGCGACACGAGCCATCGCGATTTTCGGCGGCTCGCCGCGGCCCTGCCGGACATCGACGACGGTGGAGTCGTCCTCAATCTCGGGAGCGCGGTCATCATGCCGGAGGTGTTTCTCAAGGCGCTGACGATCGCGCGGAATCTCTCGGGCGGACCACCGCAGAATTTCGTGACGGTGGATCTCGACATGCAGCGCCACTATCGCCCGCGGATGAACGTCGTTCAACGCCCGACGTTGCAGAGCGGCAAGGGCTACGAGATCACGGGGCACCACGAGATCATGGTGCCGTTGCTGGTGTGGGCGATCCTCGACCGCCTGGCGCGCGAGTAGCGGGGAGTGGCTGCGTACCGCGCGCGAATCGAACTTCTCTAAACTCTCGCGACGTTCGCCCGCTTAGAACGCCGAACCCGACCAACGCTCGCGCAACCGGCGCGCGGTTTCGGGGCTCACGATGCGGATGACCAGATAGATCAGCAAGCCGACGACCGCGATCTTGATGGCGATCGAAAGCAAAACCATGAACAGGCCAACGGCGAAGCCGAAGATCCCGAAGATGAACTTGAGCGCGATGAGACCGAGCACTGCGAACAGGCCGATCGAAAAAATGGTGCGGAGCATACTCGGTGTCTCCCAAAAGTCGAAGGTCCTTCCCTGCGATCCCTACGGCCTCCACAAAGGTACGGTTTCAGCCGTGAGGAGCGCACCGTGACAGACGTTGCGATAATCGGCGGCGGCGTGATCGGTCTGTCAACTGCCTATGAGCTCGCTCGCGCCGGGGCGACGGTCAACATCATCGGAGTTAAAAAACCCGGCCGCGCATCCGAGGCGTCCGCCGGCCTCCTCGCGCCCTCGATGGGAACTTTGCCCGACGAGATGCGCCCGTTCTTCATCTCGAGCCTGGCCGCCTACGCCGCGCTCGTTCGCCGACTCCAAGCCTTCGATCCCGGACTCAAGATCGTTGACGGTCTCGTCGAGATCCTCGGTGACGGTCCCGTCCCGACGCTGATCGCGGGCGCTCGCCGCCTCACGTCCAGCGAGGCCGCCGAGATCGAGCCAAGCATTGTCGCTCCTCACGGCGCCCTCTTCCACGAGCTCGACGGTTCCACCGATAACGAACGGCTCGTGCGCGCCCTCGAACTGGCGGTCGCGACGTTTTCGTCGGTGACGAGAACGAGCGATGAGGCAACCGCAATCTCGATACGCCCCTCTTCGGTCACCATCACCACGAAGAGCGGAGCTCGAATCAAGGCCGCGCGAGCCGTTCTCGCCGCCGGTGCGTGGGCGCCGGAGATCGCAGGTTTGCCCCGCGACCTTCCCGTCGTGCCGCTCAAAGGGCAAATGCTGGCGGTGCAGTCGACCGCGCTCCGACATCCCGTGGTCGCCGACGGTGTCTACCTGGTTCCGCGCGAATCGGAGATCGTCATTGGGGCAACGACCGAGCACGCCGGGTTCGATCTGACGGTCGAACCGAATGCGGTAGCGGGTCTCCGCCAAGCCGCCGGAGCGGTATGCCCAGCGCTGGCGAATGCGCCGGTCCTTCGAACATGGGCGGGAACCCGACCGGCCTCGGCGGACATGTTCCCGATCCTCGGGCCCGACCCGCGAGCACCTCGCCTCATCTACGCCTGCGGCCACTCGAAGAACGGAATCCTCCTCGCCGCTGGCACCGCGATCGCCGTTGCCGCGCTCGCCCTCGGCGGCGAGGGTTCGCTCGAAGTCGCTCCGTTTTCAATAGCGCGGTTTGACCGCCTTTCCGCCGCCAAAAGTCAGTAACTTTCAAACATAATTGAGCAGGTTATCAAGGCCTTCCGTCCAAGGACCGGTGCCGTAGATTTCGCCTGCTCAACACGTTCCGTGCTTCTCCCGCCGCGGACAATCGCGCGGGTTCTCTTGCTTCTCGAGCCTCGTCGAAAACATGGGCGAGTCACTGTATCAAATCATAGGACGACATCGCGCCGAGGTCTTGCCTGACCGCAAGCCGAGTTGGTTGAAGGTGCGTGCGCCGGGCGGTACCAACTATCTGCGCCTAAAAGGACTGATGCGCGAGCTCGACCTCCACACCGTCTGTGAGGAGGCCCATTGTCCCAACGTCGGCGAATGTTGGGAGCACGGCACCGCCACCTTCATGATCCTTGGCGACGTCTGCACCCGGAACTGCGCCTACTGCGCGGTCTCGCACGGCCGGCCGCCAAAGTACGACATCGAAGAGCCGTCGCGCGTCGCTGAAGCCATCGGCGAGATGAACCTGCAGCACGCGGTCATTACCTCCGTCGACCGGGACGATCTGAAGGACTTCGGCGCGTACATCTTTGCCGAGACCATTCGCCAGATCAAAGCGCGCTTGCCGAACTGCTCGGTCGAAGTGCTCGTGCCCGATTTCCAGGGCAACGAGGATTCGATTCGCACCGTGCTCGAGGCGGAGCCGGACATCTACAATCACAACACCGAGACTGTTCCGCGCCTGTACAAGAAGTGTCGTCCCGGCGGCCGCTACGAGCGCGTGATGCGGATCTTCGAGACCGCCAAACGCATCGCGCCGTACATTCCGACGAAGTCGGGAATGATCCTCGGCATGGGCGAAACCGTCGAAGAGGTGGAGATGACCATGCGCGATCTGCGAAAGGTCGACGTCGACATCCTCACGCTCGGCCAGTACCTGCGTCCGTCCGATTCGCACATCCCGATCGACCGCTACGTGACGCCCGACGAATTCAGCTATCTCAGAAACGCGGGGATGGCGATGGGCTTCCGACACGTCGAATCGGGTCCGCTCGTGCGCTCGAGCTATCACGCGTGGGAGCAGGTGCAGCAGATGCATGAAAACCCAGCCACCCTACCCTGACCTGATGTAATGGCCAAGAAAAAGTCCGACGTTCAGAGCGCTCCCGGCGCTGCCGCCGCCCAGAGCGAGCAGAAGCCGTCCGACGCTGATCTGAACCGCGATCTGCTGCATTCGATGCTGTTGCAGCGCCGCTTCGAGGAACGCTGCGCCGAGGCCTATGCGCTCGGGAAAGTCGGTGGATTCTGTCACTTGTACATCGGGCAAGAAGCCGTGAGCACGGGTGCGATGTCCCTGCTGCGCCCCGACGACTACATCATCACGACGTATCGCGATCACGGTCAAGCGCTCGCGCGTGGCATGAAGCCTCGCAACGTGATGGCTGAGCTGTTCGGCCGCATCGATGGCTGCGCGCACGGAAAGGGCGGCTCGATGCACATGTTCGACAAGAGCCTCAACTTCCTCGGCGGGCACGGTATCGTGGGCGCGCACGTGCCGCTCGGCACGGGTGTCGGGTTCGCGATCAAGTATCGCGGCGGCGATCAGGTCTGCGTGTGCTTCATGGGAGAGTCGGTGGTGAACACCGGCGCGTTCCACGAGGCGCTGAACATGGCGGGCCTGTGGAAACTCCCCGTGGTTTACGTCATCGAGAACAATCGATATGGAATGGGCACAGCGCTCGAACGTGCGTCGGCCATTCACGACATCTTCGAGCGCGGCGCGGCGTACAACATGCCCCGCGCGGTGTGCGACGGTCAGGACGTGTTCGCCGTTCGCACCGCCATGGCGGAGGCGATCGAGCGCGCGCGAAAAGATTCTGTGCCGACGTTGCTCGAGATACGAACATATCGCTTCATGGGCCACTCGATGTCCGACGCCGTCAGCGGCACGTACCGTAGCAAGGCGGAGCTCGACGAGTACATCAAGCGCGATCCAATCGTGCTCCTGCGGCAGCACATGCAGGAGCATGGGCAGATCAGCGATGAGGATATTCAGAAGATGGACGAGGAGATCAAGGCCGTGGTGCAGGACGCGTGGGACTTTGCGGACGCCAGCCCGGAGCCGCCGCTCGAAGCGCTGTTCGAGGATGTGCTCGTCGACACCACGAGCGACGCAATGCCGGCGGGGACCTGACCGATGGCCATCATCACGTACCGTGAGGCTCTCGGCCAGGCTCTCCGCGAAGAGATGCGTCGCGACGATCGCGTTTTTCTCATGGGCGAGGAAGTCGCCGTCTATCAGGGCGCATATAAAGTCTCTAAAGGCCTGCTCGAGGAGTTCGGCGAGATGCGCGTCGTCGATACGCCAATTACCGAGCTCGGATTCGCGGGCGTCGGCGTCGGCGCGGCGATGGTCGGCCTGCGTCCCGTCATCGAGTTCATGACCTGGAACTTTGCTGTCCTCGCGCTCGACCAAGTGTTGAACGCGGCGGCAAAGCTCCTCTACATGTCCGGCGGCCAGTTCAACATCCCAATGGTGTTTCGCGGTCCGAACGGAGCCGCGCTTCAGCTCTCCGCGCAACACTCGCAGGCGTTCGAATCGTGGCTCGCCCACATCCCGGGGCTCAAGGTCGTCACGCCGGGAACGCCGTACGACGCAAAGGGTCTGCTCAAGGCCGCCATTCGCGACGACAACCCGGTGTGCTTCCTCGAGGGCGAGATGCTCTACAACATCAAGGGCGAAGTCCCCGATGAGGAATATGTCATTCCGCTCGGCAAGGCCGATCTCAAGCGCGAAGGCGAGCACTGCTCGATCATCACGAACGGCAAGATGGCCCTCGTCGCGATGCAGGCCGCGGATCAGATGAAGAAAGACGGCATCAACGTCGACGTCGTCGATCTTCGCACCGTGCGTCCCATGGACACCGAGGCGATCTATGCGTCAGTGAGAAAGACGAATCGCGCCGTCGTGCTCGAAGAAGGCTGGGAGATCTGCGGCATCGGCACACAGGTTGTGGACTACATCCAGCGTAATTGCTTCGACGATCTCGACGCGCCAATCATTCGCGTGCACCAGGCCGATGTCCCGATGCCGTACGCGAAGAATCTCGAGCGCGCGGCCAAGCCCGATGTCGCAAAGACGATCGCCGCCGTCCGCAAAGTCATGTACCTCGACTGATCTCTAAAACCATTTCTACCTCGGATCCTGACGTATATGGCGACGAAAGTTTTCATGGAGGCGCTCTCTCCAACGATGGAAGAAGGGCGGCTCGTGAAGTGGCTGAAGAACGAGGGCGACGCGGTGAAGAACGGCGATTCGCTCGCCGAGGTGGAGACGGACAAGGCGATCATGGAGTTGGTCGCCCGCGGGGAGGGCATTCTTCGGAAGCGACTCGTCGCGGAGAATGAAACGCGACCGGTGGGCCAGCTCGTCGGCATCATCGCAGCCGCGGATGAGAACATTGATGCGCTGATTGCCGGCGCGGGTGCTCCGGCGCCCGCTGCCGCTCCGGCGGCGTCAGCTGTGCCGACCGCACCAGCTGCTGCTCCGAGTGCGCCGGCGACAACGGCAACACCGGTGGTTGCAGCCGCTGGCCCGGCTCCAACGTCACCCGCTCCGCAAGGCGATGCCGGGAACGGCGGTCATGTTCGCTCGTCGCCATTGGCGCGTCGCCTCGCGTCGGAGCGCGGGTTGAATCTGTCCGGCGTGCAGGGCTCCGGGCCCGGAGGACGCATCATCAAGCGCGACGTCGAATCCGCTGCGACGCAAACTCCGGCGGCGGCTCCGACTCCGGCAAAGGTCCGCGTCTCGAGCGGCGCCGACTTCGACGATGTCCCGCTTACACAAATTCGAAAGACCATCGCGAAGCGGTTGTCGGAATCCATCGGGCCGATTCCAACGTTCTACCTCACCGCGGAATTCGATCTGTCCCGTGCGACCGAGATGCGCGCCGCAATGCTCGAGATGGGCGATGCATTCAAGGTGTCGGTGAACGACATCGTGATCAAAGCCGTCGCGACGGCGCTCTCACAGCATCCCGAGGTCAACGCCCACTGGCTCGGCGACAAGATTCGGTTGCACAACCGCGTGCACATCGGCGTGGCGGTGGCCACGGACGACGGCTTGATCGTCCCCGTGATCACCGACGCGGATCAGAAACGTATGAGCGAGATCTCCGCCGAAACGCGGTCGCTCGCGAAGCGCGCGCGTGAGCGCAAGCTCGCGCCGGAAGAGTACACGGGCGCGACTTTCACGATCTCTAACCTCGGCATGTTCGGCATCGATCACTTCACCGCGATCATCAATCCGCCTGAGGTGGCGATTCTGGCGATCGGCGCGTCGCACGACGTGGTCGTCTCGACGAAGGACGGGTTCGCGGTGAAGCAGCACATGAGCGTCACGATGAGCTGCGACCATCGCGCGGTGGACGGTGCGGTCGGCGCGGCGTTCCTGCAGACGTTGCGGCGGCTGATTGAGAATCCTTTGATGCTAGTGTTCTAGTCACTAATGACTGATAACTAGTGACGGGTTTGTCCGGAAACAATGCCGCCACTCGCGGGGTTGTTTCTGCTTTACCGATAGCCGTTAGCTGTGCAGATAGCCCGATGGCCGATAGCTGGGCTAAGCCGAGCCAGCTCAGCGAGCCGAGCTCGGCTCAGCTTGTCGGTGGTTTCTTCCCCGGGTCTCTAGTCCACACGACGATAACGCCACAAATCCCCTTCCCGTTCTTATCCAGCTCGGCGGGAATTTCGCTGACGCCGACATACACCTCGAGCGCCTCGATGTCGTCCGCGGTGAAGTCATCGAGCGTGCCGCTGTACGGCGTGTTGTGCACGAACATCGTTGGCGCACACGCGCGAGTCGCCGTGCGCGTCATCAGAATCTGATTCCCGAATCCGCTCCGGTTCGGGACAAAACGAATCCCCGGCACGTTGCGAACGATGTCCGTTCCCGTGCGCGCGTTCTTGCGCTCAATCTCCGCCCGCGTGATAAACGTGCCACGCGCGCTGCTCCTGCGACGCTCGAACTGATCGAGCCAATGCGTCTTCGTCGCGGTGTCCGAGACCGCGATCGTTGGGAGAGCCAGCGCGGTCGACGTCAGCTTGAAGGTCGCCCGAGACGTCGTCCCCGACTTGAGAAACGCCGTGAAGCTCGCGGCCTCGAAGCCGAGGCGGCGCACGTTGAACACGTTCGTGCCCGGTGGCAGTCTAACGATCCTGAATTCGCCGCTGTCGCCCGTGATGGCGCGAATGGACTCGTTGTGAAAGAGGCTGATCTCCGCGCCCATGAGCGGAACGCCGGACGAGTCCGTGACGTGGCCAACCAGCACCGCGGGCACAATGGGTTTGTTCGAAGAATCCTTTGGCGGCGACGACTGAGCGCTCGCCGGCGCCAGCGCAACGGCTGACACCAGCATCGTCCCGAACACGGCGACGAGCCGAGACCATCCCCGGGCACCACGAAGGATCCCCATGGCTCTACCTTATTCGCCGGTCCGAATTCCGGCAAGCGTCATGGGACGAACCGTGGCGGATGGGTTCCGAATCCCGGTATCTTTCCATCATCGCCCGCGCTCCTGCGAGAAACCGCGGAGTCTCCCCAACGCACTCGAAATCCCTCCAGAGTTTTATGGCTTCCTTTGACGTGATTTTCGTCGGCGGCGGACCCGCCGGATATGTCGGCGCCATTCGCTGCGCGCAACTCGGACTCTCCGTTGCCGTGGTCGAACGCGATGGACTCGGCGGAACCTGCGTGTTGTGGGGCTGCATCCCCGCCAAGGCTCTGCTCGAGGCGTCGGCGATCGCCAATCGTCTCAAGCACGCCGCGGAATTCGGCGTCACCGTCGGCGACATCAAGCTCGATTACGGCGTCGCCATGAAGCGCTCGCGCGTCGTGAGCACGCAAAATTCCAAGGGCGTCGAGTTCCTGTTCAAGAAGAACAAGATCACCTACATCAAGGGGACGGCGACCCTCTCCGGCAAGAACGCCGTGTCCGTGAATACCACCGACGGAAAGGACGAGAAGCATGATGCAAAGAAGGCCGTCGTCATCGCGACGGGTTCCCGCGTCAAGGGACTCCCGCAGGCGGGCCTCGAGCTCAATAAGACAACCATCATCTCGTCCGACGAAGCGCTCGTCCTGGAAACAGCGCCCAAGTCGATCGTCATTGTCGGCGCCGGCGCTGTGGGTTGCGAGTTCGCCGACGTGTTCAACGCCTTCGGATCCCAGGTCACGCTGATCGACGTCATGCCGGTCATTCTCCCGCTCGAGGACGCCGATGCGTCGAAGGAAGTCGAGCGCGCGTTCAAGAAGCGTGGCATCGCGGTGCTGACGGGTGCAAAGATCTCTAGTGTGAAGGCTGCGAATGACTCCGTATCGATGAGTGTCGAGTCCGGCGGCGAAAAGAAGGATCTCAAGGCCGACATCGTGCTCGTCGCGGCGGGTCGCGCGCCGAACGTCGAGAACATCGGTCTCAAGGAGGCAGGCATTCAGCTCACCGATCGCGGCTTCATCAAGATCAACGACAAGATGGAGACCTCCACCAAGGGCATTTACGCCATCGGCGACGTGGCCGGACCGCCGATGCTCGCGCACAAGGGCGAGCGCGAAGGGATCGTCCTGGCCGAGTTGCTCGCGGGCAAGAACTCACACGGCATGGACTACGGCAACATTCCGAACGCGACGTACTGCCATCCGGAGGTCGCGTCGATCGGGCTTACCGAACAGCAGTGCAAGGACCAGAAGCTCGACTACAAGATCGGGAAGTTCAATTT
>JBDTAE010000319.1:0-9032 GCA_039924785.1 Gemmatimonadaceae bacterium | reverse complement strand
TCGGCACGCGGCGTCGTGTCGCGCACATCGCCGGTCGTCGCGAGACTGAAGATCTCGCGGACCTCATCTTCCTCATATCGACGGTTCGTCATCGCTATCGATTGTGTCGGAATACCGCCACACACACACCGTACAAGACAATAACCTGGGGCCAGGATACACCGCCACTGATTGACGGCGTGCTCTGACGGCGTGCTCGGGTGGCGTGCTCCGCTATTTCCTACGCAGCCTGCTCCGACTTACCCATAATAACGTCCACGCTCAGACCAGTTCCGGACTCGGAGAAGAACTGATCAATTTCGTCGATTGCTTCGTAAGAAAGAAACCGAACTTTCTTGTCGAGCTCGAGGCGTTTGAACGTCGGACGACGGAGCTGCTCTCGTAGCCTGTTCTCTTTTCTTTCGGCGCAACGATGAACATCGGATAGAGCGCATTGGGCGCAATGATGTTGAGGTCAGCGAACCTCAGCAAGCCAGAATAGATCGATCCGCAATCTCGCCTGATCGCCGACCGGGACCCACACTCGCTCGTTGGCGTTGATTCCCAGGCGGGCCAACTTCCACTGCATTCGAACATGCTCCGAAACGACCGGTATGCTGAGAGCCTCATCGAGTTCTTCGGAGCTGACCTCCACCAATTCTGTGGGAGCTTCAACCGGTAGCACGGTGTCGCTGATCTTCCGCGCGACTGGTTCTCCCTTTTGGATCCTCACTAGAATCGAGGACACGGGGTGACGCATTCGGAAGTGAGCACCAGCGTATGCTCACTCGTTACGTCTTTTGTGCGATGGGCTTCTACGCAACTCGCTCGGAGCTCCACGCGCTCCTCGGGTCGCGTATGAGAGAAGTCTCAAGCCGGCAGCGCCCTAATCGCAGACGACTCGAACATGACCTCAGGGTTTTAGGTCGGAATCGGGGTCCCGTGCTGAAGCGGCTCATCATCCTCGCTGTGCACTCCAGGCGTCCACGGGCAGATGTTGACGATCGTCAACAAGCGCGCTATGTTGACGATCGTCAACATTCACGCCATGAGCAATAGCATCAATTCAGCGGCAGTCGGGGCACTCGTTCGTCAAGCTCGCATCGCCGCCGGTCTCAGTCAGACCGACCTCGGCCAGCGCATCGGCGCGAGCCGGTTCTGGGTTGCCGAGTTCGAAAAGGGCAAACCGAGCGCCGAGCTCGGCCTCGCGCTCAAGGCAATGCAGGCGCTTGGCCTCACGGTCCTCATCGAATCAAAGAACGCGAACGAGCGCAGGACGCGGCCCATCCCGCAGCCAAAGACGCGCCGGACCGACCTCGCCAGGGTCATCGCACATGCGACGCTAACAACGTCAGCACCCTCCTCGGTGATCGGCTGGCCCACCGCGTCCGCAGCATTGAGGCGGTCGCGCAAACCGTGACACCGCATGCCGGCCGTTAAGCGCACACGGCGCACACGGCTCACCCGATCAGCACGGCCTGAGCTCGCGGTGGTGTTGAATGGCGCTCTCGTCGGACACGTCTACCGGTCGGGCAACCGCAGGCTCGTGCTTCGCTACGACGACGCGTGGCGCACCCGCGCCGGCGCGTTTCCACTGTCGCTCTCGATGCCCCTGAAAGACCCCGAGCACGGTCATCAGGCCACGTCCGCGTTTCTCTCAGGATTGCTTCCTGATGACCCGAAGGTCGTAGAGTATTGGGCGCGCCTGCACGGCGTCTCGAGGTACGACATCGTCAAGCTTCTCGCGCATGTGGGTGAAGACTGCGCCGGCGCCGTCCAACTGGTGAGCCCCGAGGAGGTCGATCGTGTGCTCGGCGCGTCGGGTGCCGCGGACGCAGCGACGTCGATCGACTGGCTGTCGACAGGTGACGTCGCGGAGCTACTCATGGCACTGCGTCGTAACCCGGCGGCGGGACGGTCGAGCGGCGAGCAAGGACAATTCAGTCTCGCAGGGGCACAACCCAAGACCACGCTTTACCACGAGGGCGAACATTGGGGCATCCCCAAAGGCCGCGTCCCGAGCACGCACATCCTCAAGCCTCCAGTCCTCGATCTCGACGACCTTGCGTACAACGAGCATTTCTGCTTGCACCTCGCTCGCGAACTCGGGATGCCGGCGGCAATTTCAACCGTCCAACTATTCGGCGACGAGATCGCAATCGTCGTCGAGCGATACGACCGCGCGCGATCTCGCGGCATTGTGTACCGCATTCATCAGGAGGACATGTGCCAAGCGCTCGCTGTCCAGCCGACGCGGAAATACGAATCGGACGGCGGCCCCGGGCTGACTGACATCGCTGCAATCCTCGCGCGCCATTCGTCGGACGCTTCGGTCGACGTCGCACGTTTCTTTGATGCCAATATTCTCAATTGGCTCGTTGCGGGACCGGATGCACACGCAAAGAACTACTCGATTCTGCACGCCAACGGCCCCGACCACCGGTTCGCTCCACTCTATGACGTCATCACGACACTGCCGTATCCGCGGCTGGCAAAAAGCGGTGCGAAGTTGGCGATGGCAGTGGGCGGCGAGCGAGCTGTGGGTGCGATCGCCCGCGATCAATGGCGGGCCGCGGCCCGAGCCGTTGAATTGCCGGCGGATCTCGCGATCGATCGCATCGTGGAGCTCGGGGAACGCGTACCAGCGGCGATCGAGCGAGTGATCCAACATCCGGATGGCAACGAGGACACACGCGCGATCATGACGCGCTTGGCCGAGCCGATCGCTGATCATGTTAGGCGTCGCATAAAACGACTCTAGACTCACCGGAAGGCGGGCCCGTTCGTTATTCGGGATCGGCGTCCTTCTGCAGAGTCGCGAGCTTTTTGCGATACTCATCGGCCTTCACACGGTCACCCGAAGCCGCGTCGAGCGCGCCGAGACGGCGATAGGCCGTCATGAGAAACCACTCATCTGCGGACAACCGATCGAGGTCCGGCGTCGTGGCATAACTTGGTTCTGTTTGGCCGACCTGTTTCATGGCGCCCAAACATCTGCCGACCTTTCGCGTATCGCGAATGTCGGAGCCGGTCCGCATAGCGGACTTCATCCGCGTCGTGGCGTCGTTAGGCGCAGTGCACAAGATGTACGGTGCCTGCCGACAGGTGCGGAGACATGGACTCCAAAGGCGGGGACCTCCTTGATTCGCTAGTCTCGGGGACCCTTGAGTGCCGACCAGATGCGGCTCGCGGCGGCACCGAACGACAGAGTGCCAGCAATAAAGCGCGTTGTGTGTGAGAATAGGAAATCCGTTCCGCCTGCGGCATGCGGTGGGCGGCGTGATTGCGTCGGTAGGGTCCAAGTACATTCGTCCGCTACTATTCGCAGCGTCGGCGAACGATCCAGCAGTGCTGGCGGTTGCTGTTGTCGTGCTGTTCAGCGCCGCTGTCGTCGCTGGCGCGATTCCGGCTTTTCGAATCAACCGTCGCTCTCCGGCGGATGCTCTTCGTGCGGAGTAGCATTTTGATCACGAGGCGGCGGAGATAGCCCTGGTCAGTGAACGATTGACGCGGTCGAACGAGGTTGCGGACACTCCCCCTCCCATCCCTTTCGCATGCTCCCAGACCTAACCGCGCACCGAGCGCCTCGGTTTCGCCGCGGATTTTACCTCATGGGTGTTGCTACGCTGTGCTGATTGGCACAGTGCAGTTCAGCGCAGAAGACGTATTCGCTCGACATGACGGGGGGAGGTCGCCAGGCGCATGTCTCGGGTCGCGCTCGTGGGGACGCCAGCGCCATGCTGAGCGACGCCGGTGCCAATTTCAAGATTATTCTTGACCTCCCGCCCGGTACGGCGCCAGGCCATCCAAGCGGTCCTGAAGTCCTCATGTTGTCTTCGGTCTCACGCGAGCGCCCGCACCCGGGCCGCTATACCGTCGTTATGCCGGGCGACGACACGCTGGGAAAAACGCTCTCCATTGTGTTGTCTGATGACGGGGAGACGTTTTGGTCCGATGTCAGGGGCGTCGTGAACGTCGATTCGGTCGGCACCCTTCACCGGCCGCTGAGCGGTAATTTTGCCTTTCAACTCTACCGCAAACTATCGCCGACTCTTCTTCGCCGTACGCTTCTTGGCCGCGTGTTTCTTGGCGCCACCCGGCTAACAACCGGGACACGGTCCCGTGCCGCGATACTTGTGACCGCGTCCACAGGTTTTCCACGCACCGCGATTCGTGGTTGGCAATTTTCCTCGCTATTTAGATTTCTGCAATATGCGGCGCGACGACGCCGGAGTAAATGCGCATGCAAGAGTATTTGTGGAGTAGGAAGAAATCGTTGCCAGGCCGAACACTGAGATTCTCACGCGTGAAGACTTGCCAACTGGCCACGACTGTTGCGACCGCCTTTGCTTTGGGATGCGCCTCACTCGGGCACGGTCGCGATCCACTCGGCGCCGAGTACGGAGTCAGTGTCCCGGTCACGGTGAGCCATTTCTTCAGTTTCGCGAGATCATTCGGCAGTCGCTCCAGGTGCGTCGGCGCCTTCGCCCCCGCGGATAACACGGCGATCGTGATGGACTCCTTGTGCACATCCATGCCGAGATAGATGATTGGGCGAGCAGGAGCGGAAGTAGGAGTAGACTCTGATGACATGGGTTGGTCTCCGCGAAAGTGCGACAGGCAGATCGTCGCAAGTGGCTCTGGTGACTCCGTCTCGACACGCGAGGAACTAACCCACGCGAAAGTCGGAGCCCAGCCCAGTCATACTTTCTAGGCCGACATACTCACCACGAGCCTGTGAGCGTTTAGTATCTCAGAACACTCTCGCATACAAAACGAGCAAGATCCCAAAGGATAGACATTCGTGGTCATTGTTTCACGATCACATGCTTCTAACAGATCAATAGGTCATCGTGATCAAGTTTTTCCCGCAACCATATGCCGGCGACTGTCCAACGCGTTTCCCGACGCCGTTTGACCGCGCTGCGATGCACCCGCTGGCGCATCGCGCGACGATGGAGGTCATGGAGACGTTGCAGTCGCACGACGCGGCTCACTGGCGTTTGCATGAAGCGGGAAATGGAAAAATGTTTGGCGTGCTAGTCGTTGCTACGAGCGACGGCACGATTGGCTATTTGCGCGGCTTTTCCGGAATGGTGCACGCACAATGGGACATTGACGGTTGGGTTCCGCCCACGTTCGATCGACATACCTACGACGCGGTGCGAATTCCAGCTGAAGCGGAAATGATGGAATTCAAAGCGCACCGCGCCGCCTTGCTCGCGAGTGCGTCCGAGAGTGCGAGCACGGCGAACATGCGCGGCGTTGACGCCGCTATCCGCGCACTCGACGCAACGCGTGCCGCTCGCTCACGCGCGTTGACGATGCAAATTCATGACACGTATCACTTTGTAAATGCGCGTGGTGAGGTGCGTTCTCTGCGATCCTTGTTTGCACCCGGCGCGCCACCGACCGGCTCCGGCGATTGTGCGGCGCCGAAGCTGCTCGCACATGCATATCGACTCGGACTACGACCAATCGCGTTGGCCGAGTTCTGGTGGGGCGCGGCATCAGCAACCGGCGATCGTCGCGGGGGTGTGTTCTACGCAGCGTGTCGCGGAAAATGTGTCCCCATTCTCACGCACATGCTCGACGGATTGCCGGTCGAGCCGCCACCGCTCTTCGGCATTGCGGCGATTGACCCGGCTGAACCACGCGCGGTGTTTGAAGATGAGCATTTGCTCGTAGTGAATAAACCAAGCGGACTGCTCACGGTTCCTGGGCGTAGCGCTTCGTTGAGCGATTGCGCGGTGTCACGGCTTCGCAAACGATATCCGCATGCAACCGGCCCGCTAGCAGTGCATCGACTTGATCTCGATACATCTGGGCTCCTGCTGATTGCAAAGCGCCCCGACACGGCCAGGGCGCTCCAGCGAATGTTTTCATTGCGCGAAATCGAGAAGCACTACGTCGCTTGGTTGAACGGAAACATTGCAGCCGACCACGGGCACATCACATTGCCGTTGCGGGTAGACGTGGATGACCGACCGCGGCAGATACATGATCCGGTGTTTGGCAAACCCGCGCACACCGAATGGCGTGTGTTAGCGAGACAGAACGGACGTACGCGGGTGCGATTCCATGCGCACACGGGTCGTTCGCACCAGCTTCGCGTGCACTCGGCACACCCGCAGGGGCTCGATGCGCCGATTGCCGGCGATCGCCTCTATGGCCACAATGCGCCGAGCGAAGGCGAACGGATGCAGTTGCATGCGGAACGCTTGGCGTTCGTGCATCCGGTGAGCGGTGCGCGGTTGGTCATTGAGCAGTCGGCGCCGTTCTAGCCGAAAGTTACGGACTGAGCGTCTTCGGTTTCGCCGGTGTATTCAGTGACGCTAACGCGCCGAACCAACGCCTAGCGAGACCAAGAATTTCTGCATCATCGGGTTGATCAACGCGTAGCCTTTGTCGTTGAAATGCTCACCGTCCTGGAACAAATCACCCTGCACCTTTCCGTTTGCGTCGAGTACTGCCGCGTCCATATCGAAGTATTTGAAGCCCGGATCTTTCTTGGCCTGCGCCTTGGCAAGTTCGTTGAACCGGTCAATCGCCGCCGGCTCCGCCGCGTCCGCAAACGCGGAGTTGGGCGCATGCTTCATGCTCAGGAATGCAAACGGCACTTTAGGAAAGTCTGATCGCGCTTTGGTGTAGATCTGCATGACCTTCTCAAAGGCCTGATCGGGATTGCCGCCACTCGCGACGTCATTGTCGCAGTAGAGCAGGATCGCGGACGGATGATATTTTCCGATCACGTCGTTGTAGAAATACAGCACGTCGCCGAGCACGCTCCCGCCGAATCCGCGATTGATCACGCTGAGAGTGGGAAATGCGTCAGCTGTCTTCCACTTCATGATCGTCGAACTGCCAACGAACAGCGCGGCCTTTGGAGGAGGTGCGTTCTTGGAGTCGAACTCTTTGAAGGCCTCGATGTCTTTCCGGTAGCGCTCAGGATCGCGCGCCGCTTGCGCGCGCGGGTAAAGCGCCTGAGCCTCACGATAGAGCGCCATCGCGTTGGCGTAGTTCTCGGGATGGTGTGAGTAGTCCAGCCAGTGGGCGCGCCAGAACGCTCCGGTGGTCCTGTAGAACGCGGTGACCTTGTCCTGATCAGCGCCGCCGTTGTTTTTCGCCTGGGCGAGGAAGTCGCGGAATGCTTGCTGGTCGTTCGCGTCGGCGGCTTGGCTCCGAGCGGTGCTCGGGCGAAGCAGGATCAGCGCCAACAACAGGGTGCTCCGCGATATGCTCGCAAGAAAGTTCCGCATCGTTGCTCCCCGTAGATAATGGTCGAGGACGAATCTGGCTGAACTGCACCAGGAAGCAACAACCAAGATCACTTAGATCGGCTGAACGCTGATCTGACCACGCCAGACGCTGAGTGACACGACTGCAGTTCTCGCCGTCACTTCTTCAGCTTCGCCCGCGGCTCCTCGAAGAAGTTCTCCACCACCACCATCGTCGGCGTCCCGGCCATGTCCGCCCAACTCCTGTCTCGCACCATGAGAAATCGCTGATCATCAGGGGTGGTCGCAAAGGCGCCCCTGACCGAGGATCCTAGGCGCACTCTGTCCGGAATTGCGAACAGGACGCGGGGCGTTTCGGCCGAGAACGGCGGCCCCGGATGGAGCTGGACGACATACATGTTCGTCCCGCTGGCGTAGAACAGCTCGCGGCCATTGTGCGCCCAGAGCGGAGCGCTGCCGCCGCCGTTCGAGACTTGCCACCTTCCGCCGTTCACGTCCGGGAACGGGCGGACGAATACTTCGTTCCCGCCCTGCTCGTTCGACACGTACGCCAGCCAACGGGAGTCCGGCGACAGCTCCGCACCTCCTTCGTCGTATTCAGTGGCCACGATCCGACGCGCCGCGCTGTCCACTCCCGGATGCGCCGCGAGAATGTCCCCTCGTGCTTTGGACTCCGGTGATCCGTCTCCCCGGCGGCTACCCAAACTCCCCCACCTGCGGCTACCCAAAATCCCCCACCCATGACGCTGGGTAGCGGCGCCTAATTCGAGGCGCCGAAACGGCAGGACGTACACTCCTCCTCGACTTTTTCGGGGAGCAACCAGGAGTGAACGTCTTGAAACCGCATCGCCGCACGATGGTCGAGACGCTGCTGCAGAGCGGCGCGACCCAACGAGAGATCGAACGACGCACGGGCGTCGATCGCAAGACAATTCGTCGGGCGGCGAGCGAAACTAAACGAATCGCCATTCTGCCCACGAGGCGCGATTAGTACTGTGAGGGAGGGCTAGCGCCGGCCGGCTGCTGGCCGTGATGTTCACCGGATCACGGTGCTGAACGAATCCGGTTGATCAGCGCGCGACCCGCAACGCCCCCGAGCGCACGCAGTTTCTCCTCGGAAGACGTTTCTCGATGTGATGGTAGCGCAACGCATAGCGCCGTGTGCGTCGATTGCCCGAACCGACGCACTGGTGATGGCGCATGTTGGAGCGGATCCCCAGCTCAGCCGCCAGTGGACGACTGCGACAGCCGTCCAGACAAGCTGGGTCCTGCGGTGGGGAGTCACGCTCCCGCAACGCCCGGTTCCGGCCGGAGACACTCCGCCGGGCTTGGCGAAAGCGCAGACGGTTACCGCGCTTCCAGCCGGGTGGCCACTCGGATGAGAACACTTACGTGCGTTGACGGCGGTTTCTACGCTTTCGTGGAGACCGCCGTTTTTTGTCCGCTGTCGTCGCCGATTGTGAGACCTGTGCCCATCGATGGCGTCGGCGCAGCGCTGGGGTGGTTTACGGTCCGGGGTCGTTGCGGTCGCGCTTGAGGAACGAGGTGATGGGACGACGGCGCTTTGGGTTTCCGCGCGCTCCGTACTCCTCGGAGCGACGCTCATGAGAATTCGAAGAATTCGCGCGCGCAACACTGCCAGTTCTTGCAAGATATCAACGCGCGGTCTTTGTGAGTGTTGCGCAAAGTGTTGCCGTGCTGCGGGTTGGCGGCATCGGTGCGATATTGGACGGGAAATCGCTGCGGGAACGATCTTGTTTTGTCCCGTCTTCGCAGTATATGGTGACGGCGTAACGTGACCACCGAATTAGCGTT
>JBDTAE010000318.1:0-11828 GCA_039924785.1 Gemmatimonadaceae bacterium | reverse complement strand
ATCGAGTTGCATCCGCACGCCGTCCGCTCGAACGACCTCGACCATCCGGATGAATTGCGCATCGATCTCGATCCGGGCCCTGGCGTGCCGTGGGATGACGTTCGACATGTCGCAATAGAGACGAAGGGACTGCTCGATGAGATGGGTTTGGTCGGTTGGCCGAAGACCAGCGGCTCCCGCGGTATTCATGTGAATGTTCGCATCGAGCAGCGGTGGTCGTTTACCGAAGTGCGTCGCGCGGCGCTGGCTTTCTCGCGCGAGATCGAGCGGCGCGCACCGGCCATCGCAACGTCCAAGTGGTGGAAGGAAGAACGACACGGTGTGTTTCTCGACTACAACCAGAATGCCAAGGATCGCACGACCTGTTCGGCGTATTCAGTTCGCCCGCTCGATGATGCGCGCGTCTCGACGCCGCTGATGTGGGAGGAGGTGCCGTCGTGCGAAGCGGAGGACTTTACGGTGCTCACGGTACCGGGTCGGTTTGCGTCGATGGGCGATCCGCACGCGGCGATGGATTCCTCGGCGGGATCGCTCGATCGGTTGCTCGAGCTGGCAGCGCGCGACGAAGCATCGGGGTTGGGCGACGCACCGTGGCCGCCGCATTTTAGAAAGACGGAAACGGAGGGATCGCGGGTCGCACCGTCGCGGTCCAAGCGGGCGAGCACGCAGAGAAAGAAGAAGTCCGAAGACTAACGCTGAGAGTTTGAGGTTCTCGATTCGCCACGAGTTAGTTCCGCGGTATTTCGCGGAGTCCGCGGATTCCGTGGCGAGATCTCGCCGTACCGGAACTCGCGAGGCCAGCCCGCTCGCGGATCGATGGCTGGAGCTGAGTAGTTAGTACTCAGTGCTCAGGCTCGAGTTGGACCGCATCGCTCAGTCCGAATGCAGTGAAGAGGAATTCGGAGTTTTGAGCGAACCAATGAGTCGAGGGCAGTCATCGGTAAGAAGTTACTCAAGGGTAGTGAGAGGGGTGGCTCGCAATGCGGGTCATTGCCGGTTGAGGGTAGTGAAATCGCTCATCGCGCCGGGCGCTCGTCGCGGAGAGCACCGAATTAGCGGCCGTCGTCACGCCCGAGCGAAAATCGCGCCGAGCTCCTGCGCCGGCACCACTTCGAGTTGCGCGAACGTGCAATCCTCCGGACGCTTGTCGGTTCGCCATCGGCGAAACTGTGCGGTGTGTCTGAATCGCCCGCTCTGCATGTGATCGTACGCCACCTCGACAACGAGCTCGGGCCGCAGCGGTTCCCAGGATAGGTCCTTCCCCTGACTCCACCGGCTCATTCCGCTCGGTCTGCGATGCGCCGATGATTCCGAAATCTCAGCGTCCGCGGTGCGTTGCCACGGATGATCGGCGGATGCGCCTTCGCGAAATGGTGTGAGGAAGTCGACGAGCTCGCGCCGTTTCGCCGCGGTGAAGCTCGAGCAAACGCCGACGTGCTCGAGGCGGCCGCTATCGCTGAACAGTCCGAGCAAGAGCGAACCGACCGCCGAGTTGTCGCTGTTCTTGTGCCAGCGAAAGCCGGCGACGACGCAGTCGCAGTCGCGCTCGTGTTTAACCTTCAGCATCGCGCGCTTGTTCGGCTCGTAGAAACCATTGGGGCGTTTGGCCATCACCCCATCGAGGCCAGCGCCTTCGAACCGACGAAACCAATCGTTCGCGACGTCGCGATCGCGCGTCGCCGGTGTGATGTGTAGCGGCGGTTTCACCGTCGAAAGAATCTTCTCGAGCGCTCCACGTCGCTCGGTGAAGGGAGCGCCAATCAGATTTTGCGAACCGTCCGCCAACAGGTCGAAGAACACGACCGATGCAGGAATCTGTTCCGAAAGCATCTTTGCGCGCGACGCCGCGGGATGCAAGCGAAGTTGCAGGGCGTCGAAGTCCAGGCCATTGTCGCCCGCGATGACGATCTCGCCATCCAGAACACATCGGTGCGGGAGCTGCGACTTTAGAATAGTCACAAGCTCGGGGAAGTATCGATCGAGTGGCTTCTCATCGCGGCTCTGAATCAATAAATCATCCTTGTCCCGAAAGATCAGAGTGCGAAATCCGTCCCACTTCGGCTCGAAGATCCAATCGTCGCCCGACGGCAACTCGTCCACGCGCTTGGCGAGCATGGGCAACACGGGCGGATTGACAGGGAGATCCATGATCTATCGTGTTGTGAGGCTTTGGATGATCGCCATGATATTACCCTCGCTGTCCTTGAACCACGCGGCCTTCGCACCGCCGCCGGTCGCGATACCGTCGACCGTTTTCATTTGCGGAAAATCATACTCCTCGAACGCAACGCCGCGTGCTTTGAGCTCCTTCACCTCGGCTTCGACGTCGGCGACGTCCCAGAACGCCTGGCTGGCCTTTGACGTTCCGGCATTCGGTGTCGGATACAGGAAGCACGCGGTTCCGTTTGCGAATTCATAGCTCACGCCGCCGTTGATGTCCTTGCCGCCTGTGAATCCGACCTTTTCCTCGTAGAACTTTCGCGCGCGTGCCACATCCGTCGCGGGGATGTACGAATACATCGGAGATTTCTGCAGCATGTAACTCCCGATTGAGGTTGCCTGTCCGCCAGCGTGCGGCTGCAAGAAGAATTCCGCTTTCGGTTGAAACGGCAACCGGCGTGGAAGTGAACTACCCGACCCGTTACGCTACACCGATGGCCAAGTTCCGCCCGCACTCGTTTGCGTTCATCCTGCTCCTTGGGTCGCTTGTCACGCTGGCGTCGTTCGCCACTGACATGGGACTGCCCGTCCTTGGCGCGACCGCCGAGTCGCTGGGAGTGTCGCCCGGGACCGCGGCGTTAACCTTGAGCGTGTTCATGGCCGGCTTCGCGTTGGGTCCACTTTTCTTTGGACCGTTGTCCGACGGCTACGGTCGACGACCGATCTTGCTCACCTCCATCAGCATGTTCGCGGTGTTCGGAGGGCTCGCGGCATTTTCGCGTTCGTTAAACGCATTGTTGGCGTGGCGACTGCTGATGGGTGCATCGGCTGGCGCCTGTCAGGTGACGGTGATCGCCATGGTGCGCGACCTCTTTACTGGAACCGAGGCGCGCGTGAAACAGTCGTATGTCAATCTCGCCGCCGGCGTTGCACCGGTCATTGCGCCGACGGTTGGTGTCGCGATCGCGTCGCTGTTCGGAACGTGGCGGGCGATCTACGGCGCGCTCGCGGTTGGCGGCACACTGCTCACGACGATTGCAATGCTGCAGTTGGCAGAATCGGTGCGACAGCGGTCCGCACACACGATCGTCACCGCACTGTCGAGCTACAAGCGCGTCCTGTCGCATCCGATCACGTTCGGCTACGTGATGGTCATCGCGCTGAATTTTGGTTGTCTGTTCGCGTACGTCTCCGGATCGTCCCTCGTGCTGATTCAACTCCTGCACGTTTCGCGGCGCATGTACGGAGCGCTCTTCGCGGTGACGTCTGTCGGGTTGATGATCGGAGCGTTGGCGAGTGCGCGGCTCAGTCGTCGCGGCGTCTCGCACGCGGCGCTCATCTCGTGGGGGCTTGGCGCAATCGTGATGAGCGCGCTCGTGCTGCTCGCGCTGACCTTCGCTGGTTGGATCTATGTGTGGACTCTTGTGCCGATTGCATTCGTTGGGTTTGTGGGGCAAGGCATTGTTCGACCGAATGCGACGCAGGGCGCGCTCGACCCGATGGCATCGATCGCGGGACTCGCGAGCGCGGTGATGAGCGGCGTACAGACGTTGACGGGTGCTCTCGCAAGCGCGCTCGTCGCCGAGCTGTTCGACGGACGCACCGCGCTGGCGATGACCGGAATGATGGCCGCATGCGGCGTGTGCTCGGGTGCTGTGTACGTCGCGCTTGTGCGTCCCGCGGAGCGCGCGGCTCACGCCGGTGAATTACAAATCTCTCATTTTACGCACTAACGTAGCGGTCCCGGTTCGTCGTCGACGAAGCGTTGCGCGTCTCGCAAAAGGCAGCGACGCCTGATTCGTGTCCGTACTTCGCTTTGAAGGTCAGATTCTCGATACGTCGGCACAGCCTGGTACCGTTCCGCGTGTGGCCCGTTTTTTACGCCTGCACGATGAACCAGCTCTCGAACGTGCCGCCGCTCAGAATGAGTCCAGTGAGGCCGAGCATCGGAAAGAGCGTTCCGGAGAACTGCCGGCCCTTTTGATCTTTGAGCGCGCCGCAGTGAATTCGAATGAGTAGGCGACCCGCCCGCATCATGTTCTTCAATCCAGCGGGAGACGTGTTGGGCGTCCACGCTATCGTCTGCGCGGTCATCTTTAGAGTTCCGAAAATCGAGACGATCGGCAGCGGCGTGTCGACGGTGCCGGCTGTCCCGGTCGGGTCTGGCTGGAACCACACTTCGAACACTCTCGGCGGAGACTCCTGTTGAGCCGGATCGATTGAGCGGCTGAGGTTCACTTGGAGGCCGCTTTGCAGTAGTGTGACCGCCGCTGCCGTCTTGATTGTCGCGTCGTGCGTCCAGTTGATCTTCTTGATGACGCCCCAGTCTTGATCGAGTCCCGGTCCGGGGTCGCCCTGTACTCCTGCCGGACCTGCGGCGCCCGCTGCTCCGGCAGCGCCAGGATCGCGCTTGGCGTCCGGCGCGCCGACGAGACCCGTAACTCCCGCTGGACCCGCGTCGCCTTTTGGACCAGCTTCGCTTGTGGTCCAGGCGGCCCGGCGTCGCCTTTCACCCCAGGTTCACCTGCGTCGCCCTTTGCGCCCGGGTCGCCCTTTGCGCCTGCATCGCCGGACGGACCGGAAGGTCCCGCCGGTCCAATCTCGCCCGCAGGACCCAGCGGTCCCTGTTCCCCTGCCGGACCGCCGGGACCCGCATCGCCTGGATCACCTTTCGCACCAGGTTCACCTGGAACGCCGGGGCGCGCCGGCAGCACCGGCATCACCCGCAGCACCGACAGCACCGGCCTCACCGGCAGCGCCGACATCGCCAGGATCTTCTTTTGGACCTGCGGATCCTGGCGTTCCCTGCGGACCTGGATCGCCCTGCGCGCCCGGAGGACCAGCAGGACCGGGCACGTCCGACACGCCCACGGTGCCCGTTGCTCCTTCAGGTCCTGACGGACCTTGCAGGCCCGGCGGGCCAGCCGGGCCTACGTCACCTGGCGGACCGGGATCGCCCTGCGGACCCGGAGGACCGGCGGTACCAGGCTCACCTGGATCGCCTTTTGGTCCGGCAGGGCCATCGGCGCCGGCAGGACCGGTCTCGCCCTGCGGGCCTGACGGCCCGGCGTCGGCGCCGCCGCTGATGGCGGTTCCATCGTAGTGCCAGCGGCCATCTGAATCTTGAATATGAGTTCCCGTATGCTTGTGCGGGCCCACGGCGACGAACATCGAATCGTCCTGCGCGACCGAGACCGAGCCGTCGCCCCGCGTGACCGTGCCGATCACCAATGCGTCGGTGTCGTCCGCGGCCGGCGGCGGACCAACCTCAGCGTGCGTGTCGAGCGTGATCAGCGTCGGAAGCCCGTTCAACCGCAGCGCTTCGCGTCGCCATGCACCGCGTGCAGAATCACGACAAGCGGGTCGCCTGTTGCGAACAGCGAGCGTCACCGGACTGTCGATCGCCAATCGCACGCCACTTGGCGAGAACGCAACGCCCGGAGTAACGTGGACGCCGCCACTCGGATTGGCCGTGACATGGAGACCCCACGCGACGCGACTCAGGCCAAACGTGTTTCGAACGTCGAGCACCGATTCGCGGAGACGGTCCTGCAAGTGCTGCAGATGATCGGCGGTGACGCGCAGACCATCGATGAATTGCGTGCGAGCATCTTCAGCCATGACACCCTCCGTAAAACCGCCGAACAGTGAACCGCATGATGTGAGGCACTCTCTACTTCGTTGCTACGACATCGACACCACTGATCTTCATCGTTCCCGTCATGCGGCTCGTCAGACGGAGCGTGACCGATCGGGCCGCGCCAGATCCGTCGGGAACGATCGATGGATGCGCGGTGCCGACGATCGCGCCAGCCGGTGTCCAAATTCCACCGACGCCTTTCGCCGACGGGGTGACGGCGATTTGAGAAGTCTCATGGCTGGCAACGCTCACCAGCATGGGCGCGACCGGTGCCGCGGTCGGTGCTTTTCCAATCGCACGAATCCGTGCCCCGAGGTTCGATCCATCGCCGATGACGCTCGGCAGCGTGTGCCACGGGCCGTTCGCGGCACCTCGCCGAATCGGAACGGTTGTGGCCGCACAGGTGAAGCTGCCGAGGCTCCACGAGGCAGAACCGCGACCTACGACGACCACGATCCAGTAGACGAGGGTGTGGTCGAGCTTCACCGGTGCGGACATCGAGAATGTCGTCCACTCGTCGCTCGCCGGGTCGGGGTTAGATGTTAGGTCGACTGGTTTCGAGGTTCCGCCATCGACGGGCGTCGTCGGACCGTCGCCGGTGCCGTTATAGAGTACTGATCGGACCTCGGCGCCATCCACGCTGGCGCGCAACGGCAAGCGAATCCCCGTGAGATCGGAAAACGGCGTTGCCGCGTCGAGGCGCGCCGCCCCTGCGTGATCGACGTCGAGGAGGAGATCGTACGCCGCGCCGCTTCCGCCCGATTGCATGGCCCTCGGTGGTCCGACCGGCTCCAGAATTCGCTCCGGCGGAACGGTCGACGTAAGCGTGAAGCGAACCTCCTGAACGGCGGCAACCCACGACGGCAGCGGGAGGACCACGTCGTACAATCCTTCTCGATCGAGGGTGAACGTCGTGTCCTCGGTATCGCCGAACGGGATGCGCGCGAGGTACGCGACGTCGACCGTGACTGGATCGAGCGTGAGTATTCCGGGAATCCGCGAACCGAGGACGATGGTGGCGTCGAGTGCGCTCGCGTCGTGTGGATCGCCGGTGATGGCCGCGAGCGCCGCCGTGAGATCGACGGTTTGCTGCGTGTTCGCGTCCCACCCGTGCGTGTTCGGCTGCGCCATCCCGGGCGCGGACCAGGCGGCGGCACCGCCGTTGATGCGAATATCGAGATCCGACGGGAGATCGGGGAACTGCAGATACAGCGCGGCCGATATCTGCGCGAGCGTTGCCGTCGTTTTCACCTTGAGGCGCACTTTCTCCGTGCGCGTCTCGAATGTGTTCTGCTCGTCGGTTCGAGTCGCGTCGCCAGCCGAGCAGGGTTCAATGTAGAGCGCGTTCACGTCGAACGCGTCGCCTCTGAACGACGTCAATGAGCATATCGTCATACTCGGCCCAATCAAAGAAACGCGGCCGACACCGGATACCGTGCGCAGCATGCCGAAGTCGACGACGATGATTTTCGCGCCACCGGTGTCAGTTTGCAGGCGAACCTGACCGGAGTTGTCGAGCGTCGTGCCGTCCGCGCGCGCCGCGGAGACGCGCACGGTGAACGCTCTCACGAGGGCGTTTTTCGCGAGCGAGCGGACCAACGTTTTGGAAACGATCTAACAACGCCCAGCTAATCGTGATGCGATCTTGCGAGTTCCGCGACAGCGGCGTCGTAGCAGTCAACGGCGCACCTGCCGCTGGGCCATCACATTGCGCACAACCGGACCAGCACGCAATAGTACGCAGCGGCTCGGCTGCTATCCGTCGCTCGCTGTTACGAAAACCGGGAATTTGTACCCGCTCGCTTCTATTGATAGAGACAAAACAGTGGCGACAGAGGCAAAGAGTGGCGCTCTGGCGGGCGCATTAGCATTCAGGGAGACCCCTACGCGTCAACACGGACGGAGAACGACATGAGCAAGTTCGAGAACATTCTGGGCACCGTGGGCAACACACCGGTTGTGAAAATCACCAAGCTCGCGCCACCGGGCATCAACCTGTACGTGAAGATCGAAGCATTCAATCCACTCGGCTCAGTGAAGGACCGGCTCGCTTTAGGAATCATTGAAGACGCCGAACGTCGCGGAACCATTCAGCCCGGACAGACCGTCATCGAAGCGACGAGCGGCAACACCGGCATCGGCCTCGCCATGGTGTGCGCCCAGAAAGGTTATCCGCTCGTCGTGACTATGGCGGACTCCTTCAGCGTCGAACGCAGAAAGCTCATGCGCTTCCTCGGCGCGAAGGTCATTCTCACTCCGGCCGCCGAGCGCGGAATCGGAATGGTGAGGAAAGCCAATGAGCTTGCGGCAAAGAACGGCTGGTTCATGACCAAGCAGTTCGAGAACGAAGCGAACGCCGACTTCCATTCGAAGACCACGGCGCAAGAAATTCTGAAGGATTTCGCCGGCGAAAAGCTCGACTACTGGGTGACCGGATTCGGAACGGGTGGCACGTTGAAGGGCGTCGCGCGCGTGCTCGACAAGGAGCGTCCCGATACCAAGGTGATCGTGTGCGAACCGGCCGACGCGCCGATGGTTTCGAGCGGCGAACCACAGTCGCAAGCTGCCGACGGTTCGCCGACCGCTGGACATCCAGCATGGAAGCCGCATCCGTTACAGGGTTGGAGTCCCGACTTCATTGCGAAGTTGGCTGGCGATGCGGTTGCCGCCGGGTACATAGACCGCGTGATCACGGTCACGAATGCCGACGCGATGCAGTGCAGCCAGCAGCTTGCGCGACAGGAGGGAATCTTCGTTGGAACGTCGTCGGGCGGAACGTTTGCTGGAACGCTCAAGCTCTGTCAGGACATTCCGCAGGGGTCGACGGTTCTTTGCATGTTGCCAGACACCGGCGAGCGCTATCTGAGCACTGCGCTCTTCGCCGACATCTCGGCGGACATGAACGAAGAAGAGTTGGCGATTGCGAACAGCGTATGAGTTCAACGCTGCGCGTGTGACGGGGTGCGGACGCTGTGTGAGCATGCGAACGCCATTCGTCGTGTTGTCGTTCCTATGCGCGACTGCCAATATCGCGCACGCGATTCTGCAGCAGAGTGCGCCGCCGCCGTGGGCGTTCGGATTCACCGCGCCGCCACCGCCGGGAGCGGCCGCTCCTTCGCCTGCGCCGGTTCAGCGGGCTGTGACGCCGCCGCGGGCTCGCGTCGACACGGTGAAACGAACGCTCGCGGGAAGCGCGTTGTCCTTTACGGCAGCGGAGATTCGCGACGCGAACGCGCCGGCCGATTGGTTTCCCGGCGACCATCCGCCAATGCCGCCGATCGTCGCGCGCGGCAGAGTTGAGGCGAATGTCTCGGCGTGCGGGCTCTGTCACTATCCGAACGGCAAGGGGCGTCCGGAAAATTCAGGTGTCGCGGGATTGCCGGAATCCTATGTTTTGCAAACGTTCAATGACTTTCGTAGCGGCGCACGCCACAGCTCCGATCCGCGAAAGGCGAATACGAACAACATGATCGGGTTCGCGAAAGCGATGACCGATGACGAAATGAAAGCTGTCGCTGAATACTTCTCGTCGATGAAGTGGACTCCGTGGATCAGAGTCGTCGAAACGGACAGTGTTCCGAAAACGCGCATCGCGACGGGCATGTTCATTCCGCTCGACGGCGCGCCAGCGGGGAAGGAGGCGATCGGCAGTCGCATCATCGAAGTGCCGGAAAACGTCGAGGAAACCGAGACGCTGCGGAATCCGCGTTCGGGCTTCATTGCGTATGTGCCGAAGGGCGCGGTGAAGAAAGGCGCCGAGCTTGCGGCGCGCGCGCAGTGCGTTTTGTGCCACGGTGCAGCGCTGACCGGACTCGGCCCAGTACCCGGAATCGCAGGCCGCTCACCCAGTTACATGGCGCGACAGCTGTATGACATCCAGCATGGAGCGCGAAAGGGTCTGTGGTCCGAGCTGATGAAAGGCGTCGTCGGTCCATTGAGCAATGAGGATATGCTCAACCTGGCCGCGTACGTAGCGTCCCGCACGCCGTAAACCCGGCGGAGCGGAGACGCGTAACGGTCGCGCCTCCGTCCCGCCGCCACCGACTTACATCATCGGTGCGCCGGTTTCCAACAGCGTTTTGAGACCACTGAGAATCCAGTTCCAACCGCCGCCGGCGCCGGTGGCTTCGAATGCGCCCGAGACGATCAGTGCGAGCTTCGGTGCCTTCTCGAGCTCGTGAATCACAGTGAGCTTGGACACGCCCGGTGAGCTATCAGTAATTTCATAAGTAAGGCGAGTAAATCCTTCCGCCTTCATCGCCTCGTCCATCGCCATGCGCCAGGAAAGCACGAGCTTGCGCGGCGGATCGCTCTCGATCACTTCTCCGTCGACGGCGACGTCCGGCGTCTTGAACCCGCGCGCGGCGTCGTGCGCCTTCATCGCTTCGCTCGTGTAGTGGATGAACGAACCGCCCGGTCGCAGGTCGAAGTTGCCCTTGCCACCGTAACCGTATTTCTCCGTCCATTCAGGTTTTGTAATAGCGTCCCAGATCGCCTGCGGCGTGGCCTTGATGTACACCTGATACACCTGCACGGGCGCTGCTTTCATCGGCGTGTTCGTCGTCGGATGCGCTGCTGTCGTCATGCTTGTTCCTCCAACTGGGCTTTGAGGTCCGCGAGCGCGGAGATCCGGCGCTCGGTGAATTTGTCGATCCATCGATCGTGGACGAGCCGAATGGGAACGGGATTGAGAAAGTGCAGCTTCTCGCGCCCGTCCTTTCGGATGACTACGAGCCCGGCATCTTCGAGCACGCGCAGGTGTTTCATGACCCCGAATCGCGTCATCTCGAGGCTCGATTCCAATTCGGTGAGCGTGCGGCCGTCACGCTTGAAGAGTTGGTCGAGCAGGAACCGCCGAGTGGGGTCGGCGAGCGCCTTGAATACGAGATCGTCGTCGGTCATGCATCGATAATACGTGACTAATAGGTCACATGTCAATGCTGCGGCTTTGCAACGATCGGTATTGCGCCCGCGCGGCAGGTCGGGCCACATGCTCGCCGTCCCCATACAGACCCACGCCTAAGACCCTCGCGCAGAACGAGTTAGGATCTGTACTGGCGGCGCGGTGCACGGTGCATAAGTTGCGTGAGGCCGCTCGGTCCGCACTCGATCCCGATCCAAACCGCCCGAGGAGTATCGCTCCATGTCGTTGCGACATACAGCAATTCGTCTTGCTCTCACATCGTTGGCTGTCGCGGCGATACCAACCGCATCGCGCGCTCAGGTCACACAGTACAGCGACCAGAGTGCGTTTCTCACCGCGCTTGGCGGAACTCCCACGATCGAAAACTTCCTCGCGGGTAGCGAGCTATTCCTCGGCTCGACGCTCAATTCCGCGAGCTCGTACCCAACGTTCGTCAATCCCGGCGACATCCAGGCTGGAGTGACGTACTCGGTTGCGTCGGGAAGTCTCACGATCGACGAGGGCGGCGGCTTTACCGGCGGCTTTCTCGATGGCCCAACGTATCCAGACTGGTCCGCCGTCGGGCCGCTCACCGCGACATTCGACAGTCCCACGCATGGGTTTGGATTTCTTACGAACGGCACTGCGGGCGACAACGTCACGGTAGACATCTATCGCGGCGCGACCAAGACCTCCTACACCTTCACCGGCATCCAGTCGCTGCCCGGCGACCTCTTCATAGGCTTCGTCAGCGACGCAACCGACATTACCAGCGCGGTGATCGGCGGTGATTCTGACTTATACACCTTCGCCGTCGACGATTTCACGTTCCTGCCAGCCGCCTCCACCACGTCGACACCGGAGCCGGCAACGTTCGGTCTCCTGGCGACGGGACTGGTTGGAATCGCCGGGATCGCTCGGCGTCGCAAGAGCCGCTAACGCGGTCAATTCCGCCGGTCCGCCGGCGAACAATCAAAGAGACGATGCCATTCGCATCGTCTTTTTTTTTGCCGGCGAAAGACCGCGGTGCGGTTGCAACCTCTTGGCGACTCTACGTGTCCAACACTCGTTGCCCTGCGCCCATCAACCGCCCTCGCGACCGGCCAAGCTCATGCCCGACTACGG
>JBDTAE010000317.1:0-9684 GCA_039924785.1 Gemmatimonadaceae bacterium | reverse complement strand
TCTCCGTTGCTCGAGGACTTCTTCCAACACGGCTTCGGTTTGGCGTCCGCCCACGTCGAGCGACATGCGATCGAGATAGAATCGGCGGCCGCGTGTTCCCATCGCGTCGAGCTCGTCGCGCGGTGTTCCGTAAAGCGCGAGCATTCCAGCCGCGAGCGCTTCGTCGTCGTCGGGATTCACAGTGACGCCTGCGCCGGCCTGCTGAATGATCGAGGCGGCGTTGCCGCGGACAGACATCAGCACCGGACGTCCGCTTGCCAGCGATACCTGCGTCTTGCTCGGGATGGTCGCGGCGAAGAACGGGAAATCGCGCAACTGCACGAGGAGCACGTCGGCGAGGTCGTTAATCTTGGGCATGTCCCAGAACTGCCGGCGCCCCACGAACCTCACGTTCGTCGCGCCAAGCTCAGCTGCCAAGGCCTTTAGAGAATCCTCGGACTGGCCCGTTCCGACCATCACGATCTGAATGTCGGGCACGTGCTTCACGCGAACCGCCGCGCGAATCAGTGTCTCCAGGCCTTGGAAGATTCCCATGTTGCCGGCGTACACGATGTTGAAGCGACCCGCCATCCCAAGCTCGGTGGCGAGCGCCTCGTCACGCGGCCCAGGCGTGAAGACTTCTTCGTCCGTCCAGTTGTAGATGACGTGGATCTTCTCAGCCGCCACCCCGCGGTCGATCAGCAGGTCCTTGAAGCCCTCTGAGAGAACTGTGATGGCAGCCGCGCGACGATACACGAGGTTGCACCATGCATGGAGCGCCGATTCCACGGTGCGCTTCATCAACCCCGGTCGCAACGCACCGGATTCCACGACGCTCTCCGGCCACATGTCGGCGATGTGGTAAACGAACGGCACGCCACGCAGCGCCTTGAACGCCATCGCGGGCAGTCCAACCGTCGGCGGTGGATGATAGACGAAGCCAACGTCGGCCCGTTCGGCCAACGCGAGACCGATTGTCGACGCGGAGAGCGCAAAGCTCCCGTAGTTGAGAAAGCGACCGGCGATCGTCGCGTCGTGACTCGGATACAGCGGCACCCGGAGCACCGGTACGCCGCTCATCGTCTCACGCTGCGACATCGCGATGCGATAGCCGGGATAGACCTTGCCGCCAGGGTAATTCGGAAAGCCGGTGACGACTTCGACCTCGTGGCCGCGCGCCCGCATCCACTTCGCGAGCGGAAGTCCGCGCAGGGCGCCCGGTTCCGGATCGAACCACTGAGTGAGAAAGAGCGCGCGCATCCGGCTAGTTCAGCGCGGGACTGCCAACGTACTCATTCAACCACAGATCGAGCATCAGCAATCCGAACACCTCGCGCGAAAACTTGGTGTCGGCCGTGAGATTCATCTTCTTCAGATTGTACAGATCTCTAAATGGCGAGCTCGTGATCTGCTCTCGCACGAAACCCGACGACTTATTCACGAACGTGCCGATCGGCGTCGTGAAGCCCATCTTGTCGCTCCGACGAATGACGGACTTCGGCAACGACGGCTCGGCGAGCGTCCGCAACACGGGCTTGAGCTCTCCATTCGACAGCAGGGCCGCCGGATCCAATTGCTGAAGATGGCGAAAGAGATCCTGATGCAAGAGGCTCGGACGGCTCTCCACCGAGTGCCGCCCGCACATCTTGTCGTCGATGTTCAACAGTCCGGCGAGGAAATACCGCCGGTCGAAGTGCAGCATCGCTGCGAGGTCCGACCCGCCGCCGCGGCACGCCTCGTACGCATCGCGGAAGGTTTCCTCGACGCACGGTTGATAGAACTTATACAGACTCGTGTCGCCCTTGCGATGCGTCATCTCGAACCGCGCACCCCGGTCCTCGACACATTTCATGCGGTCGAACAGGTCGCGATACGAATCCTGATAGCAGTCGCCGAGCGTGAGCTGATAGCGTACGTACCCCGCGAACAGCTCGTCGCCGCCGGTTCCGGTGAGAATCACCTTGTATCGACGCTTCACCTGCGCGAGCAGATCGTCGAGCGGAAGAATCACCGACCCAATCGTGAGCTCATCGAAGTCGCGGACGATGTCGCGGAGCCGGTCGACGAGGTTGAAGTCTTCCTGGGCGTTGACGACGAACAGCCGCTCGGGTTGATCGCGCACGACCTGCTGCGCGTAGAACGTCTCGTTGCAATCCGGATCGGAATAGTTGCAGTGATACGCGATCTCGGGTTCCGCGAGCCGCGTGATCAAGCTCGAGTCGAGGCCGCCGCTGCAAAAGGTCGTGAATGACGTATCGCTGATGGTGGAATCGAGCACGCAGCGCGACAACAGCCCACGCGTCTCCTCGATCCACTCCGGCGACAGTTGTCTCAGCTCTCCGCTCGGCGCCGCGAGAATATCCTCATACATGCGGTCGCGCGTGGCCCCAGTTTCCACGTTGATCTCGATGACGTGGCCAGGGCGAACCTTCTTGATCGAACTGAGGAACGTCTTGTCGCCGAACGTGAACTGATACTGGCAGTATTCTGACACCGCCTCGTAATCGAGACTCTGCGGCGTACCCAATACGTCGAGCACGGTGCGAAGCGTCGACGCCACGCACACCTGCGCGCCGGACTTCCAATAGTAGAGCGGCTTGATGCCGAACTGGTCACGCACGAGGGAGAGTGTGCGCTTCTCCTTGTCGTAAATGACGAACGACCAGAATCCGGTGAGACGCGTGAGCATGCTCGCGCCCCACCTGCTCCACGCATTCAACAGCACTTCAGCGTCGTTCGCGCCGCGCACGGGAACTCCGTCGGCGTTCAACTGCCGGCGAATGTCGTTGAAATTGTAGATCTCGCCGTTGTAGATGAGAACATGCGTGTCGTTCTCGAGCGGCTCCGTTCCGCGTTCATCGAGACCGATGATGGCCAAGCGCGCGTGCGCCATCTGCACGCGGTCGTCGGACCAAAATCCAATTTCATCCGGCCCGCGCTTTCGCAGGCTCTTGAGCAAACGATGATGGAACGCCCTGCCGATACCCGCCGTCGCGAGAATTCCGCACATGGCGTTAGCGCGTCGTTGCGGGGCGGATACCGTCGGCATCCCCCTGCGGTTGAAACGCCAACGGCACACCGCGATTCAAATCGACCGGGTCGCGGCCGAGCAGCGTGCGGAGCACAGCGGCGTCGCCCAGGCAGTGGCGCATGTCGCCGGGCCGAAATCCGCCGACGATTTCAGGCGGACAATCCACGCCGAGCGCTTCGGCGATGAGCGTGCAGGCTTCGGTCAGCGTCGTTGGCACTCCCGTGCACACGTTCACAAGCGACGGCGGCGACGGATTGTCGAGCAGTGCCAGTGTCGTGGCGACCACGTCGCCGACGTACACCCAATCGCGAATCTGGCGACCGTCTTCGAACAGCGCCGGCCGATTTCCGCTGGCGATCCATCCCGCCATCTTGGCAATGATCGTCGCTTCGCCGTCGTCGAGACGAAGCCGCGGTCCGTAAACCGATGAGAACCGCATGATGCGAACTGGCGCCGCCGTGAATCCGCGGAAGCAGAGCTCCTGCATGTATTTCGACGCGCCGTACGGCTCGAGCGGGTTGGGCTGCGCCGTTTCATCCAAGGGAAGAATTCCCGCTTCCGCGCCACACTGATTGCACAGCACCTCATACCGACCCGCCGCAAGATTCTCGACCGACCGCTCCGCGTTTCGTTCGGCACCGCACGTTCCACACTTGTACTTGTAGTTCGAGCCGTACACGCTGAAGCTGCTGGCGAGCACAATCGCCTTGAGTTTTGGAAAGCGCGCTGCCGCATCCACCAGACGCGCGGTGCCGCCGACGTTTGCCGTAAGCACGTTCGCGGTTTCTTTTGCCGCGCGGCCAACGCCGCCGAGCGCCGCGAGGTGGACGATGGCCTCAATGTCGTCGAAACGAGCATCCGGGGTCCACCAGCGAAGATCGACAAAGCAGTGATCGACGTCGGACCTGAGATAGGTCGGCGGCGCGTGATGTACCCCAGGATCGAGACTATCCAGAACCACGACGCTGTCGCCGCGCTCGGCGAGTGCATCGACAATGTGCGAGCCGATGAACCCAGCCCCGCCGGTTACGAGAACCCTCATGCGCTCACGGAAAGTGACGCTTCGATTTGGTCATAGTGGTCCGTGAACCATTGCACAGTACGCGCCAGTCCGGTATCGAGCGCGACCGTGGGTCTGAAATCGAGCACCGTACCAGCATGACTTACATCAGCCTGGCGCCGGACGCTGTGATCCCAGTCGCGTCGCGGAGCATATTCGATGACGCTTTTGGACCCGGTCAGCGCGATGATGCTTTCCGCGAGATCGACGACGCGCGTCTGAATGCCAGTTCCGAGGTTGAACGCGCCTTTATGGGCGCCTTCGGTGGTGGCCGACCGGCAGAGGCCGTCCACGAGATCGTCGACATAAATGAAGTCGCGCGTTTCGTGGCCGGTGCCGGTGATGACCAGTGGCTCGCCATGCATCGCGCGCCAGATAAAGTTGGGGATCACGTTCCGATACGGCCCCGGAACCTCGCCCGGTCCGTAGGAATTGAAAAACCTGCAGCGAACGGTGCTCACGCGCGGAGCAAAATAGTTGCAATAGAATTCGCCGAGCGCTTTGGTGATCTGGTAGGGCGTGTCGAGGTCGAGACTCACCGGCATGTCTTCGCGAATTGGCGCGTCCACGCCGTGGCCGGCAATCGAACAGCCGGCAGACGCATACACCAGGCGGCGCGCACCTTGCTCCGCGGACCACATCAGCGTCGTGAGCGTGCCCCGCCCGTTTGTATGCAGATCGTCGAGCGGATGATCGACACTGTTCTGGTTCGCAAAGAACGCGGCGAGATGAAAAACAACGGCAGCCGAACCGTCGATCGTCGGAAGAATGGCTTGTAGATCGCACACATCCGCTTGCACGAAGCGAATGCGATCGTCAGTTGGAAGCAGCCAGCGGTAGCCGGAGCTCAAATCATCAACCACGTACACGGTCTCAGCGCCGTCGTCGATCAGTCGACGAACCAGGCGCGACCCGATCGCGCCGCTTCCACCAGTTACCACTGCAGATCGAATGTCGCTCATAAGCCGAAACATTGAAGTTCAAGCGCCGGTACACAACCCCGCGACCCGTGCTTGAAGCGCTTTACGCCTTCATTAGCTTGACCTGATGTGCGGCATCGGCGGGATCGTCGTGCGAGACGGTGGCAAGGTTTGCTCCGAAGAGCTCGCGGTGATGGCGAAGCGACTCCAGCATCGCGGCCCTGACGGGCACGGCTTTGCCACGTACACGCCGGGAGGTCGCGTCGAGGCGGCTCACGAAGCCGATGCCCTTGCCGCCGCGCGCGTCGGTCTTGTCCACCTCCGACTGTCGATCATCGACACGACAGAAGGTGGATGGCAACCGATGCTCAGCGCCGACGGACGATACGCGATCGTCTTCAACGGCGAGATATACAATTTCGTCGAGCTCCGAGCGGAGCTCGAGAAGAAAGGGCACGTCTTCCGCTCAGGGTCGGATACCGAAGTCCTGCTCGCCGCGTGGGCTGCGTGGGGCGCTAACTGCCTGCCGCGTCTCGTCGGCATGTTCGCGTTTGCCATTCTCGACACACGGGCGAACACGATCATCCTCGCGCGCGACGGATTCGGTATCAAACCCCTGTTCTACGTGTCGACCGCGCAGCGCTTCGCGTTCGCGTCCGAGCTCAAAGCGATCATTCCGCTCTGGAGCGACCGTCGTCGAGCCAACGGCGCGCGCGTGTTCGACTACCTGCGGTCGGGCATCACCGATCGCGGCGGCGACACGATGCTCGAAGACTTCCACCAAGTCCCTGCCGGCCACTGGGCCACCGTGAGTCTGCTCGACACGGCAAACCCGACGTTCACGGCGTTTTGGACGCCGAAACGCAAGGAACGGCTCGACCTTTCTTACGACGAAGCCGTCGCGAAAACGCGCGACCTGTTCGTGAAGAGCGTCCGCCTGCACCTGCGAAGCGACGTTCCGGTTGGCGCGTGCCTCTCGGGCGGCATCGACTCGTCCGCGATCGTGTCAGTCATGCGGGAGATCGAAGGCGCCGGACTCGATCTGCACACCTTCACATATGTCGCCGATGCGGCGGAGGTGTCCGAAGAGCACTGGGCCGAAATCGTGGCGCGCAACAGCAACACGACGGAGCACAAGATCAAGCCGAACGCCGACAACCTCGTCGACGACTTGGAAACTCTGATTGCATGCCAGGACGAGCCGTTCGGCAGCACGAGCATCTACGCGCAGTATTGCGTGTTTCGTCTCGTTGCGAGCACCGGAATCAAAGTGGTCCTTGACGGCCAGGGCGCCGACGAGATGCTCGGCGGATATGCGGGGCATTCCGGCGCGCGGCTCGCCTCGTTGATTCGAGAGCGGCGCTTTGGCGCGGCGGGCGCGTTTTGGCGCAGCAAGCCGGTTGGATATGGCGGGCGGTTCGGTCGTCTCATGGCGGCGCAGTACCTGTTACCGAAACCGGCCCAGGGCGTGTTGCGAAAAATGATTGGCCGCAGCGAGATGCCGCCCTGGCTCGACGCCGAGTGGTTTCGAGCCAACGCGGAGGGTGCGTCGTCGGTGGGTCCAAGCGCGGGCGGCGATCTGATGGACGAGTTGGCGGCCGACGTTCGCGGTAATCTTCCGCCGCTACTTCGCTATGAAGACCGGAACTCCATGCACTACTCCGTGGAGAGCCGCGTACCCTTTCTCACGCCAGAGCTCTGCGATTTCTTCCTCGCGCTGCCGGAGGAATACGTCATCAGCGACGACGGCACGTCCAAGGCGGTGCTTCGTGCGGCGCTTCGCGGTATCGTCCCCGACGCAATTCTCGATCGTCGCGACAAAGTTGGGTTTCGCACGCCGGAGTGGCAGTGGATGCGGACGGTGCGTCCCTGGGCGGAACGGATTCTCACCTCAGATGCCGCGCGCGCGTTGCCGGTGTTTCGGCACGAGCAACTCCTCGCAGCCTGGCGACGGTCGCTGGAAAAACCATCACGGCACCACCCGTGGATCTGGCGCTGGATCAACTTCATCCGCTGGAGCGAGATCAACGACGTGCAGTTCTAGCGCGGGCTATGTCTGAACGGCGCGCTTGGTCAGCTCGAACATGAGGCACCATCGCATCCGTGCCGGCTCGATGGCGCGGAACACTCGGCTCAGCAGTTCGTGCGGTTCGCCCGGTTGTACGCGATCCGCATCGTAAGAGAATCGCAGATCGGAATGAGCGTATCGAGCCAGCTCGCGCTCAATGTCGCGCTGCGTGTACCCCTTCGTTCCACCACTCTCCTGAAAATTGGCGAGCGCCCAACGCCGACCGCGGCCCGGGCCAATGCGCCATTTGCGTTCGGCCCAAGCATGGTGAAGCCATTTCAACCAGACCTGCGTTGAGTCGAGATTGTAGACCATGATCTTGATCGCGCCGCCGGGCTTCGTCACGCGATAGATCTCGTCGAAGACCTTCCAGGTGTTGTCGGCGTGGTGAATCACGCCGAACGAATACACGAAGTCGAAGGCGTCGTTTGTGAATGGAAGCTGTTCCGCGTTTGCTTGCAGCACGTTTGGCGACGGAAGCCCGTATGCCGCCGCCCTCTGCTCGACGTGCTGCACGGCGGCCTTCGTGAGATCCACGCCCGACATCTCGGCGCCGGCGCGCAGAAACTCGACAAAATCGGTTCCCGCGCCAACGCCGACTTCAAGTCCGCGCTTCCCCCGCCATCGGTCGAAGTCCGCGAAGTCGCGCACGAACGGCTCGACACGATAGCGATGTGCGGCGATCGAATCGAAATACGCCTTGCTGAATTTCTCAGCGTCGACGTAATGCGTTCCGCACGTCTCAGCCTCCCAGTACTCGCGGAGGGGAACGCCCGGCGCGGGCGCGGAAGGAGAGTGTCGCAAAGCGCGAGCGGTCAGTACGAGCGGTCCAGCGCAAACCTCGCGAATGACAGAAGGGGCATCGAAATTGTCCTGTGCGGGGGAGACGCCGGCGCGCGCGAGCGCCTCGAACAAGTTATGCCCGCGTGCGTAGTTTACAACGGCGACCAGCGCCGTTCCGCCTGGACCTGACGGTGTGCTCGATGGAGGTCGGTGATGTGCGGCCTGAACGGCATCTTCTCATACAGCGGCCGGAGTGTCGAACCCAACGACATCGTCGCCATGCGCGACCGCATGACGCACCGCGGTCCTGACGGTGAAGGCCTCTGGATCTCACCGGACGGCCGCGTCGGACTTGGACATCGCCGGCTCAGCATCATCGATCTCTCATCGGCCGCCGCCCAACCGATGTCGAATGCCGACGGCTCGGTGCAGGTCGTATTCAACGGCGAGATCTACAATCACGCCGAGCTGCGGGCCGAGCTCGAAGGGTTGGGGCACACTGCTTGGCGCACCGATCACGCGGATACCGAAGTCATCGTGCACGCGTACGAAGCGTGGGGAATCGGCTGCATCGAACGATTTCGCGGGATGTTCGCGATCGCGATCTGGGATGCGCGGAACGACCGGCTCTGGCTCGTGCGCGACCGCATCGGCGTCAAACCGCTGTACTGGACGGCGTTGCCGGGACGAATTGCATTCGCGTCCGAGATCAAAGCGTTGCTGGCGCTTGCCGACGTGCCGCGCGACCTCAACGAGGAAGCGCTCTTTCACTATCTCTCATTTCTGACGCCGCCCGCGCCTCTCACGATGTTCCGCGGCATCAACAAGCTGCCCCCGGCAACCCAGCTGTCCGTCGACGGCACCGGTGCGATTCGCTCCGAGCGATACTGGGACCCATGGAGGCACACGACGCCGCTCGTTGGGATCAGCGAACGTGACGCCGCCGACCGGCTCCGCGACGAACTTCGAATGGCGGTGCGATACCGAAAGGTGAGCGACGTACCCGTAGGGGTCTTCCTATCGGGAGGAATAGACTCGAGCGTCAATGCGGCTCTGTTCTCCGAAAACAGCGCACCGCCGGAGACATTTTCCATCGGCTACGACGATGCATACCCCAGCTGTCGAGACGAGCTGGCCGACGCGCGCGCGATGGCTGGCGTCCTCGGCGGACAACACCACGAACAGCGATTGAGTGAAGCCGACGCGCTCGGCGTACTGGACGCGTTGGTCTATCACCTCGATGAGCCGATCGCCGACGCTGTGTGCGTGCCCTTGTACTTCGTCGCCAAGCTGGCGCGCGAGGCCGGCGTGACGGTATGCCAACTCGGTGAAGGCAGTGATGAGTTGTTCTGCGGATATCCGTTCTGGCAGGATCATCTGAAACTCGACGAGCTGAACGCCCTGCCTGTTCCGCGCTTCGCCAAACGCGCCGCCCTGGGTGCGATGTCCGTCGCGGGACAATCGCCATCGTACCCGTACGAGCTGTTACGCCGCGCCGCGGCGGGCGAGCCGACCTTCTGGGGGGGCGCCGAAGGGCTGACTGAGACCGAGAAGCATGTCGTGATGGGCGCGGGCCTCCGCGCGCGGTTTTCCGGAATGTCGTCCGCCGAGGCACTCGCGCCGATCCATCGTGCGTTTATGGAATCATCATGGGAGCCCACCGCGCTGAATTGGATGACCCATCTCGACCTCACCCTGCGTCTGCCCGAGTTGCTCCTGATGCGCGTCGACAAAATGACGATGGCGTCGTCAGTCGAAGGGCGCGTCCCGTTTCTCGATCACAAGCTCGTCGAGTTTGCGCTGTCGGTTCCCACGAAGATCAAAACAGGCAGCGGCGACCTTA
>JBDTAE010000316.1:0-15377 GCA_039924785.1 Gemmatimonadaceae bacterium | reverse complement strand
CGCGCCATCTCGGGCACCGTGACGGACAAACAGGGCAACACGCTGGCGAACGCCGAGGTGGCAATCGTCGAACACGATACGATCCGCCATCGCACGATCACCGGCGACAACGGTCGCTTCCGCATCGACGCGGTTCCGCCAACGAGGCTCGAACTGCGCGTGCGTCGCGTGGGTTTCCAGATCTCTCACGTCACCGTCGACGCCTCTCCGCTGGACCGCAGCATTTTCATCGCGCTGGATCCAGTCGTCGGCGTGCTCGACGCGGTCAACATCGACGGCGAGGAGACGCAGAAACGACTCTCGCCGCAGCTCATCGAGTTCTACTCGCGCGCACGCTCCAACCACCTCGGCTATTATATCGACGAACAACGACTTGCCGATCTTCACCCCGAACACACGAGCGACGCGCTGCGCACCGTGCCTGGAGTCGTTGTTCGTCCGGCGCGCATTGGCAACGACGTGCGAATCCGCGGCTGCGCGCCTCTGATCTGGATCGATGGTTTGCGGGCGCCGGGGGCACAAATCGACGATATCACGCACGGCACCGACGTCGCCGCGATCGAAGTGTATGAGTCGCAGGCAGGCGTTCCGGCGCAGTACACCGATCGGAGCGCGACGTGCGGGACGATCCTCGTGTGGATGAAGGATCGTTGACGAGCTTCTAATCTCATAGCTTGAAACAGAAAGCCCCGGCGGTTCGCCGGGGCTTTCTTCATTACAGGGTGCATTGCTCGCGTTGCCCTTTGCTGAAGGCCGTCGCTGGGGGCGGCCTGCTTCTGGCGCTAACCTTGGTCGTCAGCCCTCATCAACTGCACGTTGGGGCCGCCGACATCTTGTCCCACCACACTGGCGTATTGTTCGCGTCGGCGCCCTGACGAGCAACGGCTACAGCAATCGCTGCTGAGTTGCTCGTGGTTTCCGAGGTCGGATAGTCGATGCGACGCGGGATGTAATTGAACGCGGCCGTTTGGGCACGCACCAAGCTCGGCGTGCAAGTGCGGCGCCACTCGAACCATGCCTGACCCGCGTCCGAGTAGAAGGCGATCCACTTCTGCAGCGCGATTTGTTTGAGCCCAGCGTTGCCGCTCTGATACGCCACTTGGGGCTCAGCAAGGTAAGTCGCGATCGCGGTTCCGTCAGTGATGCCCCATTGGTTCATCGACGCGGTGATTCCCGCGTTGTAGAAGGCCGCCGCCTGCGCCGGCGTCAGTCCACCAAGTCCGCGCTGTGCCGCCTCGGCCTTGATGAATGAGACTTCGGCGAACGTCATCAAGTACGAAGGCTGGCTTCCTCCCTTGCCACCGTAGTTGCCTGTGCCGTACGCGACTGGCCCCGGATAGAAGAGCGCGCCGGGGCGCGACGACGAATCCGAGTAGGCAACTGCGGTGGCGTTCGTCAGCCCATTCGGCTGGCCCGCGTATTTTCCCGTGGCTGCAGCCGGCATGGCGTAAACGGCAACGCGCGGATCGCTGTAGTGATTGAGCGTGTCGATCAGCGTACGCGACATGCGGTCGTCGTCGCGGCTACTGAAATTGACGGCCCACGGGTTGTTGAAGATGTTGTCGCCGGGCCAATCCAGCTGTGCGTTGTCGCTGTTCGACGTGAACAATCCGCCAGGCGCGGAGAACGCCGCTGTCAATTCCTTTCCGGCGGTTGCCGGGTCGGCATTGATGATTCGCAGCGCGTCGCGCGCGTGCAGGGAATTGGCGAACCGCTGCCACTTTACCGTCGACCCGCCATAGATCGGATCGGCGGTGCCGAGCGTAGCGGTCGCGACGCCGTTCAGACCTGTGGCGGCCTTTGCAAGCTGCGCGAAGAATCCGTTGTAGATCTGCTGTTGCGGATCGTACGCGGGCTTCAGCACTGCGGTCGACGAATCCGCGGCCAGCGCCTGCGAGTACGGAACGTCCCCCCAACTATCGGTGAGATATCCGAATTCCCACTGCTGCATGATGAGCGCCGGCGCCCAGAGCGAGGCGTCGTTTGCCGAGATGCCGGCGCGCACGACGACCTGCAGATCCTCGAGGTCGTTGAAGTATGCCGCTTGGAAATTCCCGTTCAGCGTCGTCGGCCCAACGCCCTTGTATTGATCGTTGGCGATGTACTGGTTCTCGGCGAAGTGCTGAATGATCAGGCCGATGTCGCGGAGGTCATAGCCGGAGCCAAGCCAAGTGCCGACGGCGGACTGCACCCCATTGGTGAAGACCGCCGGAGCGGGCGCGGTGGTAGGGGCGTTCGGGTTTTGATTGACCGACGGCAGCTTGCTGTTGTCGCAGGCTGTCGACGCCGCCAGCATCAGCGCGGCGCCTGTCGTGATGTATAATGAGTATTTCATATATATGTCGCTCGCGATTACGGCGTGATGCGCGCGCTGATACCGAAGCTCCGCGGCGCGGGCAGGGCGGCGAATTCGATCCCTTGATTGCTTCCGGTGTTATAAGCGATCTCTGGATCGACGTTTGGCACGTTCGTTTGCGTGAACAAGTTCCGTCCGATGAACGCGAAGCTGACCGCGTTTGCACTCATCTTGTTCGCGAGTCGCGTGGGCAGATCGTACGCCACACGCAGCTCACGGAGCTTGATGTAGCTGTCATCGTAGACGTACGGCGACGCGATGTTGTTGTACGAGAGCGATTGGAAATACTGCTCGGACGTGAGGTTGTTCGTGTTCTTTTGTCCGGTGGACTCGATGATGCCGTTGATCACGACACCCGGCTTGTCCCAATCGACCTCTCGTCCATACATGGTGCTCGCCAGCGTACCTGTCGCTTGGCCGTAGAAGTTCGTGCCGCTGAAGATCTTCCCGCCATGGCGCATGTCGAGCGTACCGCTGATGGTCATACGACCAACCCGAATGCTGTTCGACCAGCCCGCGGTCCACTTCGGTTGCACGTCGCCAAGCACAACCATCGTGTCGGTGCGCTGGTACTGTCCCGCGTCGTCCAACAGCGGCAGCCCGCTTGCTGGATCGCGCTTGATCGCGTAGCCGCGGAAGGTCCCGAACGCTTCGCCCTGACGAGCTTCCGTTTGAATCGAGCTCTGGAACCCACCGAAGACGATCGGCGCAAGCAGCGACACGACCTCGCCACGGTTATGAGAGAAGTTGATGGTCGACGTCCAACCCCACGTCGTGCGACGGACCGGTTCTAGCGTCAGTAACGCTTCGTAGCCGCGATTGTCGATCTTACCGGCGTTCACGAGCTTGGTTGAATAGCCGGTGCTCGGCGGGAGACTGACGCTCGTGATCTGATCGGTGGTGTACTTATCGTACACGCTGGCGTCGAGCGACATCCGGCCGCCGAACAAGCCGAGCTCGAATCCGCCCTCGTTGGAGACCGTGTTTTCCGGACGAAGGTCAGGATTGAGGAGGGTGTTACCGAGTGTAAAGAGCGACTGATTGCCGAATTTGCTGGCGTTGCCGGTGTACGTCGTGAACAGCGAATACGGCGGAGCATCGTTGCCGACGCGGGCGGACCCACCGCGCAGCTTGAGATAGTCGACCGGTCCCTTTCTGAGCGCCGGAAAAGCATCCGTCAGCACGAACGACGAATTCACCGACGGATAGAAGTACGAGTTGTGTCCGGTCGGGAGCGTCGACGACCAATCGTTTCGCGCGGTTCCTTCAACCGTCCAATAACCGTTATACGTGAACGACCCCGAGCCGTAGGTGCTGTTGACGGCCTGGTTGAGTGCCTGTTGTGTATTCACCGGCGGCAGACCCGCGTTGGCGACGTTGTAGATGTTCGCGACCGTGATGCCGTTGACGGTTACAGTGTTCGTATTGTCGCTGCTGTACCGGCGATTTCCGCCCACGGTGCCGTTGAGCGTGAAGTGGCTCGTGAAGTCGTGCGTGGCGGTCACGAGAAGGTCGGTGTTGTTCTCCGTGTAGTTCTCACCGATCAGGCCAAACGCGCCGGCATACGCCGGATTGACGGTGGTGGAACCGTTGTCCAGCTCAATGTCGCCCTGGGCGAAATTGGAGTTGATGTTTGACCGGTACGTGTCAGTGCCGGACCGCAGCGTCGCGGTGAGCCAATCGGTGACCTTGAAGTTTGCCGATCCGTTTGCGATCACGCGATCGCGCTGATCGGATTCCTGATCCGCGTACTGCATGAAGTACGGATTGTTGTGATAGCTGTAGTTCCAGTTGTACTCGCGATTCGCCGGTCCATTGTTCAGCGTCGCGCTGTTCATCCAATTGTTCTTGAGCGCGTTCATGTCGACCTGTCGGCCGAACCACACGAACAGACCTTCCATAATGCTGCCGACGTATCCCTGACCGGGCCGGTTGACGCCGTCGTTACGCGTGTAGTCGAGCGAACCGTTCAGCGTCAGCTTGTCGCTCGCTTGTAACGAGCCCGAGACCATGCCGCCGAGGCGGCGAAGGAATTCGTTCGGGACGATACCGGCGACGTTCTCTCCGTTCACTGAAAGACGCGCGTTCGAACGCTCCGTGCCGCCAGAGATGCTGAGCGTCGCGTCGCGGGTTTGTCCGGTATTGAAGAACGACGAGACGTTGTTGGGGTGCGCGATCCACGGTTGCTGTTTGCCGGTGAACTGATCGATGAGCTGGCCATTGAATCGCGGGCCGTAGCTCTGGTCGTTGCCGTCCAACGCGCCGAGGCCGTTGACCCACGCGAACTGGCCGGAGGATCCCTGTCCATATGAGTTCTGGAAATCGGGAAGGCGACCCGGCTGGTCGAGCGTGAAGCTCGAATTGAACTCGACCTGCGTCGTACGGGCAAGGCCGCGCTTGGTCGTGATGATGATTGCGCCGTTCGCCGCGCGCGATCCATACAGCGCCGCCGCGTTTGGTCCCTTCAACACCGACATCGACTCGATGTCGTCCGGATTGATGTCCTGAATGACGCTTCCGAAGTCTTTCGACCCCGTGATACCGCCGCCCTGCTGCTGAGATCCACGGTCGTTGTTGCTGATCGGAATGCCGTCGATGATGAACAGCGGCTGGTTGTTGCCGCTGATCGACGTGTATCCCCGAATAGTGATGTTCGTCGATCCGCCCTGCGTTCCGTTGCCGACGATGTTCACACCCGAGACTTTGCCCTGGAGATCGTTGATGATGTTGGGCGCGAAAGTCTGCGTGAGATCTGCGCCCGACAGCTGCTGCTGCGCGGTTCCAAGTTGGCTCTTTTCTTTTTCCTGACCGAGAGCCGTCACGACGATACCCTGCAGCTGCGTCGCGGCCGGCGTCAGCGAGAAATCCTGAGTGATGGCCGAACCCGACAGCGTGATCGCGGCCGTTTTCGCTTCGAAGCCGATGCGTCGCGCAATGAGTGTTGCCGCTCCCGTTCGGCTCGTCGGAACGCGGAACGTGTAGTGGCCTCGGTCATCGGTGTATGCACCGACTCCCATCGCCGAAATGCTGACACTGACGCCCGAGAGAGGCGCCTGCGCACCGCTGGTCACGGTGCCGCTGATAGTGGTGCCCTGCTGTGCGAGGAGCGACGCCGGAAGTGATCCCAGCAACGCTGTCGCGACCGCGACGACGCGGTGGCGGTGTCTGGTCATGGCTATACCTACCTCGTGTGAGTGACTGGCGAGACCGTTCGCACCCACGCGTCATCGTCGACGCGCTGCGAATTCCACCTCTCTCCCTCTCCGGCAGTCGATCGAACTACCTCACGCGACTTCACGTGAGTACACGACGTGAGCCGGACCACTGCTATCGCAAATCGGGAGTTAGCACAACGCCCGTGAATGATCAACTCCCAGCATGGGACTAAACGTCACCATGTTGCGACCCGCGTAACTAAGTCGTGGGCTTGAACGGAGTCAATCGCAAGCGCGCGCCACAAGCGCTCTTTAAAAACGCTCGATTTTGGATACGCTTAACGTGTTAACTAAATGCGAACAGGTGTAAGTGACCTGGTTCGAAAGGCACCGCGAGCGCCCGCATGCCGCATGCCGCATGGTGACGGCATGGCCCATTTTAGCTGTGAAGAATTCACGTTTCGAGATCGCCAAAGTCCCGCTGGTCTCAAATTCTCCGGAGCGAGGAGAACCTTGGCGACGTATCGCGAAGCGAGCCCATCGCACCGCGACCGTCGGAAACAGCCCTCAATACGGCCCGGCCGTTAAGTTTTTTTTGTGATTGAGATATTTCTAAGTCAGGCTTCTGATGACAGAGGTCTCATTGAGACGGCCGGCGCATCGCGACATACACAGCGGACGGAACCATTGCCATCGCCCCCAACGACAGCAACGCACCCGAATCGCCGCCGGTCGACGTGCGAAGAAAGCCAACAATAGTCGGGCAGCGCAGCAAGCCAAATCAACGGATGCAATAGAGCCCGGAGCGGCGGCAATTCATCCCCGACGAGCACGCCCCAACTGATCATGATTCTCGCAACCCACCGCCGCGCGCCGAGCCGCACGAGCAGCAGCTTACTCGGCACCTCGAACAGCGAGTAGCCGACGAAGAAGATTCCCGCACCGAAACTGAACGCCGCGCCGCCGAATCCGAGATCGTGGTTCATTTGCAGCGCGGCGAGACCGACGTTCGATCGGTCGAGAAAATTGAAGATGTAGAGAACGAAGACGAACGGAATGACCCGCGCCGTTACGCGGCGCATCGTCTCCTTTCTATCGCGGCATCAGAAGCGGATTCCCCCGCCGACCGTGATGACCTGCCCGGAGATGTAGTTGGACTCGGGTATGCAGAAGAGATAGACGCCGTTGGCCGCCTCCTCGACGGTGCCCAATCGACCGATCGGGATCTGTTGCTTCGCGAGATTGTCGAGCAGCGCGGGTTGCACGCCGTACTTGATCGCACGCCCGCCGACGTCGACCGGATCATTCCCTGCTCCGATCGCCTTCGTCATGCGCGTTTCGATGAATCCGAAGGCCACACAATTCACGTTGACGCGATACCGTCCCCACTCTTTGGCGAGCGTCTTCGTCATTCCCACCACCGCCGCCTTGCCGGCCGCGTAGTTCACCTGGCCTGGATTGCCACCGAGGCCGGAGACGGACGAAATGTTGACGACCTTTCGAAAAATCTCATTTCCGTCCTCCGCCTCCTGCTTCGCGAAACGACGAATCGGCTCGGCCGCCGCGCGGAGAATCCGGAACGGCGCGGTAACATGAACATCCATCACGGCCTGGAACTGCTCGTCGGTCATCTTTTGAATGACGCTGTCCCACGTAAATCCAGCGTTGTTGACGATGATGTCCAAGCCGTTGTACGTGTCGAGCGCCGTTCCGACGAACCGCTCCGCGAATCCGGACTCCATCACGCTACCGGTGCACCCGATGGCGGTGCCTCCAGCGTTGGCGATCATCTCGATCGTTTCGTTCGCGGGACGTGCATCGAGATCGTTGACGACGACGCGCGCGCCCTCGCTCGCCAACTTGAGCGCGATCGCGCGGCCAATACCGCGTCCGGCGCCCGTGACGAGCGCCACCTTCCCTTCAAGTTTGCTCATGCTCTGTGCTCCGGATCTTCGCCGCCTGCGCGAAAGAACTTCGTAATCTCGCGGCTGACGACGGCGGCGGCGTCACCAAAAAGCAGGGTCATGTGATTCCCTGGCACCACGATGTACGTGCAGTTCTGGAAGGCGTCGGCCGTCGCGCGCGCATACTCCGGCTCAACAAGCGCCGGCGTTCCCGGTGGACCATAAGCGCCAACGGCGTTGAGCAAGAGCGTCGGTTGCTTCACGGATGCCACAAGCTCCGCCCATGGCTCACCCGGCAATTGCTGCAATGCTTGCGCGATCGCGGAAGCACTCGTCGCCGATTGCGCCGACCCATCCGCGTTCTCGAGAATCTCCGCGCGGAAGTAGTCCTCGATGTAGGAATCCCAAAAGCCCAGCAGGTGGGGCGCCATCCGCGCTTCCTCGACGTACTCGTCCGCCGAAGGAGAAATCCGCGAGAGTCTGTCGAGCGAAGGCTTGAGAAGCTCGCCGACGCGCGGGCTCAACGTGATCGCGGCATCGATGACGATGAGTTTCTCGACGCGTTCAGGATATGTCGCGGCCATGTAGATCGCGACGTACGCGCCGAACGAATGCCCAACGAGCATGACGCGATGTAGTCCAAGCGCGTCCATGAGTCCAAGCACGTCGCGCGCGTGATCGGCCATCGAATAGCCGGTGGCGGGCTTGTCGGTCTTGCCCCGTCCGCGCAAATCGGGCGCGACAACGCGAAACTCGGGGCTGAGTCCAGTCGCAATCATTCCTCCAAAGCAGGTTGCGTTGGCCGACAGCCCGTGCAGGAGCACAAGCGGTGGTGCTCCGCCCGGCGCGTCGAGATAGTGGACGTTCACGCCGCCCGTCACGAGGAAGTGCTCGGGCACGGCCGACCCGCGTTCAGTATGACTACTCATATCATTCGCGTGGTGAAACGTGAGAGCGCGCGGCGACGTCAGCATACTGATCGCGGAGGACGCGCTTGAGCGTCTTGCCGGCCGTGCTGCGAGGGAAGTCGGCAACGAGCACGACGTCCTGGAGTTGTTGGTAGCGTGCTGCGACGCGCGCGTTGATCCACGCCTTGAGCTCATCGGAGGTCATCGCGCATCCATCCTTCAACACAACCGCCGCACATGGCGATTCGCCCCACCGGTCGCTCGGCACACCGAATACGGCTACTTCGCGCACGTCAGGATGTTGGACGGCAACTTCTTCGATGTCCTTCGGGAACACGTTGACGCCGCCGGAGATGATCATATCCTTCTTGCGATCGACGAGATGAAGAAATCCCTCGTCGTCTCGCATGCCCACGTCGCCGGTGAACAGCCATCCATCCTTCAGCGCGGCTGCGGTGAGATCGGGACGCTTGTAGTAGCCAGGCATCATGAGCGGCGACCGTCCGACGATCTCACCGACTTCATTCGGGCCCAGGTCCTGTCCATCGTCGCCGACGATGCGCATGTCGCTGAACGGAATCGGCACGCCGACGGAGTCGATCTTTCGCGCGAAGTCGGTGCTATCGAGCACCGTGATGAATCCCTCGGTGAGCCCGTACAGCTCGTACAGCGAATTCGGCAGGATCGGGAGCAGCCGTTCCTTGTGCTCTCGATGCCACGGCGCTCCAACGGAGCACAGCATCTGGATAGACTTGAGCTTGTCCGCGGAAAAATTCGGCGCGTTGATGACGGCGACGATCTGCGACGGCACCATCATCACGTGCGTCACGCCTTCGCGTTCCACGGTGTCGAGGAACGCGACCGCATCGAACTTTTCCTGAAGGATGAATGTGCAGCCCAGGTACCATGCCGGCATCAACGTGACGAACGACCCGTTGAACACGAGCGAGCCGGCGTGCATGACGACGCTCTCCGGCGTGAACCGGTACTGGCTCGCGAACATCTGGCAGTACAGGCCCCGCACGTAGTGCGTGTGGATGATCCCTTTCGGCTGGCCAGTGGTGCCGCTGGAATAGATGATGTTATAGATGTCGTCGTCGCCAATGTCGACGGAGGGCGGCGAGTCGTCGCTCGATACGGCCGTGAGCGTTTTATAGTTCGAGAATCCGGCCGTCCCCGGTGCGTCGGTGAGGATGTAGCGATCCGAACGAATGCCAGGGAGTTCCAGTCGCGCTTCGTTCAACGCATCGATCATCGTGTGCGACGCGATCACGGCTTCCGTATCGGAATCCCGAAGCAGCGTTACGAGCCCTGCTCCACGAAGCAGCGGGCTAAGTGGCACTGAGACGAGGCCCAACGCAGCACACGCGCGATACGACTCGAGCAGCTCGATGCAGTTTGGCAGAACGATTGCAACCTTGTCGCCCTTGCGAAGGCCCATCGCAAGGAGAGCGTTCGCCAGACGATTCACACGAGCGGCGTGCTCGCGGAAGCGGAGCCGATCGGCGCCACACACGACCGCCAGATGCTCCGGGCGGTACAGTGCGTGACGCGCGAGCAACGAGCCGACGTTCACCGGTCGAAACGAATGCGCAGGCTGAGGCTGACCCGGGCGTTCATGTCCGGAATCCCGAGTTCGGACGACGTTCCGCATCCCTCGCCATAAACGCTCTGAAACACGTGCATGCACTATCGTAACACCGTTCGCGGCGATTCGCCGAGCTCGGCGGATGGGATGGGTCCATGGCGGCGGCTTCGCCAGGTCGCGTTCAGGCGTCGAAAAATGGCGTCCCATGACCCTTTCAGAATGAGAATTCTCCGAACTCTCCGTAGCGGCTGAACCCGCTGGCGACCTGATGGCCACGAAAGCAGCGCTGGCCAGGCAGCGCCGCTTTCCTTTTCGCCCGGCGACTCACAAGTTTGCGCTGGCGATTGACCCCTTCCCGCTACCACAAGTGGTTCCGATGGAGCTGACCTTCCGCGATCCCGATTCGTATCTGCAGCGCAGCCGCGGATTCCATTGGGTGCAGGAACTGCCATTCAATCGCTAGCACGCAGCGAGCACGCGTGACACTCGACGCCATTGTCGTAGGTGCGGGGCCAAACGGCCTCGCCGGCGCGATCGCCCTCGCGCAAGCAGGGCACTCGGTGCGTGTCTATGAACGCGACGCGACCATCGGCGGGAGCACACGATCCGCGGAACTGACGCTGCCCGGATACACGCACGACGTCTGCGCGGCGGTCCACGCGCTCGCGCTCGCGTCGCCGTTTCTCAGGACGCTTCCGCTTGCTCAGTACGGACTGGACCTCATCCAGCCTCCGGTGCCCTTTGCGCATCCATTCGACGACGGCACGGCAATCATCGTGCGGCGATCGGTGGCGGAGACCGCAGCATCGCTGGGGAGCGGAGACGCGAAGCGATATCGGAAACATGTCGAGCCGCTCGTGCAGCGCGCGGACGATCTGATGGAGGCGCTGCTTGGGCCAATAGGCCTTCGTCATCCGATGCTGATGGCAAGGTTCTCGATCGACGCCGGATTGTCCGCGGAAGTGTACGCGAAGTGGAATTTCGCCGACGAGAGGACTCGCGCGATGTTCGGCGGCGTCGCGGCGCACAGCATCGTGCCGCTCGACAAGATCGGCACTGCGGGATACGGCCTCGGCTTGCTCGTATCCGCGCACGCGTACGGCTGGCCGATCGCGCGGGGCGGATCACAACACCTTCCCAACGCCATGGCCTCGTACCTTCGTTCCCTCGGCGGAGAGATCGTCACGGGCGAAAGCATAGAGTCGCTCGATGCGCTGCCGCACGCTCGCGCGGTGCTCTGCGATGTGACGCCAAGGAGTTTGCTGCGAATGGCCGGCGACAAGATGCCCGCGCGATACGGGCGGCGGCTGGCGAAATACCGCTACGGCCCTGGGGTCTTCAAGATCGATTGGGCCCTCAACTCTCCGGTTCCGTGGCGCGACCCGGCGTGCACTGAGGCCGGGACGCTGCACCTGGGCGGATCGATGAGAGAACTCGCAATATCCGAGCGCGACGCGTGGGACGGCCGCGTTACCGACAACCCGTTCGTCCTCGTCGTGCAGCCGACGTGCTTCGACGCGAGCCGCGCGCCGGCGGGAAAGCACACGCTGTGGGCGTACTGTCATGTCCCGCATGGGTCAACCACCGACATGACCGAGCGAATCGAACGACAGATCGAGCGGTTCGCGCCGGGATTTCACGACTGCATCGAGGCGCGGAACGTGTTGTTTCCGGCGGACCTCGAGCGGCGGAATCCCAATCTCGTCGGCGGCGACATCGCGGGCGGTGCGGGCGACTTTCCACAGATGCTCATTCGCCCGCTTTTGAGCCTCGATCCGTACGCGACGGTGATGAAAGGTGTTTATCTGTGTTCGTCGTCGACGTCGCCCGGCATTGGAGTGCATGGCATGTGCGGCTACTACGCGGCGCGGTCCGCGTTGAAGCACTCGTTGCGGTAATGCCGAGTCACTCCGCGGCGCGGCGTGGGACGGGATAGCCCAATTTCGTCTGGCCGACTAGCGTTCCCACGGTGAATTCCTCCACGAGCCCGCTCCGTCATCCGAGCGTGCGGTACGCCGCCGCGATTTTTCTGAGCAGCTCGCTGCTCTTTCTCCTCGAGCCAATCGCCGGCAAGCGCCTGCTGCCGTTGCTCGGGGGATCCGCCGCGGTCTGGACCGCGTGCCTCGTCTTCTTCCAATGCGCGCTGCTCCTCGGCTATCTCGCGGCGCACTGGATTGTGGCCCACGCCTCGGCGCGAACGCAAGTCGCGATCTACGTCGGACTGCTCGTGCTATCGCTCGGCCAACTGGCGACGGCGATCGATCCGCAGTTGAGGGCCAGCTCGACGAGTCCGATCACGAGCGTTCTCTGGCTTCTGACGATTCTCATCGGACTGCCGTTCGTGACGCTCTCCGCGACGAGTCCATTGTTGCAAGCCTGGTACGCGCGAGCAATTCAGCATCGGATCGTGACCGAGAGTCCGACCGGCGAGACGATCCATCCGTACAAGCTGTTCGCGGTGTCGAACGTCGGGTCCTTGCTCTCGCTGTTGATTTATCCATTCTTCATCGAGCCGCGGTGGAGTCTCCGCGAACAGACCGCCGCGCTCGCGGTCGGATTCTTTGTGCTCGCGATGGTGTGCTCCGCTATTGCGTGGTCGACGCGCGATGTGCCGATGCTTGCCGCGCAGGCGACGAGCAGCGCCGTCAGCCGCGAGGCTCAGGGTCGAGGGAGCCTCTTTGACCGCAGTCTGTGGGTCGGGCTGGCAGCGTGCAGCTCATTACTGTTGTCGGCCGTCACCACGCATCTCAGCCAGAACGTCGCGACGATTCCGTTGCTCTGGATCATTCCGCTCGTTGTGTATCTGCTGACGTTCGTCATCGCGTTTGGCGGGGATCGGTGGCGCCCGCGCTGGGTGATGGTCAACGCGGGACTCTTCGGGATCTCGTCGGCGGGATATCTGCTGTACAAGGGCGACCTGTTCACGCCGATCGTGCGCGCGGTCGTGATTTTCTGCGCCGCGCTCTTCGCCCTGTGCCTGTTCTGTCATTCGGAGCTTTACCGACGACGTCCGGCGCCGCAACATCTGACGACGTTCTACTTTTTCGTGGCGGCGGGCGGTGCTCTCGGCGCCACTCTCGCGGGCGTTGTTGCGCCGACGCTGCTTACCGGGAGCTATGAGCTCGGCTGCGGCTTGTGTCTCGCGGCGTTGCTCGGCTTCGCGGTCACGTGGTCATCGGGATGGTTGTCGCGCGCCCTCTGGTTCGTGGTCACCGCGGCCATGGTGACGGTTGTCGTCAAGCAGGTACAGAGCGATCGCGCCGACAACATTGTGAGAATTCGAAACTTCTACGGAACGCTCCACGGGACGCAGGAGTACGATGGGACGCTGCACGCGACGGAGCGCACGCTGTATCACGGCGTGATCGAGCACGGCCAGCAAGTGTATCGAGCGGATTTGTTCAACGCCGCCACGAGCTACTACGGGCACAGCTCCGGCGTCGGGCTGGCGATCGACAACTGTTGCACGGGCCGCGCGCGAAAGATTGGTGTGATTGGCCTCGGCACTGGAACGCTGGCGTCGTACGGCGCGCCGGGCGACACGATCCGATTCTACGATCTCAATCCGGCGGTCGAGCCGATTGCGCGCAAGTACTTCACGTATCTGCGCGATTCGCCGGCGCACATCGACGTGGTGAACGGTGACGCGCGCGTTTCACTCGCCGCGGAGCGGCCGCAGCAGTACGACGTCATTGCCGTCGACGCGTTTTCGGGCGACGCGATTCCTGTCCACCTCATCACGATTCAGGCGCTCGAGCTGTACCGGCGCCACCTGAACGCGGGCGGAATCGTAGCGTTTCACATTTCGAACCGCTATCTCGACCTTGCGGGCGTCGTACAGCAGATCGCCGATCGCGCCGGTATGAGGACCGCGTTCATCTCGTCGTCCGAGGACCTTCCGCACGACGTGTTCTCGTCGGACTGGGTGCTCGTGACGAGCAATGAGAATTTTCTCAATCTGCCGGTCGTCAAAAAGGCGTCCGAGCCGATCAAGATTCCAAAGCGACTCCGGTTGTGGACCGACGACTACAACAGCCTGTTGCCGATCCTGCGGATTCGCGGGGTCGACACGACGTGATCTCGCGCCTGCACAGTCGACCTAAGACGACTGCACGGGCGCCGCGGCGTCGTGTGGCGTCGAACGCCATCGGAATGGAATGTCGGGAGCCGACGGGCCGGCGGACGGCCCAGTCTTTCGACCGGCCGTGTTGCGTTGTGGCGTGCGGGGCCGCGAATGGCTCGCGGCGCCGGAGCGATAGCAGCGGCGTACACGATCGAACACCGCAGGCGACAGAAAAATGTCGAGAATATCCGGGTCAAACTGCTTTCCGCGCTCGGCGCGAATCACGTCCGCGGCCTCGTCGACACTGCGCGCGATGCCATACCGACGCTGATGCGTGATCGCGTCGAACGTATCCGCGATCGCAACGATGCGAGCGGCAAGCGGAATTTCCTCGCCCCGAAGTTGTCGCGGGTAGCCGCTGCCGTCCCATCGCTCATGGTGCGCGATGACGCCCTCGCCGAGATCGGGGTAGAAGAAGGACAAGGGAGCCAGGACCTCGGCGCCGCGCGCGGGGTGTGTGGCGATCATGCGGCGCTCTTCCGGCGACAGCGACTCGTCGTCGTGCGTGATGTCGAAGAGTGCTTCCTGAATTTTTCCGATGTCATGGAACAACGCCACCCGCTCTACGCCCGCCCGCCCGCGGCCGTCGACCCCGCAGGCATCGGCGAGAATCAGCGAATATTGCGCGACACGGCGGACGTGGCCGCCAGTTTGCGAATCATTGGCGTCGATCGCGTTCAGCAGTGTTTCGAGCGACGCCGCCGCGAGACGTTCGAGGCGTTTCCGATCGCGACGCATCATGAAGTACAGGGTGCCACCGGCAACCAGCAAACTCGTCCGGATTCGAGACATCAAGACCCGTTGAAAGAGATTGGAATTCGCCGCATGACGTGGGAGTGTTCCGCCACGCGATTCCGTGCTGGACTGCAGTGCAAGGATCGGTCGCGATCCACGTTTGAGCTCGCTCGGAACGTATAATTTTATGACGAGCTCGGTGCGACTGAGGGTGCAATCACCATTGGAGAGATCACGCGATGACCGCAATCGTTCGGACCGACGACAGTGTGCCTGACCCAAGGCTCGATACGAACGCCCAAGCCGCGGACCGGAGGGGCCCCCCGCCGAACCTCGAAAAGACCGATGCCGCGATCGAAGGCAGGCGAGCGCGTTCTATCGACCTCAACGTCCTTGCAGTGCTTGCAGTGCTCTACACGCTGTACTTCGCGCGCGAATTTCTTCTCCCGATCGTGTATGCGATTCTGCTCAATTTTCTCTTGAGCCCGGTAGTTCGCTGGCTCGCACGGCTCCGCATCAAGCCGCCGATTGGATCCGCGCTCGTCATTCTGGCCATTCTCGGCGCGCTGGGATCGGGCGCATTCAAGCTGTCGAGCGCGGTGCGCGAG
>JBDTAE010000315.1:0-18365 GCA_039924785.1 Gemmatimonadaceae bacterium | reverse complement strand
TTGACGTTCTCGATGTCGTACTGAATCCCATCGAAATGGTTGTCTTTACATAACGCCGAGAGGTTGTTCAGCGCGCGCTGGCGAGATTCGGAGTTGGTAAGGATTTTGTGAATCGTGGGCTGGTCGAACCCGGGATTCATGACCAGCGGAACGACCTTCACGCCTTTCTCGTGCGCCTTGGCGACGATGCGCGGATCGACGCTCCCCCAGATCACGCCGGCGCTGTCGATCGAGAACACCTGCGGCGAGATGATGGCGATGTTGTCGGCGTGCGCGAGGAAGCCGGCCGTGCTCTCCTCGCGATCGACGGAATACCACAGGGCTTCGAGTTTTTGCGCGCGCGCCGACGCTGCGATTCCGACGACGCACGCGAACGCATAGAGGGTCGGAGACGGTCGCATGCGCATGATGGTAGTGCAATCGTGGGTCGCGCGCACTACCGCCGAACGACTACTGAGCGCCTTTGGCGGCGTTCACGTCTCTCGCCGTGATGAGAAAATCGGGATCGACCGATAGCGGCTTGGCGTCGCCCGACGGGTGCGGCGTCCTTTTCCAGGTTTCCGTCGGACTGATCCAGCTGTAGCCGTTGCCGAACCCGATCTTCACCGGCATGTCGAAACCGGGAACGACATTCGTCCATCGGTACGACAACGTTCCACCCTCGATCTTGTATTCGAGCTCCGGAATCTTTGCCGTCGTCAGATACTGTTTGAACACGCTCGACAGGTTCTTGCCGGCCTTCGTGCTGATGTAGTTCTCGATCTGCGCGCTCGTGACGGTTTGGTGATAGAACGTCGATTGCAGACCGCGCAGGATGCCCCGCCACTTCTCGTCGTCGCCGACGAACTGGCGGATCATGTGTAGCATGCTGCCGCCCTTGTAGTACATGTCGCCCGACCCATCGGCATTCACCCCGTACGGCGCGATGATCGGCCCGTCGTTCTTGATGTTCCGCCGGCTACCGATGATGTACTCCGCGCCTGCCTGCTTTCCGTCCTGGCACTCGGCGTAGAGGCCTTCGGCGTAGTTTGCAAAACTCTCATGGATCCACTCGTCGGCCTGGTCCTTGGCCGTGATGCTGTTCCCCCACCACTCGTGCGCGCTCTCGTGCACGATAATGAAGTCCCACTTCATTCCCCAGCCGGTGCCGGAGAGATCTCGGCCGGAATAGCCGTTCTTGTAGCGGTTGCCGTACGCCACGCCGCTCTGATGCTCCATGCCGAGGTGTGGGGCTTCGATCAGCTTGTAGCCGTCCTCGTACCAGGGGTAGGGGCCGAACCAGTGCTCGAAGCACTTCATCATGGGAATCGCCTGCTGGAATTGAACCCTCGCGGTATCGAGGTGATAGACGAGCGGCCAAAAATCCATCGTCAGCTCGCCCTTTTCGCCCTTGTAGATCGAACCGAAGTGCGCGTACTCGCCGGCGTTCACTTCGATGCTGTAGTTGTTGATGGGCTGCGTGACGAACCACTCGTACGTCGTGGTGCCGTCGCCGTTTTGCGTTGTCGTACGCAGACGTCCGTTCGACACATCGGTCAGCGAATCGGGAAGCGTGATCGCGACGCGCTGGCTATCGGGCTCGTCGCCGCCGTAATCCTTGTTCGGCCACCACACGCTTGCGCCGAGACCTTCGTCGGCCGTTGCGATCCAGCGCTTGCCGAGGCTGTCGTGCTGCCAGATAAAGCCGCCGTCCCACGGGGGACGCTTTGCCGCGCGCGGTTTGCCATGATAGAACACTGAAATGCTCTTTTTTGCGCCGGGACGTTGTGGCGCGGCGAGCGTCACGAAGAACGCGTTTCCGTCGCGGCGATATCGTACTTGCGTCCCGTCCTGAATCATGCTGTCGACCTCCATCGGAGTCTGCAAGTCGATTTGCATCTCCGACGCCGCGCTGAGCACTTTGTACGTGATGGTGTTGTAGCCCCGAATGCTGCTGTCGGCGGGATTGATCGTGACGTGCAGATCGTAGAACGACGCGTCCCACCACGAGCGCCCTGGGCCATTGCTTCCCCTCAGCGTGTCAGCGTGCGTGAACACGGGGGCCTTCTGGCTTGCGACCGTGAGCAGCGGACATATTAGTCCAGCAATCGCGAGTCGGGTGCGGAACCGGTTGCGCTTCAATCTGAACTCCTGGTCGTGAGCGACGGCATCAATCCACCGCCTCAATCTTACGGAACAATGGCCACGAAAGACAAACGCGTCGATGCGTACATCGCCAAGTCGGCTGAATTTGCCCGACCCATCTTAACGCGGATTCGCGAGCAGGTGCACGACGGCTGCCCTGACTGTGAGGAAACGCTCAAGTGGGGCTCGCCGACGTTCATGAGCGGCGGCTCGATCCTCTGTATCATGGCAGCGTTCAAGGCGCACTGCATGGTGCGGTTCTGGAAGGGGAGTCAAATCCGGAATGAGGATGGCGAGCGCGTCGACACCTCGTGGGGCGAGGAGGCGCGGTATCGGGATGTCTCGGACTTGCCGACCAAAAAGGCGTTCATGGCCGTCGTCAAGAAAGCGGTCGAGCTCAACACGCCGGGCGCAAAGGCCGCGGCTATCCCGCCCGTAAAGAAAGCCAAGCCGCCGATCCCCATGCCGCCGGCGTTCGCCGCGGCGCTCAAAAAGAACGCAAAGGCGAAAAAGGCGTTCGAGGCGTTTCCGCCAGGCCACAAGCGAGAATATCTCGAGTGGATCGCAGACGCGAAACGCGACGAAACGCGCGACAAGCGCATCGCGCAGGCGCTGGATTGGATATCGTCCGGAAAGCCACGAAATTGGAAGTACATGTGAGACGCGCCGATGTCCAACCACAACGAGCCGAGGTGGCCGTGAAACGTCGTATTGCCGGTCTCGTGCTTGCGTTGCCGCTCTTGTTGCCGCGCGTCGCACAGGCCCAGAACACGTTGCCCGACTCGGTCGTGAAGAAGATCGACGCCGTATTTGCGAGGTATACCCCGCAAACGCCTGGCTGTGCGGTTGGCGTCTACCAGAACGGCCGCGTCGTACTCGCGAAGGGCTACGGCCTGGCGAACATCGAATACGACGTGCCGTTCTCCGGCAAGACTCCAATGATCATGGGCTCGGTGTCGAAGCAGTTTACGGCGGCGGCCATCGCGTTGCTCGAGGAGCAAGGCCGGATCTCTCCCAGCGACGACATTCGCAAATACGTTCCTGAACTCACCGATTTCGGGAAGGTCGTCACGATCGATCACCTCGTCCACCACACCAGCGGCATTCGCGACTTCTGGACCTTGGTCGATCTTGCCGGCACTCGGCCCGACGACGGGTACACCGTAACGGACATCCTCGCGATCGCGGCGCGGCAACGGCATCTCAATTTCGACCCCGGCGCAGAGTATGCGTACAGCAACACCGGCTATGTGTTGCTCGGCGTGGTCGTTCAGCGGGTCACCGGAGAATCTTTGCGGGAATTTGCCGCGGAGCAGATCTTCACCCCGCTCGGCATGTCGAACTCGCATTTTCACGATAATCACAACGAGCCGGTTCACGGCCGCGCCTTCGCGTATAGTCCCTCGCTCCGCGGCGGCTACACCATCAATGTGTGGAACAACGATATCGTCGGGCAGGGCGGGCTGATGACCACTGTCGAAGATCTGCAGAAGTGGGATGAGAATTTTTATACGGGGCGTGTTGGCGGAAAGGCGTTTCTTGCGCGACAGCTTCAGCGGGGTGTGCTCAACGACGGCACAAAGCTGGCGTACGCTTACGGCCTCGAGGTCGGCTCCTACCGCGGGCTGCCAATCGTCGAGCACAGCGGAAGTACCGGCGGCTATCGAACCGACATCACACGTTTCCCATCCGTGCACACGACTGTCGTGACGATGTGCAATGTCAGCAACGCCAACTCCGTCGGACTCGCGCACCAGACGGCCGACGCCGTGCTCGGCGCACAATTTTCTCAGCCTGTTCCCGCGGCCGCGCCGCCGCGCACGATCTCCAGCCAAACATCGAGCGCCGCGACGCTGGCGGCAGCTGACGCGGCAGGCATGGCCGGCCGCTTCTACTCCGACGAGCTCATGTCGACGTACGAGATTGAAGCGCATGGCAGCACGCTGATCCTGCATCGGCCGCGCGCGGTGGCCGACACGCTGCGCCCGATCGATCGATCAACGCTTCGCGGCGCCGGCGTCGTCCTTCATTGGTCACCTGCCGACGCGCCGAAAGCCGCGTTCACGCTCGACATCGACCGCGTGCGCGGAATCGAGTTCACACGCCTGTCCACGTCCGGAGGACGATAATAATGGTTCTTGCCTATGAGCTTCGCCTCGCCGGCCGAATGGCGCAGGCGTCGATGGGGCTGCTGCCCATTGTTCCAATTCTGTTACTTCCCTTCATCATCATCTTCTTCGTCGTCGTCTTTCCTTTTTGGGGAATCGCGCTCGGCGTGTTGGGACTGATCCTTCTTGCGATGCGCGGGCTGAATTGGCTGGCGCATCGAGTCGGCTCGAATGCGCTCGACGGGGCGACGCATGGGATCTATCGCGCGTTTCGCTGGGTACTCACGTTCGGCGGCCTCGCGTTGCGAAAACCGCCGGACGCCAACAAGCAACCGCAGCAACCGTAGCAAGCGGAGACGGGTCGGATTTCTTTGTACCGCCGCGCGCCGACGGCCCGGCAGACGGCACATTCCCTGCCTTGTAGGTTGCATCGACCAGACGTCCGGCATTCACTACCGAATCAGGAACAAACCCGTGAACGATAAAGAGCGAGCACACTTCGAGTCATTGCTACTCGACGAACGGCGCCGGATCGCGCGGACGCTCGCGCGAATCGAGGCCACCGCGCCGGCGTTATCGTCGAGCGGGGGTGACTGGCACTTCGGGGACGATCCGAGCTCCGGCGCGATGGGCGCCAGCGAGACCTACGACGTGGCGATGATGCTGCATCAAACCGCCGCGCTCGAGGAGATCGACGACGCGCTTCGCCGCATCAAGGAAGCGCCGACTCGATTCGGGCTGTGTGACAAATGCGGAAAACCGATCGCGGCGGGAAGACTCGAGATCGTGCCGGCCACGCGCTTCTGCCAGTTGCACAGCCGCGGCTAGCAACGTCTGAATTGATCCGCAGGCTCGTTCGGGGCGGTCGCCGGGTGCGACCGCCCCGCGCTGCTATTGGCCGGGCGGCAGACGAAAAATCGCGAGCTGCGGTTTTGCCGTACTCGGCAGCGCTGCGCCGCCTGGTCCGGAGAACTGCACGGTCACCGACGCCGCGCCCGTCGACGTATCGAGCCTGAAGAAGGACATCGTTCCGGGATACATCACCGACGTCGACGTATCGGCGGTGATCGGATAGAGTTGAACCGGCGACGCGAGCGGAATGTCCGAGGCTCCGCCCGACGTCGCGAACAGCCTCGCCCACAGCTGTCGCACATTTCGCGAGACGAATCGGTCCACTGCCGGCGCGGTCGTGCGCGGCAAGCCGGGCAAGCTATCCGTGTACAATGACAGGCCGAAGTTCGCGAATAACGCTGGAAAGGCTTGCCCGGACGCCGCTTCGATATTCGCGACGCCAGTTAGAGTACTCTGATCCATTTTCTTGAACACGCCCGAGCCCAGCTGATCGCCGAGCCATCGAATCAGAAGCCAGTCGCCGCCGCGCCACGAGAAGCCGTCGTCGGAATCGCTGTGCAGCGTGACGCTCGCGGTGTCTGGAAGCAGCGCATACTCGTACGAATCGTAAAGAAAATCGCTGACGAATCCCTGGGCGGAATCCGGGAAGATCTGCGTTGGGCTCGTGCGGCACGCGGTGCCGGGACACTTCTGTTCATAGTACGCCGAGCCGAGTTCCTCAGCGACGATGCTCATGCCTTCGTCGAGCCAGCCGTATTCTGGGCTACCACCGTGGATGACGACGTGCTGCGAGTATGAGATGAGATGCTGCAGCTCGTGAAGGAACGTCGCTGGCACGGATTGACCCAAGTCCGCGACGGTGTGCGAGCAGCTGAATACTCCGCTCGGATCGGGCACGATCGAGTAAAACACTTCTCCGTTGTTCGAGTTGGGATCGGACGCTCCGCCGCTCAGGTCTTCCTCGTCGAAGAATCCGGCGACGAATCCTTGCGTTTGGCATTGCACCGTCGACGTCAGCCGGTTCACCGCCGGCGACATGAGCATGATCACGTGCCCGTTTCCGTCGACGTCCGATGTCGGGCCGAATGCTGCGGTGTCCAGCGGATAGAGCGTTCCGTCGAACAACGCGCCGAACGACTGAATCTGCGCCGCCGTGAATCCGTTGCCCGCGCCGAGCGTGTCGATGTACACCAACACACTGCTTCCCGCGTACGCGAGCGTCGCGCCGACAGTCGCAAAGCTCGTCCCGCTCGAATTCGCCAACACGCGAAACTGGCGCATGGTGCCGAGCGACGGCACGGTCGCAAACGACGCCTTGGTCGCCCGAGCAGCCATGGACGCGGCGGCCGCTCGCGGCGCGGACTGCCACGCACCCGAAGTGAGTTTTTGGCGAGCCCGAGCGCGGAGTGCCGCCGAGAAAGCGCGCTGCGCTGCGCCGGGCGTTGTCTTTGGAAGAGCGGCGAGCCACGAGGCCGCGCCAGAGGACCGAGCCCGCAACGCGGACACGCCGGACGAAGGAAGCGCGACCGACGCACTGGCGCCTTGGCCAGCCCGGAGTTGGTACGGAACGAACACATCCGGAACGAGGCTCGCCGCGAACTGCGCGACGACGAGATAACTCGCTCCGTTGCCGGCGAGCGAAACCGTCGTGCCGCCGTTGCTGCAATCGACGCGCGCCGTTTGCGCGACCGTCAATGAGAGCACGCCGCTGACGGAACACGGTACGCCGTTTGTCGTCGACGTCGTGGTTGGCGACGTGGCCGCGTCGGGCGAGGCGCACGCTGCAAGCGTGGCTAAAAGCGTGGCTGCGCAAAACATGGCGCACAGCGTCAATCGCGTCGGCGCGCGGCGGGGCATGGTCGTCCTCCGGTGGTCGATTCGCCGGGCAGTCGCCGCGGCCTGTGGTATTGACACCGCGACCCGTGCGATGCCGCACTAATAGAAGTTTGCGCGCCGCGGCCGCTACCCGAACGAACCGGAATCACCGGCGTGAGGGTGGGGGCCGCATCGCGTGCCATCTCCTGTTTGCCGAACGGTAGTAAGTAAGCTGATATAAAGAAATGATAAAGACGTCGTCGTCGGCTTAACGACGCTCGCTCCCGCGGGTCTGATATCACGAGTCGCGGATGGCGGCTCGGCGCCAGGTGCCACGCCGCGCGCCAAAGTCACAAGCTACTGAGGAGAAGAACCATGTCGACGTCAACAAAAGGAAAGCCGGTCGCCTCGATCGACCGCATCATCGGTCTCGGATTCGTCTTGCTACTATTCACGGCATGCAGCGATAGCACGACATCGCCTACGCCAGTCGCAACGACGCTTTCACTCTCCAGCGGAGGGGCGCAGACGGGAACCGTCGCGGCCGCTCTTGCCACGCCAGTCGTCGTCCACGTCGCCGATCAGTCCGGCAACTCACTTTCAAACGCACTCGTGACGTTCGCGCCGAACCCGACATCGGGAAGCGTGTCGTCGGTCGACGCAACGACCGACGTCAATGGAAACGCGCAGGTCGTCTGGACGCTCGGAACGATCGCCGGAACGGATACGCTCGTCGCGACGATTGGCACGGTGTCGACGACAATCGTCGCCACCGCAACACCCGGCGCAGCAGCAGCAATCTCGATCGTCGCCGGCAACGATCAGACCGCGGCCGCCGGATCGACGCTCGGCACCGCGCTCAGCGTGAAAGTCACCGACGCCTGGGGCAACGCGGTTGCCAACGCAACCGTGCAGTGGTCCGATGACGCCGGCGGTTCGTTCGCCGCCTCAACGACAGTCACCGACGCCAACGGCATCGCACAGGTCGCGTATACACTCGGATCGAACGCCGGCGGTGTCGACGACGTGACGGCAGCCGTGGTCGTGAACGGTACTCCGATGGTCTCATCGGCGTTCACTGAGGACGCGATGTGAGGCGCAACGGTCAACAATGTGCGTGACTGACGCGATGAAGGGCGTCCAAGAACGTTTGGACGCCACTTCGTCTTTCTCCCGTCGGATGCGAACTGTCCGCGGCACAGCGGCATCGGAACATCAACGCGACGCGGTTCGAAACACATAACTGAGTTTTATGAAGAACGCGTCGTCCGTGCGGCGCAGGCGCTGGAACGCCAACGGATCTGGTTCGCTGAGACTTCCGCCATACCCGAGGAAGAACACCGTACCCGGCGACGGGCGATACGACAACAGCCAATCGGTGCGCAATCCGTTTGAAACATTCAACGGAGCGGACGTCAACGAGCCCGGCACGCCCGTGAGCAAGACTTCGCCCGTGCGAGGATCCAGCAGCGGCGTGCGCTTCGTCGCCGTGTACTGCGACACCACGCGCACGAACAACGGACGCGCCAGCTGATACTCGATCTTCACGCGTGGGATGTACGTGAATGCTGAGCGTTGGTCGTCGCTGCGGCGCGCGAAAGCGCTGCTCACGTACGTCGCACCGATTCGCAACTGCTTGCTCGGGCGAAGGTCGAGCGACGCGTTGTAATCGACTCGCCGAACTCGCGACGTCTCGAGAAAGTCGACGTCGGTGCCGAGCGTCGCGCCGGCCGACGCGGTGAACGACTGAAATTGCGGCGACGATACGGTCACCCCGTTGAGCAATGACTCGATGCGCGGCGACGGTGTGAACGGAAACACTCCGGTCTGCGTCGCTCCGGTGAAGGTTGAGACATACAAGTTTGTATAATCCGATGGCGCGAACGCGTAGCTCGAAAGTTTCGGCGACAGCCCAACGCTCCAACCGCCGCGAAGGTTCGCCGTAAGATTGAGTGACGCGTGATCTTCGAGCAGGCTCTTCATGGCAAAGAAATCGGGGTACTGCCAGAGACCGTTGACGGTCACGAACGCCGTGAAGCGCTCGACGAACGCGCCGGGACTGCCATACCACGACACGCGATTCGACACACCGGGTTGAACGTATCCGACGCGCGGAACGAAACCGTTGTCGGCGCGGAAGTTCGGACTGATGCCGATGATGTTGTAGTGAAAGCCGAACTGTCTGCCAGTCCCATCGACGACGGCCTCCCACATCGGCCCTGACCGGGTGACACCATTCAGCCGCGTCGCGCTTTCCGCGAGTTGAAACTGCGCGTAGTACTTGTCCCAAAACACAAGGTGTGTGTCGCCGCCGAGGACACGATTCTCCAGGCCTTTGCCAACGCGTTCGCTATAAAGGAGACCGGCGAGCGACTGATCGCCAAAGCTCTGGCGCAGGCGAACGATGTCCACGAGCGGCCGTTCGCCATTATACGACGTTTGCCGCTGGTTGAGCGCGGACATCACCGCTACATCGGCGCGTCCCAACTTACCCGTCAACTTCACCGCCTCGTCGGGCTGCACAATCGTGCGGGTGTAGACGAGCGTGTTCGGCACGTTGAACTGATCCAACCCTTCCACGAAGAACGGCCGCTTCTCCGGATAGAACAGCGCGAAGCGCGCGTCGGCCGCGATCTGCGTCGCGTCGGCCTCGATTTGAGAGAAGTCTGGTTTGATCGTGCCGTTCAAGACATAGTTGCTGCCGAGCGTCCAGCGAATGTTGCCGCCGAACTGGGGGTTGCCGCTGTACTTCCAATCGCGAAGGGCGGGTGAGCAGCACGGCGACCCATTGACCGTGTTCGTAAGCTCCGGATTGAGCTCAACGATCTGACCGTGATGCATTCCAGTTAGGCCGGTGAGCGTCCCTTCCTGCACGATGAAACTCGCCGAGGCGCGCACTGCGGGCGTCCAGGTTTCTTCATAGCCGCTGTGTTGCACGTGGCGATCGATCTGCAATCCCCAGCGCTGCGGCGATTTGACGGGATAGCGCAAGCTGCTGAATGGAATGCGAACCTCGACCTCGTACCCCCAGTCCGTGACGTGACCGCGCGACTGCCAGATGAAGTCGGCGCTGAGATCGTTCTGTCCAGGACCAACGTTGGATCCTGGAATGAATCCGCCGGCCTCGCTCTTCGTCCCGTCGGCCTGAACGCCGAGCGGGTTGACGATGAACACGAATGCTCGATTGCGCTCATCGAAGGTGTCCAGGTGAATCTCGACATTGTCGTCCGCGCTAACGCGGTCGCGATCGGCGAGCGAGGCCGATGCGGGACCATGGGGTTCGAACGCCCGGATGCCGAAGTAGATGGCGTCGGACGAATACCACACGAGCACTGCCGTGGAATCGGGACTCGGACGGCCGTCGGTGGGTGAGTAGAGCGAGAAACCCGTGAGTAACGCGGCCTGTCGCCACACCGGCTCGTCGAGATTTCCGTCAACGACGATCGTCGCTTCGATTTTGGGCGGAGCAACCGTGGTCTGGCCGAGTCGCCCGCTGTACGTCGGTTGGGTCGTGCCGGCCGCGAGTTGAAACACCACGGCAAGAGGAAGGAGCATTAGTACGCTTTAGTCAATTAATAAATGTCGAATATAGACCCCCGCCCGGCTGTCGAAAATATTTCGACGCGAATGCGATTGGCGGCGAGCCTCTGCACAATCCAGCGGCCGAGGCGCACGGGGTCGATTGTCCAGATGACGCGCGGCCAACACCCGCTCGCGGTGCCAACACCGACGCGACTCGACCCGGGTCGTTTCGACGTCAGCCGGCTTTGGCGCAGGGTCTCCGCGATTGCGTTGTTGCCGGCGCTGTCATTACGCGGCGAGCTGCGACGTGCAATTCGGGCAGCGCTTGGCGGCCATCGGAATATCGGTCGCACACTGCGGGCAGGGCTTGGTCGTGGGCGCCGCAGGAGCCGGTGCCGGCTTCGCCGTCATCTTGCTGACCATGCGGACAACGATGAACACAGCTGCGGCGACGATCAGGAACGCGATGACCGTACTCAAGAAGGCGCCGTAGTTCAGCGTCACCGCGCCGGCGTCTTTCGCGGCGGCCGGCGTGGCGTACGGCGGAGGCGCTTTGCTGCCGGCCTTGAGCAGCAGGAACTGGCTCGAGAAGTCCAACTGTCCCGTCAGCAGGCCGATGGGCGGCATGATGATGTCATCGACGAATGACTTGACGATCGCGCCGAACGCCCCGCCGATGACCACGGCCACTGCGAGATCGACGACGTTTCCGCGCAGGATGAACGCCTTGAAGTCCTTCAACATGTTCGATACCTCATTGTTGGGTTGGTCAATTGCGTTCTAATCTGGCCGGTCCGGCACCGCCGCGCACCCCTCTCAATCCCTGACCTTTGCGAAGCCCGGAGGATTCACCGTTACGACGAGACGGCGCGCTTGAAGACCGGCCTGATCGGTCGCATACACGATCCGCTTGCCGCTCGCATCGATATCCCAGCCGCGCGACCCAGGCGCGATCGAGCCGACAATGTGGCGCGAGGCAATCGCGAACTGCTGTCCGCCCTGGAAGGTCACGGCGATCGCGTGACGCGCGGAATCGGCGTACACCAATGTGCCGTCCCGCGTCCACCGCGGGTCGCTGACATTGCCTTCCGCAACAACGATCCGGTCGCCGAGCGAGGGATACGAGGCGATTTGCAATTTCGAGCGACCGCCGTCGGTGACCGTAAACGCCAGATGCTTTCCGTCCGGCGAGATCCGCGGCGACTGCTCAGCGGCAGACGTCGAGAGCAACGGCCGCACGTGGCCCGACTCGACGATGGCGATCTTGATCGATCCGTCGTGCTCTCCCGCGAATATAACTCCACCCGCGGTTGGCTCGACGTCGAGGATCAAGCCCCAACCCGGGAGCGGAGCGATGACCCGCGGCAATCCCGTTCCGTCGGCGGCCTGGATTCTGAGATCTGGAATGGGCGTCGCGTACACGACCGAGTCACCTGCGTGTGTCCATGCCGCTGCGGTCGCTCCGACTGGTTCCGGTAGTTTCGTCGCAGCGCGCCGTTGCGGATCGTAGCTGATCACCGCCCCGATCCGCGTGCGGAGGTCGGCGCTCAACACGAGTACGCGTCTGCCGTCCGGCGAGAATCGCGGCAGCTGGATTCGATTCCCTATAAATGGCAGCGCGTGAAGCTCGTCGGTTCCGGCGCTCGTCACGAAGTGCAACGCGCCTGATGCGGTGCTCTCGCCGCGGCTGTCGTCCACTTCCACGATGGTTCCGTTCGAGGCCGCGGTGTATTCAGCGAACAGGAAGACCGGCGATCGCATCGCCACGTTCTTCGCCACAACGGTGGCGCCGCCGAGTGTGTCACCGCTGGCCGGATCGAAGCGGCGCGATTCGAGTGTGCCATCGGAGCGCGCAACGAGCAGAAAGCCGCCCGTCGAGACGAAGTTGGGCGTGACACCCGGGCCGATCGCCTTCGTTTTCTTCGTGCTGAGCCACAACTCGCGAACCTGCGGTTCGCCAGACGCGCGCTCGACGGAAAAAAGGATCGCGTTCGCGCCGGCGACATAGTGTGGGCCGCCGACCTGGAGGTCGCCCTTCGTTGAATCGATGCGCAACAGCGGCTCGAAGGTTCCGCCGCTGGTCGGTGCTTGAAGCAGCGCGTTGCCGACGCTGTAGACGACGCGATTGTCGCTGGTCCACGCCCCGCCGCCCGTGAATCCGTCCGGCGGCAGCGTCCCAATGGTTCGCACGGTGCCGGAGCGGAGGTCGAGCGCGCGCACCTGACGCCCAGCCGCGAATCCAATCTGCTGTCCGTCGGGCGAAAAGAAGAACTCGCGCGCGTTGTCCGTTCCACTCCACGAGTGCGTGTGAATCGAATCCAGATCGCGCGTATGAACTCTATAAACCGAGTCGCCGTCGGCCGCTTGGTACGCGAGTCGTCGGCCATCCGGAGCGATCGCGAAAATATTGCCGCAGCACGCGAACGCAAGGCGTTGGCCGGAGTCCGGCTCGACGAGGAATCGAATCGGCTGGCCGGCGGTCGCCTGCACACCGTGCGACATCGACCGCGCGGCGACGCCGCCGATCAACGCGCCGACAACGAGCGTGGCCGCGGCAACGCCGATCAAGCGACGATTGCCTCCGTCGTCGTTGATCACTGACGTGTAGCCGGATAACCGGGCGCCGTCGCTGCCGAGTGCGCGCACGAACTCGTGGGTGTTCGAGAAGCGATCGGCGGGAATCTTCGACAACGCACGGTGCACCGCGTCCGCGACGCCTGGCGGAACACTCTTTCGAAGACTCTGAAGAGGACGCGGATCCTCCGTCATCAGCTTCGCGATCACGCCCTGCGCGTTCGGCGCGCTGAACGGGGGTTCGCCCGCGAGCATCTCATAGAGGATGACGGCGAGTGCGTACTGGTCCGACCGGCCGTCGATGTCGCGCTCGCCGGCCGCCTGCTCGGGGCTCATGTACTGCGGCGTCCCGAGCGACATGCCGGTCTGCGTGATGCGGTTGCCGGCGGCTTCTTGCACGGCGAGCGAGATGCCGAAGTCGGCGATGATTGGCCGCTTCGCCTGCAGAAGGATGTTCTCGGGCTTCACGTCGCGATGAATCACGCCGTGGTCGTGCGCGTAGGCCAGCGCTTCGCCGACCTCGCGTGCAATCCGCACGGCGTCTGTTACCGGCAACTGCTTTTCGCGGTCGAGCAAGCCGCGGAGCGATTCGCCCTCGATGAACGGCATCACGTAGAACAGCTGCGTGCCCGCTTCGCCGGAGTCGTACAGCGGCAGAATGCCGGGATGCTGCAAGCTCGCCGTCGTGCGGATCTCGGCAAGGAATCGCTCGGCGCCGATGACGGCGGCAAGCTCGGGCCGGAGCACCTTCAGCGCGACTTGCCGTCCATGCTTCACGTCGTCGGCGAGATAGACCACGGCCATGCCGCCCGAGCCGACTTCGCGCTCGACGGTGTAGCGTCCGGCAAGAGCGCCGGCGATCATCTCAGCAGTGGTTGGCACGTCGGGAGGAGCGAGGGGCGAGCAGCGTCGTTCGACCTGGTGCGATAATACTGCAAACGGTCTCACCGCGTCAGGCAAGCCCTCATGAGCCGGCACCGCCGTGCGCCCTCGCGAAGTCTGAGCTAGCGACACACCGGCCCACAGGCGACTTTTATGACGCGTCTCCTTCCGAAACCCTCCCATAGGTAGCGTCATGCGGCGTTTCTCCGCTACACATAGCCTGATCCTCGCGCTGTGCCTTACCGGCACGGCCGCGGGGATCGCCCGCGCGCAATTCGTCGACCCGTCCACGCAGCGTCCCGGGCGCGATCCCAAGCAGCCCATCGACGACGCGTACACCAAGAAGATTCTCCAGTACACCACGGAGAAGTTCTTTCTGTCGCCCCTCGTCGATTACATGCCCGCCAAGGCCGGCGTCCCCACGCCGACCGCCGTCCTCGGCGACATTGCCGGCGCGCCGGGCAAACTTCCGTACTCGAAGGAAGTATACGATTACATGCGCCGCCTGGAGAAAGCGCTTCCGGGGCGCGTGAAGGTCTACTCCATCGGCACCACGGAGGAGGGGCGCGAGCACATCGCCGTTGCCATCGGCAGCGAAGAGCTGATGAAGAACTACGAGGCCAACAAGGCCAAGCTCGCGAAGCTCGCCGATCCGCGCACCATCAACATGGACGACAAGCAGGCGGCGGCGATCGTGGCAACCGCGGCGCCCGTCTACTACATCACCGGCACTATCCACAGCACCGAAGCCGGCGCGCCCACCGCGTTGATGGAACTTGCGTACCGCCTCGCGGTCGACGATGCGCCGTACGTCAAACACATCCGCGATCACGTCATCACGCTCATCACGCCCATTGTTGAAGTCGACGGCCGCGACCGCATCGTCGACGTTTATGAATGGAAAAAGGCGCACCCGAACGACGTGCCGCCGAATGCCATCTACTGGGGCCACTACGTCGCGCACGACAACAACCGCGACGCAATGGGCATGACGCTCAAGCTCACCGAGAACATTCTCAACGCCTACGTCGACAACCATGCGCAGGTGCTGCACGACCTGCACGAGAGCGTGGCGTACTTGTACGACAACACCATCGGCGACGGCCCATACAACTCGTGGCTCGATCCGCTCGTGACGAATGAGTGGCAGATGATCGGCTGGAACAACGTGCAGGAGATGACGCGCTACGGCATGCCCGGCGTGTTCGCGCACGGCACGTTCGACACGTGGTCGCCCGGCTACCTGATGTTCATCGCCGCGACCCACAACGGCATCAGCCGTCTCTATGAAACGTTCGGCAACGGTGGCAGCGCCGACACCCAGGAGCGCATCCTCGGCCCCAACGATACGCAGCGGACGTGGTACAAGCAGAACCCGCCGCTCCCGCGGGCGATGTGGTCGCTGCGCAACAACAACAACTACGAGCAGACCGGTTTGCTCGTGTCGCTCAACTATATCGCGACCAACCGCTATCAGCTGCTCGAGAACTTCTACGAGAAGAGCAAGCGGTCCATCCTCAAAGCCAAAACGGAAGGTCCCGCCGCGTACGTCCTCACGGCCGACGAGCGCCGTCCGGGCGCCCAGGCTGAGCTGTTGAGAGTTCTCCAAAAGCAGCGCGTGGAGATTTCGCGCGCGACCGCGCCGTTCTCGGTGACGCTTCCCGTGAAGGCGCCGGCTGGCGGCGGCGCTGCGGGCCGCGGCGGCCGTGGCGGTCGTGGTGGTGCTCCAGCGGCTGACGCGGCTCCGGCTGCACCGGCGCCCGCGCGAACGGAGACGAGAAACTTCCCCGCCGGTTCGTACATCGTGCGGCTCGACCAGCCGTTCTCGCGCATCGCCGACGCGTTGCTCGACTACCAGTTCTGGTCCCCGAACGATCCACAGAAGACACCGTACGACGACACGGGTTGGACCTTCCCCGAAGGCTTCAACGTGCAGGCCGTGCGCGTAGTCGATCAGAGTATTCTCACGGTGCCGATGGAAGCGGTAAAGGGCGACGTGCGCGTGGCCGGCGGTGTGAGCGGCAGCGGCAGCACGTTTCTCATCAACGCGAACGCCGACAACGGTCTGGCGACGCTCCGCTACAAGCTTCCGAACGCCGACATGCAGGCGGCCGAGGAGCCGTTCGAGTCCGGGGGCACGCAGTACGCCCGCGGCACGTTCGTCATCAAAGGTGTGAGCCAGTCGGATCTCGATGCCGCCGCGAAGTCCGTCGGCCTCAAGGCGGTCGCCGTGGCCGCCGCGCCGAGCGTGAAGATGCATCCCGTGCGTGCGGCGCGTGTGGCCATCATGCACACGTGGCAGAGCACGCAGACCGAAGGTTGGTGGCGTGAGGCGTTCGACATGAACCAGATTCCGTATACGTACATCAGCACCCAGGACGTTTCGAAGGATTCGAACCTGAACGCGAAGTACGACGTCATCATCTTTGGCCCAGGCGGCGGCAACGGCCGCGCGGTGGTCGATGGCATGCCGATGTGGCGCAATCCGATTCCGTGGAAGACCACGGCCCTGACGCCGAACATCGGAAAGATCGCGTCGACCGACGACATGCGTCCCGGACTCGGCTACTCGGGCGTGGAAAATCTTCAGAAATTCGTGAAGAACGGCGGTGTGTTCATCGGTGCGGTGGCCGCGGCGCAGTTTGCCGTCGACTACGGCCTGTCGAACGGCGTCAGCATGAGCACCGCGGGGCGGGGAACCGTCACCGGCTCGTACCTCAAGACGCACATCGTGGATGATGCGTCGCCGATTGTGTACGGTGTGGCGGACGGCATCGCCGCATATACCAACGACGGCGAGAGCTTCGGTGTGAGCGCGACGTCCGGCGGTGGTCGTGGTGGTGGTGGGCGTGGCGGCGCCGGCGGTGCGAGCCGTGAGACGGGGCGAGGCCAGCCGGACGACGTCGATGAGGTGCAGGGGCGGCCGGCGCTGGAAGACCGGTTCAAGGCTCCGCCGCGCGTGCCGGTGCAGGCGTGGGCGTATGCGGTTCCGACCGCGGAGCAGTTTCAGAATCCGCTCAACATCATTCCGCCGGATCAGCGTCCGCGCGTGGCGCTTCGCTACGGCGCGCAGAATGAGTTGTTGGTATCAGGATTGTTGAATGGCGGTGGTGATATCGCGCAACGGCCGGCGGTGGTGGATTCTCCGATGGAGAAGGGGCATGTGGTGCTCTTCTCGATCAATCCGGTTTATCGTGGAGAGACGCTTGGAACATATGGTCTGGTGTTCAATACGATTCTCAATTTTGATAACTTGAATGCGGGGCGGAAGCTGGATCCGAGGTAGTCGTCGTTCGGATTCGAGAGTGCAGAGAGCGCCGCGATCGGATCGCGGCGCTCTTTGTATTTGCGGTCACGACGCTTCGCGCCAGCGCGCAGTCTCTCCATCGTGCAGCCGTGTTTGCCGCGCTTTCGCGAGATAACGGGAACGTGTAGAATGACGACATAGCGAGTCCACACGATGACTTTTAGGCATCATCCATACTCCCTCGTTGTGACGGGAGCGCGATCGGGCTTCATTCGCCGCTGCCTCGAGGCATCAACTTTGGACCACGAGATAGATGTCGACTTCGACTTCCGGTCCGACACCCCGCCCGGCAAAGATCCGGACTTGCGGAGTCGAGCGCTCCGCAGGTATCACAGCCAACTCTGGAGTAAACCTCTCCCGAGCGGCGTGACCTTCGAACTTGGAACGACCACGCCCGGCGTCTATCTGCACCACAAGTCCGAGATGGGCGAGTTCTTCTTGTCCAGTGATTCAGTCATCCCGACCTTCACCAGGTCGAAGCGCAGTCCTCATGTTGTCGGGCAGCTTTCACTCGAAGAGCGCGAACGCTTCCTTCGGCTCAGCTACACGATTGGCGGAATGATGATATTCCCCGGTAAGAAGATCGCCGGCCATATGACCATAAACGGCGCGCGCGGATGCGACCATCGTATCAAAGATCGCTTCGATCTGACTGCAGAGTGCATTCGGCGTCACTACCTCAATGGACAGAGTCCGTTGAGCGATACCTTGGCGAGATACCACACTTTCTTCCGGTTGTTTCGTGACTTTCGCGGCTATGTCGAGTTCTTTTTGCTGCAGGACCTAGTGAGCAATGACTATTCAACGGTCAAATTCTTCACAGCCTTCGAAGACTTTCACCCTTGGCCATTGCCGAACAGCGTGACGGAATACATCTCCTACCGTCAGCAGGCAGAGATGTTCATTCGTGCGCGCAATCAAAGAATACTGAATGAGTTTCGTCGTTCGACACCTGCGCCTCCCCGATGCGTGGATGTGCATTTAGGCATTGAAGCGGTTGATGCCTAAACGAACGCTGCACGCAGCGGTCGATTTAAGGATTGCGCATGCCGCGTGTGCGCGTTTATTTGACTCGCCCCTGAGCTGAGACGATGGCCACGGAGCTCCTCTTGAGTCACCCCATCCGCTGGACGTCTCTTCTCATCGGCGCGTTCGCCGCCGCGAACTCGTGCGCCGACGTC
>JBDTAE010000314.1:0-4439 GCA_039924785.1 Gemmatimonadaceae bacterium | reverse complement strand
CGCGCGATGCTGGCCGGTCTACACAAACGCGTCAACGCGGCACGCTCCAACCAAAAAGGCGCCTCGCTCGCGAGGCGCCCTTCCGATTCTGCCGATAGCCGTTAGCTGTGCCGATAGCAGATGGCTGATGGCTGGGCTAAGCTTGGACTCAGCTCAGCTAGCTGACCTGAGCTAGCCGCTGCGCTGCCGTTACGCCTTGACGGTTGCGGAGGAATTGAGCTTGACGACGATGCTTGCGCCGCTGTCAATGCATCCCTGATAGTTGGCCGTCGCCGCCGCTGCCGCTGCGCCGCCCGCGGCGCCGACTGCGCCACCGATGACCGCGCCCTTCGTGCTCTTGCCGATCAATTTGCCGGCGATCGCGCCGACGATCGCGCCAATGCCAACTTTCTGAATATCCTTTCCCTGCGACTCATCGCGCACCCGCGTCACCGTCGCCGAGGTCACGCTTGCGTCGACCGGGTACGTCCGTCCGCCGAACGTTACAGAATTCACATTGAACTCCATCACGATCGGATCGTTCGTATTCTCGCTGCGTTTGAGCCGGGTGACCGTGAGGTTGACTGTCGCGCCGGCGGGGATTTCCGCGCCGTTCGTTCCGTTGATCGTGTTGTCGAGCGTCGCGGTGACGTGATCACCAACGGCGTTCGTGTTCGTGCAAATCTTGCTCGACGCATGCGTGTTCAACGTCGTGCCCGCGGCAATGGAACCGACTGCGCCGCCGCCGGACTCGGAACCATTCCCTGTTCCCGGGTTCCTCGTCACAGTGTTCCCACTGGCGGTCGTACGCGTGGCGGGTTCGGGCGGTGGCACTGGAATGGGCGGATTGTCACGCGGAGTTTCGCGTGGGCGAGTGCGCGGCTGTTCCGCGCGCGGCGCTCGTCTGGTCGGCGCGGGCGCGACCGCTGCGCCCGCGGGAACGTCCTGCAACTGTGGCTTGGCCACAGTGTCGCGCGACGCGAGCGCGAGATCTTTGTTGAGACTCGTGTCGGCTCCGAGCGCGGTACCGTCCGGTCCCTTCTTCGCATCAGAGCTGCACGCTCCGAGCAAAGCGACCGCGGCGAAAACAACTGGCGCTCCAAAACGACGGGTATATTTCAGCATGGGAATTCCTCCTGGGGTTAGCTGAGCAGTGGCAAGGCACATGCCAACCATGAGTTCCCTTCGCCGCGCCCTTCCGTATTATCGTCCGTACAGGCGAGATGTTGCGTGGGGACTGATTGTCATTCTTGCGTCGACGGCGCTCTCGAGTGTGGTGCCGTTGTTCCTGCGCCTCGCGCTCGACGGCATTCGTACGGGCGCGTCCATTAAATCTATCTGGTTTCTCGGCGCGGCGATGATTGGGATCTCCCTCATCGGCGGTGTTGGGCGTTTCTGGATGCGCAAACTCCTCAACGCGGTGAGTCGGTACATCGAGTACGACCTTCGCAACGACCTGTTCACGCACCTCGAGCGGGTCGATCCGACATACTTCGCGCGGATGCGCACGGGCGATCTGATGGCTCGCCTGACGAACGATCTCAGCGCGGTGCGCATGGCCGTGGGTCCCGCGATCATGTACCTCACGAGCACCGTCGCGGGCGGGGCGTTCGCGCTCGCGTTCATGCTGAACATCTCCGCGCGTCTCACGCTCGTTGCCGCACTGCCGATGGTGTTGCTTCCGCTGATGGGCGTCTTGATGGGGCGTCGAATCCATACGCGGTTCGAATCCGTGCAGTCGCACTTTAGCGATCTCACAACACTCGCGCAAGAGAATCTCGCCGGGGTACGGATCGTCCGCGCCTTCCGGCAAGAGCAGGCCGAAGTCGAACGATTTGCGAAATTGAACGAAGGCTACCTCGAAAAGAACATGGGGCTCGCGCGACTCTACGGCGTAATGCAGCCAGGCTTTTCGGTGTTCGCCGGGCTCGGGATGGTCGTGGTGATTTTCTACGGGGGATCGCTCGTCGTATCCGGCACGATCACCGTCGGGTCATTCGTGGCGTTCGGCATGTACCTCGGCATGTTGACGTGGCCGCTCATCGCGCTGGGTTGGGTGATCAATCTGTTCCAGCGTGGCGCGGCGTCGATGACGCGACTGCTCGACATCCTCGATGCAAAGTCGCTGCTCGATGAGCCGGCACTTCCACGCAGGCTTCCTCCAGCCAAGGGCGGCCGCTCGATCGAGTTCCGAGGCGTGGGCTTTCACTATCCTGTCGAGGCTGGCAGCGAACCGCGGTGGGCATTGCGCGATGTCGGCTTCACCGCGCCGGCGGGTGCCACGATCGGGGTGGTCGGCGCCACTGCGAGCGGTAAGAGCGCACTGATGGACTTGGTTCCGCGATTGTTCGATCCGCAGGAGGGTGAGATTCTGATCGACGGAATTCCCATCCGCCAACTCGATCTCGCGTCCCTCCGCCGAGAGATCGGCTATGTGCCCCAGGAGAGCTTCCTCTTCAGCGACACAATCGGTGCCAACCTCGCTTACGGGACCAACGATCAAAGCGCGCCATTCGAGGCAGCGCGAATCGCGCAGCTCACCGACACGATCGAGCAGTTCCCCGGCGGCTTCGAAACGCTGCTCGGCGAACGCGGCATCAATCTGTCGGGCGGACAGAAACAGCGCGCAGCACTGGCTCGGGCGCTCGCGCGCCGCCCCGGCATCGTTCTGCTCGACGACGCGCTTTCTGCGGTCGATACGGGTACGGAGGCCGAGATCCTGCGGTCGCTTCGCGACACTCTGACCGGTCGGACGGCGCTCATCGCGTCGCACCGCGTCAGCGCGATTCGCGATGCAACGTGGATCATTGTTCTCGATGAAGGAAGGATCGTCGAGCAGGGACGGCATCCCGAGCTGTTGGCCGCGCGCGGACGCTATTGGGCGCTCCTCAACCGCCAGCAACTCGAGGAATGGATTGAATCCGGAGACGCGACCGAGTTGGCAGGAATCGGCGCCGAGGGTACAATAACCGGATGAATCGTGTCGATGGATTGGCAATGTCTCGGACGCCCGCGCAGGGCGGCTCGCCGGAAGCTCGCGCGTCCGCACTGGAGGCGCAGTTGAAGGAAGCCATCGTGGAGATTGCCGAGCTCCGCGCGCGCGACGGTCTCAAGACGCAGTTCCTCGCGAACATCTCGCACGATCTCCGCACGCCGCTCACCGCGGTCATCACGCACGCGGAAATTCTGCGCGACGGGATCCTCGGCGAGTTGTCGCCGCGGCAGCTCGACAGCGTGCGCGGCATCATCAACGGCGGACGGCAGTTGCTCAATCAGGTTGGTGAAATTCTGACGTATGCGCGCGGCGCGGCGAACCAGCTGACGCTCGCGCCAACCTCGTTTGCGATTCGGGGCGTCTTCGAGCAAATCAGCGGACTCAATGAGTCTTTGCTCAAGAAGAAGCAGATCGCGTTGACGATCGACGTCGACGCCGCGCCCGCGCACCTCTACGCCGACCGCGAAAAGATCGCCCACGTCATCGGCAACCTGCTGGGAAATGCGATCGAGTTCACGCCAGTCGGTGGGCAGGTATGGCTTCGCGCGTCGCTCGACCAGGGCGGTCCGGCGCCATGCACCCTCGTCGAGGTAGGAGACACCGGCGTCGGCATCGCCGGCGAGCACCATGACCTGATTTTTAGAGAATTCGCACAGGTCGATTCCACGGCGTCGCGGCCCCACCACGGCACCGGCCTTGGTCTCACCATCGCTCGGAAGCTCGTCGAGCTGCACGGGGGACGGATCTGGGTCGAAAGCGATCTCGGACAGGGCAGCCGCTTCTTTTTTACCGTCCCAGTCGTCGAGCCGGAATGACGTCGTCCAGTCGATGATCGAGCCTGTCGCACGACCCGACAGATGACCGCCGTACCCCGCGTGCTCATTGTTGAGGACAACGAGCTCGTGACGGGCGCGATGCAAATTCTGTTCGAAAGCGCGGATTGGCACGTCGCGATCGCCAATTCAGTCGCCGCCGCCGTCGCGGATGGCGAGCGACATCCCGCGGCGCTCGTGTTGCTAGATCTCTCATTGCCCGACGGCGATGGCCTGTCACTGGTTGAACCGCTGCGCGCGTTGGGCAGCCGATATTTCGTGGCGCTGACTGGGCGCGATGATCCAGAAACGCGCGATCGTTGCCTCGCGGCCGGATGCGTTGACGTTCTCGTGAAGCCGGTTCCGGTGCGCGAATTGTTGGCGAAAGCGTTGGCGTGGCGCGTCTAGGCTGGGTTCGCGATTCGCTGGCGGTGCGGGTAGCCGCGGATTTCGCTGAGATCACGTCGAATGGCGCGGAAGGCGGGACGGGTTGGTGCGCCTGGCAGACGCGGTCTTTGGGAAAGGAGGGCGTCTCTTTTTGCCGCGGAATCCGCGGAATCCACCGAACACCACGGAATAACGGCGGGGACGACAACAACAACAACAACAGCAAAGGCAGCAAAGGCAGCAAAAGACAGCAAAGACAGCAAGGC
>JBDTAE010000313.1:0-9622 GCA_039924785.1 Gemmatimonadaceae bacterium | reverse complement strand
GCCTTTCTCAGTCGCCTTAGGGGGCGTGTCCGGCGATCATGAGGTACGCCAACATCTGTTGCATGCGCGCGATTTCCGTCGTTTGATCGACGTTCACGTCCGACGCGAACTTGAACACGAGCTCGTCTTGGCCCGCGCCATACGTGTCGAACAGCGTCTTCACCATCGACACCGCGCCCTTGTGATGCTGAATCATGCCGGTCAGAAACAATCGGTCGAAGTCCGTACCGCGAGCATCGTCGAGTTGTTTCATTTGCTCTTCGGTGAGCATGCCCGGCATCAACATTTCGTGCTCCATGCCATTCATCATCATCTTCATTCCCGTCGCGGATGCGTCGGGCACGGGTTGAAGACGATCGCGAAGCCACCGCTGCATCAGCACGATCTCGTCGTTCTGGGCGTTGATGATTCGATTCGCCAGCGTCGACACCGATCCGCTCGCGCCATGCGTCGGCGCGAGCTTCGACATGCGAATGGCCTGCGAGTGATGCGCGATCATCCCGCTCATGAAGTCGATGTCCGCCTTGGTGTACGGATAGCGAGCGCTGTCGGCCCGCGCCTTTGCCACGTACTTGGGATCCGGCTGTTCCGAAGCCGCCGATCGACTCGACGTCCCCGCCTGTGCAGAGGCGGTGCATACGGTCGCGCCGACAATCGCGCCAGCGAATGCTAAAGTTCTGAATGGTTGCATAGAACAATCTCCCGACATCGGTCGCGTGAGGCCGCTCCTCGACATCCTGGCTAACTATAGACCCGCGTCCCTACGTCGGGGAAGCTTATTGAGATTCGCCTGAAAATGCGGCACGAGCCCCTTGATCAACAAAAGGGGCCCCGTGCAATACACTCGACGGCGGTGTTCTTACGACGACGCGCCGTCCGAACTGAGGTCGATAGCTGCCGCGCTATTCGTCGGCGCTGGGCCCGTACACGCCGGGCACCGGCACGCCAAGCAGACGATAATAGACACCCAGCTGTGCTCGGTGATGGATCATGTGGCTCATCATCATGAACCGAAGCAACTCACCCTTTTGCCTCTCGAGCACGACGCGTGGTCCCGCCCGCAGCGTCCACACTTCCTTCAACGCGTCGCTGGTTGCGGATCTCATGGCCTCCTGAAATCGCGCGACGCCGCCATCAAACAACGCTAATAGCTCCCCCGCCGAGTCGAGCGGAGCGACGGGCGTTCGCGTTGCCATGTCCATGCCCGGCGTCGTCCGGATCGACGTGCCGCGGTTGACGATGTCGGCAACGTGCGTCGCCACTTCGGACAGCGAACGTGATTTTTCGTGCGGCCGCCATGCTCCCGATGCTTCGGGATAGCGCTCGAGCACGCGCCGCGTCGACGCAAACTCTCCGGCGAAGTCCCCGAAGGCCATCTCGATCGGAAGGAGCGTCGACGCATTCAGGCTCGACGACGCCTGAACGGTGTTCGGAGCGGTCACGGGTCTCTCGCGCGTTGGAGTGTTTCCCTCGATACTAAGTTCTGTCAGCCATTTCGCTAGACGCAAATCCGCCAACCAATTCCAATGACCGTCTCCTCGAAGTTCGCGCTCGTCACCGGAACCAGTTCCGGCATTGGACTCTCCACGGCGACGATGTTGCTCGATCGCGGCTGGGATGTGGCTGGCATCGCTCGACGGAACGCGCCGATCGCGCACGACCACTACATCCACCTTCGCATCGACCTTTCCGATCTGCCAACGCTGACGAGCGAACTGGAGTCGAGAGTCGCGTCGCTGATATCCGACCCGGCGCGCGATCGCATCGCGCTCGTGAACAATGCCGCCAGCGCCGCGCTGCTCGCGCCAGTCGAAATGCTCGATGCAGCGCGGCTCGCGTCCCTTTACGCATTGAACGTCGTTGCTCCGATGTGGTGCATGGGATTCGCCTCGCGACATTGCGCGAAGTTGGCGGCGCTGCGAATCGTGAACGTATCGTCGGGCGCGGCAACGCACGCTTTTCCGGGAATGGCCGCGTATTGCAGCGCCAAGTCCGCACTGCGCATGGCGGGAATGGTGCTCGCCACCGAGTGGGAGTCGACAGTCCAGTTCGCGCCGACACGACACAACGCGTCGGTGTTCAGCTATGAGCCAGGAACCGTCGATACCGCAATGCAAGACTTCGCGCGCTCGCATCCGACGAATGAGTTCCCGTGGGTCGGAATGTTCACCTCGATGCAGGAGCGCGGCGTGCTCGTTTCGCCCGACCAGCCGGCGTCGGAAATCGTGCGCCTCTTGGAGTCGAACGGGGAGCCGGCGTTCTCTGAACGTCGGTTCGGATAGCGCGACCGGCACCGAGGCGGCGACCCCGGCGAACGTGTCTAGCCAGGGGGAATGTTCTGATTGATCCGGAAAATGTTTTGCGGGTCGTACTTCGTCTTGACTTTGGCGAGTTCTGAAAACTTTTCCGGGCTGAACGCCGCGCGTACTCGATCCGGTGCCTCGCCGGCGCCGATGTAGTTCACATACACCCGACCGGTCGTGAATGGTTTGACTGAATCCGACGTCTCGCGGGCCCACGCGACGTGCGCGTCCGCTGTCGCGGGATCGGTCCACCGTCCGATGATCACGAAATTGTAATGCGAATCCCGGTGATCGAACGCAGCCGCGTCGCGCGCCACGCGATTCACCGCGCCGCCAAGCTGCTCGATGAGGATGACGTTGAGCGGAGATGACGCGTCTTCGTAGGATTCGACCGCTGCCGTGATCAGGGGGTCTGGAATAGACGTGACGAACTCCGATCGCCAGTGGACGTTGAGTCCTGGGGGCAGGCCAGCGTCGAGCATCGTTTGCAGCGCGGTGTATGGGATTAGGCCGACGGAGCCGGCGACCGGCGTTGCAAAATCTCTAATTGGCTTGATGGCTCGCTCTCCGTCCTCCACCGACCCATTGTAGCAAATGGCAAGCGCAATTACGCCGTGCCCATCGGGCGAATGCGTCATCACTGCGAAGACCGTCAGCGCATCCGACGCCGCGGCGGTCACGTCGCGGTAAACGCGCAGCACGTCCTTGGCCCATTGCAGTGGATACACGAGCATCCCGCCGAACACGGTCGACACGGGGTGCAACGCGAATTCGAATTCCGTGACGACGCCAAAGTTTCCGCCGCCTCCCCGGAGCGCCCAGAGTAGATCGGACTGTTCGGAATCGTTGGTATGCACGATCGCTCCGTCCGCCGTCACAACGGTCGCGCCAATCATGTTGTCACACGCCAGGCCATAGCTTCGCATCAGCCATCCAAGGCCGCCGCCGAGCGTGAGGCCGGCGATGCCGGTGCTCGAGATTGCGCCGCCGGTTGTCGCGAGTCCGTGTGCCGCCGTCGCGCGATCGAAATCAGCCCACGTGGCTCCGCCTCCGGCCCGCGCAATCCGCCGTTCTGCGTCGACGACGACGTCGCGCATGTCGTGCAGGTCGATCACGAGTCCGTCGTCGCATAGGGAGAGACCGGCCGCGTCGTGACCGCCGCCTTTGATCGCAATCTGCAGGTTGTTCGCCGTCGCGAATCGCAGCGCGGCTTGCACGTCTGCCGCCGTTTTGCACCGAGCGATGCAAGCCGGCCTGCGATCGATCATCCCGTTCCACAGCTTTCTTGCCGCCTCATAGCCGTCGGTCTGAGGAACGAGAAGGTTGCCGCGAAATTCCTTCGCGAAGTCACCTAGCGACAATACGGTCATGAAATTCCAGTTGAATGAATGGCGAGCGAATCGATCCCGTGCGATTGGTGGGCTGGTTCGGACTGCTGCTCGCCCCGCACCGGATCATGAACCAACTATGCGACGCCTGCGGCGCAGGGACCAGTACTGCAACACCGAGACATGCCTTCTGATCGATCGAACCGCTTAGGCCGACCCAACCTTCGCTCACTCGCGGTGTCTCTTCCTGTAAGTCACATACTGGAGACGCGCATGGGCAAGGATCCGGGTGAACTGCTCCCGGGAACTTTCGATTTGTTGCTACTCAAGGCTTTAAGTCTCGGCGCAATGCACGGCTGGGGCGTCGCCGAGCGAATCGAACGGCTGTCGAACGGCGCGTGCGCCGTGCAACAGGGCGCGGTGTATCCCGCGCTCCAGCGTCTGCTGACGCGCGGCTACATCGTCGCCGAATGGCGTATGTCGGACAATCATCGGAACGCGCGCTTCTATCGACTGACGGCGAGCGGCAGGAAGCAGCTCGATTCGGAACAGGAATGGTGGCGCCGCGCGAGCGCGGGCGTCGATCGCGTGCTGCGCGCCGCGGCGCAGGAGGGCTGAATGTCCCGCATGCATGCGATACGCGAACGAATCGTCGCGCTCACAATGAGTGGCTGGCGCGACCGCGATCTCGAGCGAGAGATCGCACATCATCTCGACCTCGAAACGGCGCGACAGATTGAGCGCGGTTATCCGCCGGACGTCGCGCGTATGAAAGCGCTGGGGAACTTCGGAGATCCGCGTCGGGTGGCGGATCAGACTCGCGACCAACGCGGCAGACAAATCATGGAGGGAGGAATGCAAGACCTTCGCTGGGCGATTCGCTCGTTGCGCAAGAATCTCGGCTTCACGCTGCTCGCGTTGGTGACCCTCACACTCGGCGTCGGCGCAACGACGGCCGCCTACAGCGTTCTCGACACAGTGTTGCTGCGCCCATTGCCGTATCGCGACGCCGATCGGCTGGTGCTCATTCGAGAGAAGACCGACAAGCACAATCTGCTGGCGCCGTCGTATCCAAATTTCATCGATTGGCGCGATCGCGCGCGCGCGTTCGACGGCGTGGCGTCCGCGATGTTTCCGTACTTCGGTACGGTGTGGCCGGCGACGAACAGCCCGGAACCCGTGCGCGTTTCGTCGATGGGCGTTTCGAAGCACTTCTTCGCGACGCTCGGCGTTGCGCCAGTCGTCGGACGTGAGTTCACCGATGCGGAGAACGCGCTCGGCGGTCCGAGCGTGGCAATGGTTTCATATGAGTTCTGGCAATCACAGATGGGTGGTCGTCAACCGCTCGGGACCATTCTTCGCGGCGACAAACCGACGGTCGTGGTAGGTGTACTGCCTCCAGGATTTCACTTTGTGAATGCCGCAGACATCTACTGGCCGCATGAACAAGCGCCAGGGACTGTGCGAAGCGGCCACAACTATCTGGTGATTGGAAAGCTCAAGCCAACGGCGTCGCTGACCGTCGCGCGGTCGGATATGACTGCTCTTTCGCGCGATCTCTTCGCGACGTGGGGCAACGATACCCAAGCCGTCGACGCGGATGTCACGCCGTTGCGCGATTATCTGGTCTCGAATTTCCGCGTGCTGCTGTCAGTCGTACTCGGTGCCGCGGTGATGGTTTTACTCATTGCGTGCGTAAATCTGTTGAGCGCGCAACTCGCGCGTGGCTGGGCGCGCGAGAGGGAGATCGCCGTGCGCGCGGCACTCGGAGCATCCCGCGGTCGACTTGCACGGCAACTTTGTCTCGAGAGCCTCGTGCTCGTTACGGTTGGATCTGCCATGGGCTTGCTGCTTGCGTTCGGACTCATTGCGACGATCAAGTCCGTCGGCACGGGGCTGATTCCGCGAATCAACGAGTTGTCGATCGACGCGCGCGTGCTCGGGTTTGTCGTGGCGGCCACCCTGTTGACGACTGTCGTCGTCGGCGTGTATCCCGCGCTTCGTCTCTCGCGCGGACAGAACGGCGTGCTGCTCGGCGGAACGCGGGTCGCCGGATCGGCGGTGCGAGCATCGTTGTGGCGTGCGCTCGTCGGCTTCGAAGTCGCGCTGGCCGTCGTCCTCATCATTGGATCGGCGTTGTTCGTGCAAACGCTTCACAATATTCTCACGTCGGACAGCGGCGTCGACACGCACGGCATCGTCACGGCCGCCTTTGCGCCGGATAGCGGAGATCTTCGCGACCTCGATCGACTCCATGATGGGCTGGCGACAATTCCCGGCGTGACTGGCGTCGCGTTCTCGACTCGCTTGCCATTCTCGTGGGGCAGTTGGTCAGGTCCGTTGCGCCGTCGCTCCGATCCGCTTGGCCACGACTGGCCCGCGATGGCTGGGTTTCGTGTTGTCACGCCGGGCTACTTCTCCGTGATGCGACAACACGTCATCGCCGGTCGAGAGTTTACCGCAAACGATCGCGACGGCGCGATAAAAATCGCGATCATCACCAAGGGGGCGGCGGAAAAACTGTGGCCCGGCGAAAACGCGGTCGGAAAGACCATCGCGACGAACTTTCTGTTCACGCAGTGGTTGACCGTCGTCGGCGTCGTCGCCGAGGCAACGAGTTGGACCATGCCGCGCGGCGAGCAAAACGAAATCTTTGTTCCCGTCGCGCAGCAGCCGAATTCAGTCAATGAACAGTTGATCGCAGTGGTGCGGACGTCAGGCGATCCGCGATCCATCTTGCCTGCGGTGCGTTCGAGAATTCGCGCCGTGGTTCCAACCGCGGCCGCCGACATCGGCACGCTTGACGAGCGAGTCGCGCGCTCGGCTGCCGACCGTCGATTCGCGATGCTCGCGCTCACCGCATTTGGCGCGATCGCACTGTTGCTCGCCGGCGTTGGCATCTATGGCGTGGTCTGGTACATCGTCACGACGCGAACGCGTGAAATCGGAATTCGAATGGCGCTCGGCGCAACCGCGGCCGGCGTGCAGCGACAGATGCTGACTAGCGCACTCGCGATGGCGCTCGGCGGAGTGATCGTGGGCGTAGCTGGAGCAATCTTCGCTACGCGTTTCGTTCAATCGAGCCTTTACGGAATTTCGCGACTCGACCCGTGGGCGTATGTCATGGGCGCGAGTCTCGCGATTGTCGTGGCACTGTTGGGAGCGTTCGTTCCCGCGCGACGGTCGAGTCGGGTCGATCCGTTGATCGCCTTGCGGAGCGACGGCTAGCGCGAGCAGAACCGCGCGGTGATCTTGCGCTAGGCGTCATTGACGTCAAGTTCACCGCATGCGTACCTTCGAATTCACCGGTCTTCGCCGCGTGCTGCCGCTCGCCGCGGCGCTCGCGTGGCCCACTGCGGTTCTCGCGCAGGCGCCAGTGACGGATTGGCCCAACCTCGCACGCTTCCGAGCAATGAACGCCGAGCTTCCACTGCCCGCGTCGGCTGAGAATCGCGTGGTGTTCATGGGCAACTCGATCACCGAGACGTGGGCAAGATCGTTCGACCAGTTTTTTCCTGGTAAGCCGTATATCGGTCGCGGCATCAGCGGTCAGACGACGCCGCAGATGCTGCTGCGGTTCCGCCAGGACGTGATAGCGCTCAAGCCGAAGGTCGTCGTGATCCTCGGCGGCACGAACGACATCGCGGGGAACACCGGACCGTCAACCCTCGAGATGATCGAGGACAACCTCGCGTCCATGGCGGAACTCGCGACGGCGAATGGCATTCGCGTGGTCATGGCGTCGGTGCTTCCCGTGTACGATTACCCATGGCGAAAGGGCCTCGATCCGGCAGCGAAGATCGTTGCGTTGAACGCGTGGATCAAAGACTACGCAGCGAAGCACGATGCAGTGTATGTCGACTTTCACACGCCGATGGCCGATGAACGGCAGGGGATGAAAGCGGAGCTCTCGCCGGACGGGGTGCATCCCAACGCGGCGGGGTATGCGATTATGGACCCGCTTGTCGAACAGGCGATCGCCGAAGCGGCTCCGCGGTTAAAGAACTCTCGAACAACACCTCGAACGACACAAGGAACACGTGCGCATTTCAGACATGAACTGGATGCAGGTCGAACAATACCTGCAGAATGACGACCGGGCGATTCTGCCGCTGGGCAGCACCGAACAGCACAGCCATCTGCGGCTGACTGTGGACTGCATTTTGCCGGAACGCGTCGCCGTCGAAGCGGCGGAGCCGCTTGGCGTTCCCGTATTTCCTGTCGTCCCATATGGCGTAACGCCGTACTTTCGCGAATTTCCTGGATCGATCTCGTTGCGCGTCGCCACGCACCTCAACATCGTGCAAGACATTCTCGACGGAATGGCCCACAGCGGTTTTCGGAGAATTCTCATCGTGAACGGGCACGGCGGAAATGGCGCGGTTCAGCAGTATGCCCAGGAATGGTCCGCCGATCATCCGGGCTGTCGTGTGATCTTTCACAATTGGTGGAACGCGCCGAATACCTGGGCAAAGGTGCAGGCGATCGATCCGGTGGCGTCGCATGGATCCTGGATGGAGAACTTTCCATGGACGCGTCTTCCCGGTGTCGACGCGCCGTCGGAACAACGGCAGATGGTCGATCTTGCCAAGGTTCGTATGCTCGATCCCGTGGCCCTGCGGAAATATCTCGGCGACGGAAACTACGGCGGCCTGTATCAGCGTTCTGACGACGATATGCTCGCGCTCTGGCGGGTGGCTGTCGACGAGACACGCTCGCTGTTGACGGGTTCGTGGGGCGCCTGATGCCGTCGCGCTGTTCATGAGATTTCTCGTATGGGGTGCCGGAGCGATCGGCGGCACGATGGGTGCGTATCTCGCGCGCGCGGGGCATGACGTCACGATGGTCGATACGGTGGTCGAGCACGTCGATGCGATGAATCGAAACGGCCTCGAGATCACTGGCCCAATCGGGCACTTCGTGCAGCGAATTCCGGCGTTCACCCCCGAGCAACTCGCGGGCGAGTGGGATACGGTTTTGCTCTGTACGAAGGCGCATCACACTGGTGCCGCGATCCGCGCGCTCCGTCCGCACGTGAGCGCGTCCGGGTGCGTCGTGTCCGTGCAGAACGGTCTCAATGAAATCGAGATCGCGACCGTCGTTGGCGCCGAGCGAACGGTCGGTGCGTTCGTCAACTTCGGCGCGGATTACATGGAGCCAGGCGTCGTTCATTACGGAGGCCGCGCGGCGGTCGTCGTCGGTGAGATTGACGGTGCAATAACGCCTCGCGTTATGGCGATTCGCGACGCCTGGCTCGACTTCGATGACCGCGCCATCGTGACGCCGAACATCTGGGGGTTTCTCTGGGGCAAGGAAGCGTATGGCGCGATGTTGTTCGCGACCGCGCTCACGAATGAATCGATCGCGGACGCGCTGGCCATGCCCGCATACCGCGGGCTCTACATCGCGCTGGCCCGCGAAATTCTTGCGGTCGCGTCCGCGCGCGCAGTCACGCCAGAAGCGTTCAACGGCTTCGATCCGAACGCGTATTCGCCATCCGCGCCGCCCGGAAGCGCGGAGGAATCCCTGAATGCGCTCGTCGTGCACAACCGTACGTCAGCAAAGACTCATAGCGGCATCTGGCGCGACCTCGCGGTGCGGAAGCGACCGACGGAAGTCGATGCGCAACTCGGCATCGTCGTTACGCTCGGTGCCGACGCCGGCGTGGCGACGCCGATCACGTCGCGCCTCGTCGCGCTGATACACGATATCGAGGCCAGCCGGAGACCGCAGTCACTCGATACGCTAAACGACCTTGCGTTGACCCAAACCGCGGTGATCTCGTGAACATCGACTTTACCGGTAAGACCGCGATCGTGACCGGCGCCGCGCACGGGTTCGGTCGCGCAATCGCGCAGGCGTTCGCCGAGCGTGGCGCGCGCGTTTGGGCTTGTGATGTCGTTGAAGCCGAAGTCAACGAAACCTCGAAGCTTTGCGCGAACGCCGGTGGGGCTTGTGCCGCCCGTGTGGTCGACGTCACCGACAAGGCGG
>JBDTAE010000312.1:0-3558 GCA_039924785.1 Gemmatimonadaceae bacterium | reverse complement strand
AAGTGTGGGCCGCGTCGAGGACCACACCGGTCGCCAACACTCGCGCGGTGGCTCGAACGAAGTGCACGTCGACTCGGTCATTCAGCTCGCGGACGCAGCCGCCCTGCCGGACAACGCGATCATCATTGACGGGACGTCACTCGTTGCGCCGATGGCGTACCAGGTGAAGTATTCCGTGCCGACGCAGATGCATCAGCTGGTGCTCGTGTATGCCGTGCGCATCGATCGCGGGACGATCGATTCCGCGGCGCTCTTGCTCAACGGCATATTCATCCTCGACACTTCAGAGATCCTTAACGGAGTCGCGGCATGACAACGATCGATTGGGCGCTCCAAAACGAACAGGCAGTCGCGCCCGGCGCGCCAATGCTGGCGGACGTGATCAACCGGCCATTGCGCGAAGTGCTCACGCTCTCGGGTGCGGATCCGGACGCAAGTTTTGTCGGCTTCTCGCTGGTCGGGCATACGCACGTGGTCACCGCGGACGACGTCAGCGCTGGCACGTTCCCGGCCGGAACGTACGTCTTCTGCGGCGCAGTGGACGGCATCACCGCCATGGCCCTCGGTGCGAACGCGAGCGGCACAGACGCTGCGGCGGCCGACGTGACGCTCGCGGCGCCAGTCAGTACGGGGACCGGCACGCCGAGCACTTTGCACATCCAAACGACGCACATCGACTCGTCTGGCTCGACGTCGCAAACGCTCGAGGACGTGCTCACGCTCACCGACCGCGCGGCCATCTTCCCTCGCGGTATCGTCGTTACCGGCGCTCCGGGAATGGTCGGCGATGGGACCGGACTCGCGCCGTCGTTCATCTACTGCAGCACCGACGTCGGCCTCGTGCTCACGCCCGGCGCGGCGCGCTATGCGGATTTCATTCTCGAGAACAGCGTCGATCCGCTGAATCCCGGCACGAATCCGTACGACGCGAAGTACACGAACACACTCGTGATGATCGGCTGGCTCGGCGCGATCGACGTCGGGTTCTTCGGTCAAGTGTTCGCGCAAGGCAAGGTCAGCGCGCTCGGCTTCAACGTCGGCGGCTGGCACGGCGACGTGCATAGCGGCGCCCGGGCCGGCACGGATGGCGTCGACTTCGATGGGCCAATCCACAACCTGACGGTGATGAAAGGCATCGTCACGGCGGCCAGCTAACCGTGCGTCGTTCTCTCACTCTCTGAAAACCCTCATGACTGCGGTGACGGTAACGAACGAGCAGCTCCTGGCGGCCGCGATCGGATTGATCGGCGCCAAATCGACAAACGCGCTGGCAAGCGTGAAGCTCGCCAAGCTCCGACGCGCCGTCGAGGCCGAGACGTCGCTCCTCCGATCCGCGATCGACGAGACCGCGCAGTTGCACGCGATACGCGAAGACGGCAAGCCGCTCGTGCTCAAGAACGACGCGGGCAACGAACTCGTGCTGCTCTCGTCGCGCACGCCCGCGTATGCGATGGAGCCGGAGGCGGCCGCGGCGTTCCGGGCCGAGCTCGCGCCACTGCTCGCCGAGCCGGTCACGCTCACGATCGCGCCGCTGACTGAGACAGATCTCGCCTCGATCGAACTTCGCGACGACCACGGCGCGTCGCTCCTCCCGTTCTCCGTGCTCGCGTAACGACGGGCGACATGAGCACCTCAGAGTTGACGGAGGTCCTCCAATGCCTCGGCTTCGTGGACATCTAGCCCGTGCCACGATCCGCTTGCACGATGCCGGCGGTCGTCGTCTCGGTGCGCTGCACCAAAGGGCGAACGCGGAAGGGAACGGAAACAACCGGACGGACGCGGAGACTGCGTTCAAAGCAACACCGTTGATAGCGACGGCGTTCGAAGAGCCTGCATTCGAGCAGGCGCGTTCAAAAAGGACCTCATTCAATTGTTTTTGCACTGAATTCGCTTGTTGCTGTTCTCCTTTTGAACGCAGTCTCCGCGTCCGTCCGCCAATTCCGCTCCAGTCCGCGTTCGCAGTTAGCCACCACTCGATCCCGCTTGATCCGCCGCGATAACGATCGGTGCTGACAGGACGACGCTCGCGCCGAGAACCACTGTGAGAAACACGGGTTAGTCGGCGGCCGCCAACGAGTGGGTTGAGGAGCGCGACGGCCGCACGAAGCTCGCAGCGCCGAAGAAACGAAGCGGCCACGCTCTCGCGTTCGTGATCGCTCAGGTCCGGCTATCGTGATCCGCCACCCGGATTTCGCGGACCCGTCGACTGGTCTGCCGCGATCTTCGAGCTGATCTGCAAGTTGAAGTTGTTCGGCGTGCGCGTATGAAAACTCTTATACGTCGCCGTATGAATGTCTTTCTCGATCGGCGGCGACGACGCGATGGCGCCCGTATCGACCGACTCCTGCAGGCCGCGCTTGCACAGCTCCATCCACATCTTGTCAGCGTCGAACGGCGAAATGCCGAACGAGATGTGATCCATCGTAGCGCTGCGCGTTGCGGGCATCGTGAAGGTCGGAGAGCTCGCATTGCCGCCGCGAATCAAGAGACCACCAATCTCCGGCGAGATGAGCGTTTCATTCTGGCTCCCCTCGTCGCCAAGTCCCTTCCAGCCGAGCAGCGTTTCGTAGAACGCCACAGTTTCCTTGTAGCTCGTCACACGGAACGAAATGTGGTCGAGATACTTCGTCGTCCAGCCGGTGGGCTCGAACGGCTCTGGCACGCTGAGCGTTCCATTCGCGGGCGTGCGACGACGGTTCTTCTTCGTGCCGTTGCTGACCCAAAGATCCATTCCATCCGGATCCTTGATGTGAAAGCTGCGGAAGTCGTCCCCGCTGTTATCCGCAACGGGGTTCAGACCACGCGACGTCAGCGCTGCTTCGACCTTGTTCGTGTCCCAGGGGGTAATGCCCCAGCAGAAACCGTCCCAGGAAGTTCCGGCTCCGGCGATGGTTGGAACCTTCTCTACCGTGCACGCGGCCATGTGGCTCGCATCGCCGGCTCCGCTCCCGCCGGCACCGCCGCCACCCGCTCGACCACCGGCTCGGCCACCGCGACCGCCCGCGCTATCGCCCGCCGCACCACCACGACCGCCGCCACGACCAGCTCCCCCCCCGCCGCCCCGTCCGCCCGCGCGCGGTACGTAGCCGCCACGAATCTTCACGCCGCCCCAATCGCCGATGTCCATGTAGATACCGGTGCTGTCATTGCTGCGAACCTTCCAACCCAGCAACGCGGCATAGTACGCCGCTTCACGCTCAGGTTCGGTCACCTGCATCGTGAAGTGATCGAGCAGCACGGTCTTCCAACCCGTCGGCTCGAACGGCGCCGTCATCGGCGTGTGATTACACGCTGCGGTCGTATCGCGGTCTCGACCCGCGCAGGAACCCTGTCCGAACACGCGGCTGAGGGGCGCGGCGACAGCGGCAACGCCCAATGCTTGTAACAGATGTCGACGCGAGATCGCTCCGCGATCATACGCGCCAAAGAGTCGCGACAATTCGTCCACCGGACGCTCCTTCGAGAGACGGGTGTGAAAGGCTACTTCGCTGCGCGATGACTATGGTGCGAGATCCGGTCGTCAGCAAGCCCGATCCCCGCACGCCTGTCGCCGGCCTG
>JBDTAE010000311.1:0-4466 GCA_039924785.1 Gemmatimonadaceae bacterium | reverse complement strand
CACAGATCGAAGAGTTCTACCGCGCACTCAAGATCAAGGGCGTGCCGACGGTGATGATTCGCATGAACAACGAGTATCACGGCACGTCGAGCACGCCATCGAACTTCCTTCGCACCCAGTTGTACCTGCGAAGCTGGTTCGACAAATACGGCACGAAGGGCGCCAGCATGACGACGATGCAGCAGCGGTAACTCCGGCCGGTGGCGCAGGTAGCAACGGATTTCACGGATACAGATAGAACGACTCCCGCGGAATTTTCTTTTGAAAATCCGCGGGATTCGCTTTTCATGTTCCGCGACAGTCCGCGGCTACACTGACCTCAAACGCGACGCGCCGAGGTTGACTTGCACGGCCGGTCGCTCGGCGATCACGTAACGATAGTGCACCCCGATGCGCGCTTTCCCCTTGCGACGCGCGCTCAGCCTTTCGTACGCTTGGATCAGACTTTTCACCCTGCCGAGCCCGTCATGCGCGTTCGATACATGTCTGCAGCAGTCGGCATCGTCGCCCTCTGCATCAATCCGTCAGCGCGGGCGCAAACGCCGTCCAGCTGGCCGGCCTTCGTCAAGACGTTCGACAGCTACGTCGACAGCGACCGCGTGGTCGGTGCGAGTGTGCTGATCATGAAGAACGGCAACGTGCTCGCCCGGCATGACGTTGGGCAGGCCGATCGCGCTACGAACGTCGCGGTGAACGATCGCACCATCTATCACTGGGGATCGATTACCAAAACACTCACGGCGATCTCGATCATGCAGCTTCGCGATCGGGGCAAGCTGTCGCTGGACGACAAGGTCACGCGATGGGTGCCGGAGTTGCGCGCGATCCACGACCCGTATGGCATGATCGATAGCATCACGATCCGCATGCTCCTGTCGCACACCGCGGGCTTTCAGAACGGAACCTGGCCGTATGGCGACGGCAAGCCATGGGAACCGTTCGAGCCGACGACGTGGAACCAACTCGTCGCGATGATGCCGTACCAGGAGCTGCACTTCAAGCCGGGCTCAAAGTACAGCTACTCCAATCCCGGGTTCATCTATCTCGCGCGCATCATCGAGGCGATCAGCGGCGATCCGTGGGACGCGTATGTCGCAAAGGACATCTTTGCGCCGCTCGAGCTCACGCATAGCTACTTCCGCACAACGCCGTATTTCATGGCCGCCGATCGCTCACACAACTACTACGTTCGCCGCGACTCGGGCGGACGCGTGGACCTCGTCGACAACGGCGCGGAGTTCGACCCAGGCATCACGACGCCGAATGGCGGATGGAATGCGCCGATCGGCGACCTTGCGAAATACACGGCGTTTCTCACGAACGCCGTGTTGCCGGGACTGTCGCATGAGCGATACGACATCGTGCTGAAACGCTCGAGCTTCGAGGAAATGTGGAAGCCGGTTCAGCCGATGTCGCAGAGCTACGAAGCCGCGCCGGATCAGTGGATCGGCCTCTCCTTCTTCATTCTCAAGCGGGGCGACGCCACGATACTCGGCCACACTGGAAGCCAGGCGGGATTTCGCTCGTTCCTCTATTTCAACAAGGCGACGGGCGCGGCAGTGATCGCCGTCTTCAACACGACGAACAGCGCATCTCCGGCGACGGCGGCGTTCTCGGGGATGCAGGCCGCGGCGATCGACATGATTCGGTAATCGCCGCGCCGCGGTCAGGTGATCTTGATTCCCCGCACCGTCGCCGACGCTTTCGGATAGCGCAGCCCGAGACCGTCGAGTGTATCCGCGATGCGACGGGCGATGAGCCAGTTCCGCACGTTTTTGTCGTCGCCCGGCACCACGAACCATGGCGCGTACGGGGTGCTGCATTTTCGCAGCATGTCCTTGAACGCGTGGGTGTATGCCTTCCAGTGCGCGCGATCGTCGAGATCTCCGACCTGGAATTTCCAGTTCTTTGATTCGTCGGTGAGGCGGCCGGTGAGGCGCGTCTTCTGTTCGTCGCTCGAAACGTGCAGAAAGAACTTGAGAATGACGACGCCTTCCTGGGTCAGCATTCGCTCGAAGTCGTTGATCTGCCGGTAGCGTTGCTCCCACACGCTCGGCGGCGACAGCTTTCGGACGCGACGCACGAGAACGTCCTCGTAGTGCGACCGGTTGAAGATGCCGATCATGCCGCGCGCGGGGATCTGCTGGTGAATTCGCCACAGAAAATCATGCCGCGCTTCGTCTTCGTTCGGCGCACGAAACGCGCTCACCGCGCACCCCTGCGGGTTCACGGCACTAAAGACCTGGCGAATTGTGCCATCTTTTCCAGACGCATCGCGACCCTGGAGCACGATGAGCAACGCATGCCGCGCGTCAGCATAGAACACCCGTTGCAGATCCGCGATCCGTCGTGTTTCCTTCGCGATCTGCGCGGCGAGCTCTTCGCCCTTCGGCGCGTGTTTCGGCGGCTTCGCGTCGTCATCACCGAGTGTGAGCTTATCGTTCGCCTTCACCGGCTTGAGTCGCATGCGATTGCCTCAGTCTGAATTCAGAGCGGGTCGAGCGTCCAGCGCGATCACGTTCGCCGTGTGCCCGGTACGCGCGAGGAATTTCACGATATCCGCGCGAGTAACGACCAACGTCGCGCTATTGATCAGTGGGTGGCAGCGCCACGACGGCACGTGCCACACATCCGCATCCACATGCAGCTCAACGCCGTGCTCCGTGTCGTTCATCAAGCCGAGCACCGTGACCGATCCCGGAGTTACGCCGAGGTATTTCATTAGTCGTTCCGGCGAGGCGAAGCTGAGATGATCGGCGTCGATTTGATTGGCGAAGCGCTTGATGTCGACGGACTTTTCGCACGACGTCACCAGCAGAAAATGGCGGCGACCGCGCTTATCGCGGAGAAAGATGTTCTTCGTTTGCACCGCGGGAGAATGCGGCACCGCCGCGTCGGCTTCCTCGCAGGTGAACACCGGCGCGTGGTCGAAGCGTTCGTACGCAACCCCGATCTCATTGAGAAATGTGTAAACGTCAGGCACGCTCGAGCTCCTTTCGTTCCATCGTTGCGACTGGCGCGATCGCCAGCCCGATCACGAGCATTCCCGCGACAAATCCCGCAACGCCGTTCCAACGCCAACGCTCCCAAAACAAACCGCCAACTCCGCCGGCCAGACTCGCCCCCGTGTAATAGAAGAACAGATATAGCGCTGACGCCTGCGCTTTTGCTTCGTGCGCGCGCAGCCCCACCCAACTACTCGCGACGGAGTGCCCGCCAAAGAATCCGAACGTCACCGTCGCGATGCCAAGCACCACGAATGCCAACGGGCGAAGCGCGGTGAGCGCGATTCCGGCAAGCATCAGAACGATCATCCCCAACAACATCCGCCCGCGACCCACCCTGTCAGCGAGCGATCCAATCCACGCCGAAGCGAAGATCCCGCCGATGTACACGAGGAAGATCATCCCCGTGGTCGACTGGCTGAGCGAGTACGGCGCGTCGAGCAAATGGTACGTCGCATAGTTGTAGGTCGTCACGAACGCGCCCATGAGCAGAAAGCCCTCGACGAACAACGCCACGAGACGAACGTCGCGAAACTGATGCACGAACGTCCCGAGCAACGCGCCCGGCCGCAGCGGTCGCGAGACAAAGTGGCGCGAGGGAGGCAACGTACGCCAGAAGATGGTCGCCGCCACGAGACCAATGATTGCAACGGCCCCCATTGCCCATCGCCACGAGAGCACGTCGGCAAGAAACGACGACAGCAAGCGGCCGACCATTCCGCCCAGTCCGTTGCCGCCGATGGCAAGACCCATCGCCAGTCCGATCGACGTCGGACTTACTTCTTCGCTCAGGTAAGCCATCGAGATGGCGGGCAGCCCGGCGAACGTGACTCCCGCCAGCGCCCGCGCCAGGAGAAAGACGTTCCAATGCGTCACGAACGCGGACAGAAGCGTGATGATCGCCGACAGAAACAACGACGTCACCATGATCGCCTTTCGGCCACGGGATTCCGAAAACGTTCCGACGACGATCATCGTCGGCGCAAGCAGGCCGCTCGTGAGAGAGAGCGAAAGGCTGCTCTGCGCTGGACTGACGTGAAAGTCGTGCGCGAACACTGGCATCAACGGCTGCACGCAATACAGCAGCGAGAACGTCGCGAAGCCCGCGGAAAACAACGCGAGATTGGTTCGCCGGAATTCGGGTGTTCCGTGGTGGATCAGCGTGTCGGTAACGGGCGCGGGCACCAGAGCAAGGTAATCAACAAGGCCGATCGACTCCGCGACAAGCAAAAGGCGGACGACGGACCGTCGCGGCGTGCGCTACTTCTGATTTTCGCGACGACGGAGCGCGCCGCGATTGGAAATCGCCGCGCCGAGGTAGTGTCGGTTGCGTGCCGCGCCATACACCAAAAGCACGGTTCCGGCAATCACGGTCACCACGGAGTATCGCCACGTATCGCGTCCTATAAACGCAGCCGCCATGCACAGCACACCGAGACCGATCGCGCCTTCGCCATTGCG